>JBOHYH010000067.1:0-4655 GCA_050737775.1 Arenimonas sp.
AACCCGTGTCAGCCGTTTTAGCCATTGCCGAGCCGCACCGCATCAAGCGCTCGCACCGTCGGCGCGGGAAAGTCACGTCGGGTCGCTTTGTTCAGCGCTATTATGATCCGATGATTGGGAGGTTCCTCAGCGTTGATCCGATGGCATCGGATATGAATACCGGTTGGAATTTTAATCGGTATAACTATGCGGCGAATAATCCGTATAAATACACAGATCCAGATGGGCGTGCCTGTGATAGTGCAAGCGGTGGAGGCTGTGGGCAGTCAGTGACCGGGAGAAGCACTGGCAGTGAGATAACCGTTCGCGACATAATTCGCTTTCTTGAAACCATCGACAAAGAGAGTCAGCCAATGATGGGCGGGCTTGCGCATGGCGAGCACATTGCAATGGGCTCGATTATCCGAAGTCTCCGGCCACTGGCTACAGAGGCACAAATTACTAAAAATGCACTGAAAGGCGCAGCATCTGAGGCCCGTGTTCTTAAAGATATGGGATTGGTAAAAAACACTAAAAAAGTTATGACAGCAGAAGGTAGTGCCGTACCAGATGGCATGACTGACAATTTGTTGGTTGAAGTTAAGGATGTAGCGAAGCAAAGCCTTACTAAGCAGTTGAGAATTGAAACAGGCGCGGCGAGAGCAGCAGGCCAAAAATCAATCTTGGTTACTGGTAAAAACACATGTGTTAGTGGGAATTGTGAAAGAGCTTTCGATGAAGTTATACGAAGAACAGATCTGGGACCTAAAAAATGATTGAAGCTTGTTTTTATTTTCCAAATAATTGTCTCGACACGGTAATTGAAACATTGCTTCAATTGCCGGATAAAATTAGGCCGTCGAGATTTAGTCATGACGAAGGCGTTAAAAAAGCCAAAGATTTAATTGCAGACAGTGAACGATTCCATGCTTTTTTGAAAAAAGCGACATCTGGTTTTTTCCTGCATGGCGAGCATTCTGTTTACAGTTTTCGAATTGCTAAGTCAATTGAATTTGTGCTTGATATCGATGGCATAAGTGAGGATGACGCGGGTTCGTTGCTTCGATGCCTTGGTCCATTAGGTGTTTCATTTGCTTATGCTGCTGAAGGCTCAGAAAGAAAGCATCGAAATAGAGTGATAAAAAATGCAAGCTATGGCACCCATGAGGCTTGGGTAGGTCGAGATTGGCGACGCTACATCCCAGGCATTTACTGGTCAATTTTAGTACCAGTAACTCTTGCTGAAACTGTCGGTGTGCCATTAGACCAATTGAAACAAGCAGCTAAGCAAACTGAGGAAATTTCCCCCGGAATCTGGCTGATGCGCTTCTATGATTCATCAGCAGACTGGCAATTGCACGCGGATAAGTTAGATGCACTATGTGCTGAGATACCTGGAATCTTTGTAATCAAGCCAGTGCGTATGCTTTTTGAGTCGAGCGATACATTTTTGAATGCTACTGCGGTCTTAAATGAATGGCGTTAAACCCAAAACAAAGCGAAAACTCTGGGACACCCGAACAATACATAATCGTGTTCAGAAACAAAAGAACAAAATAAAACTTCGGGACACGCACTTAATCCACATCGCCCGACACCAGATTAAGATTTTCCCTACAAGGCTTGCTGATAAATATTGAGTGTTGGTGTTTTTACAGCGCGTTCTGCCTGTCCACCGCTGTTAACGCTCAAAATAAAAACGCCGTCGTTCATCGCGACGGCGTTTTGGTTTGCGCGGTTTACTTTGGCTTCAAAGACAAGGACAGCCACTAAACCCACATCGCCCGACAGCGGATTAAGATTTTCCCTACAAGGCTTACTGGTAAATATTGAGAACTGATATTTTTTGCGGCGTGTTCTTCCTGCTAACCGCTGTTAACGCTCAAAACAAAAACGCCGTCGTTCATCACGATGGCGTTTTTGTTTGCGTGCTGTTTTTTGCTTAGCGATCCGCTTGCGCGAGCATCGAGTCGAGCACTTCACTGATTAATCGCTGCCATGCTTTTGGCAAGCGGCTGAGTTGTTCTAACTGTTGTTGCAGTTTAGGGGCTGGCCCGCGTTTGCGAACAATTGTGGACACCCATCAAACCCACATCGCCTGACAAGCGATTCAGAAAATTCCTGCCCATCGCCCCATAAAAAACGCCCCGCATATCGGGGCGTTTTTGTTTTTACGATTTGCTTAGCGATCCGCTTGCGCGAGCACCGACTCGATGACCTGGCTAACTAATCGCTGCTTGTCTTTGGGTAACCGAGAGAGCTGTTCGAGTTGCTGCTGCAATTTAGGCGCTGGCCCGCGTTTGCTATTAGCACGCTTGGTCGATGATCCGATCAAGTCTTCCACTTGAATACTCAGTGCGTTGGCTAACTCCGTCAGCGTCTCGACCGCAATGCGTGACACGCCGCCTTCGTAATGCGCCATCGTTTGCTGGGCAATGCCTAGCGTGGCTGCTAACTCCACTTGTGTGATGTTGCGAGCCTTGCGCTGCTCGGCAATGCGTTGGCCGAGAGCGGCATAAAAGGTTTTTTCCTTAGCGGCCATAGGGCTTGCTGCTGTCGTGGGTGTGGTGTTGAGCATATCGGCGCTCCTTCTGAAATTGAGTTGACTATACTCATATTATGAGTACCATGTTTATGAGTTATTTTGTTCAAAACCCCCTTGACAGGTTTTTGCCCGGAGCCCGATTTTATGAAACGACCGAATGCCGCTGCCGAAGGACCTGGAATTGATGCTTTAGCCGCGCCGTTACAGCCTCTGCTGGCCGCGTCTTCGACTCAGCTGGAAATTGCCAGCCCCGATGAAGTCCGCCTGACCCGCGCCACACGGGCTTATCGAGTGCGCGGATTAGCGCGCAACTTGAGCGCCGAATCTCTCAAAATAACCTTGCGCGTGAGCAGCGGCGATCACTTGCACGTCGATACCCTCGATCTGTATCAAGCGCGTTCGCGCTCTGCGTTTATCAAAGCCGCCGCTGTTGAACTCGGTGCGAATGAATCAGCGATTAGTGGTGATATCAGTGCGCTGGTGTTGGCCTTGGAACCGATACAAGAACAAGCAATGCGTGGCACATTGAAACCAGAAAATGAAATCACTTTACCGACACTGAGTGAAGCCGATGAAGCGTCAGGCTTGGCCTTGTTGCGAGATAAAGATTTAGCCAATCGAATTGTCGCGGACGTGGAAGCCATTGGCGTAGTGGGCGAAGGCACCAATGCGCTGGTCGGTTATCTGGCCTGCGTGTCGCGTTTGCTCGATCGACCTTTAGCGATTCTGATTCAATCAACCAGCGCAGCCGGTAAATCGACTTTGATGGATGCACTGTTATCGCTGATGCCAGAAAACGAGCGGGTTCATTACTCGGCGATGACTGGTCAGAGTTTGTTTTATATCGGCGAGGGAAATCTCAAACATAAAATCTTGGCCATCGCCGAAGAAGAGGGCGTAAGGCAAGCCGCGTATGCCCTCAAATTGTTGCAATCGCAAGGCGAACTCACGATTGCCAGCACCGGCAAAGACCCGACGACGGGTAAATTAATTACCAGCGAGTATCGGGTCGAAGGTCCGGTGATGTTGTGTTTGACGACAACAGCGATTGATATCGATGAAGAATTATTAAATCGCTGTCTCGTTCTCACGATTAACGAAACCGTCGAACAAACTGCGGCCATTCAAGCGCGACAACGCGCTTCGCGCACACTCGCGGGCTTGCAAGCCAATGTGCACAGCGCACAGGTGATTGCCGCGCATCGGGCTGCGCAAACGCTGCTGCGGCCATTGGCGGTAGTCAATCCGTTTGCCGAGCAATTGACCTTCGCCAGTGATCGGGTACGACTGCGGCGCGATCACGTCAAATACCTCGCGCTCATCGATGCGATTGCGTTATTGCATCAACAGCAACGCCCCATAAAAACTTTAGACGTGAATGGTGTCGGTGTGGAATACATCGAAGTCACGCAAAACGATATTGCATTAGCCAATCGCTTGGCCCATGCGGTGCTCGGTCGCTCACTGGATGAATTGCCACCGCAAACGCGGCGTGTACTCGCGGCACTGGATGCGTGGGTGCGGGAACACGCCAACACGCACGGCATGGAGCGTGCGGCCGTGCAGTTCACGCGGCGTGCGGTACGCACTGCCTTGGGTGTCAGCGATACGCAGTTACGTGTGCATCTGGAACGACTGGTTAGTCTCGAATATGTCTTGGTGCATGGCGGCAAGATGGGCCAGCAGTTTGCTTATAGCGTGTTGTTTGATGGCGAGCCAGAAAGCGATGTTCCGCACTTGATGGGATTGAGTGAAGCATCGACGGCTGAAATATCGCCAACCTCGCGGGGTAAAAGTGTCACCTCACGGGGTCAGACCCCCCACCTCGCGGGGCGGTTGCGGGGCGATAGCGGCCCGCTTGCGGCCACCTCGCGGGGGTCAGAAAACACCCTCACCGCCAGCACTGACGGGCCTCTCGCTTCCCTGCTGACCGCTTCTTCTCAAAAACCGCGTAGCCGGTCGGTCAAAGCACGCGGCCACAACGGTCACGATGCTTTATCGGCGAAACCCTAATCATGGTGGGCAAGCGCACCGAGCGCCTCCGATTATTGTTGGCAGCATCCTCGCCTGATGCGTTATCGGCGTGGATACGCCGTTATATCGAAGCGCTGACGGTGCAACATCGCAGCGT
>JBOHYH010000068.1:0-3669 GCA_050737775.1 Arenimonas sp.
CACTAAAAACAGGGCGCAGCATGCAAGTGCCCCTACATTATCAATTACATGGGCCTTACATTTTACGCAGCAAAATAACCGACACGTTATCCGAACCACCGCCATCAAGTGCGGCAGAAATCAGTTGATCAACACATTCCTGAGCCGATAAATCCTTGCGTGCGAGCAGGGCACCAATCGATGCGTCATCAACTTCTTCAGTCAGGCCATCGCTACAGAGCAGGATTTGAAACCCGGTTCGGAACTCGCCGGACAGGGTTTCAACTTTCAGGTTCTCCGGGTCAGTCACGCCGAGTGCCTGGGTCACGACATTGCGATGTGGATGCGTACGTGCCTGCTCCGCCGTGATGGCGCCTTGGTCAATCAATTCCTGTACATAACTGTGATCGGAAGAAATCTGGCTGAGTTGCCCATTCCATAAATAGGCACGACTGTCTCCCACCCAGGCCAGTTCAAATTTATTGCCATTGACCTTAACTGCCACCATGGTCGTGCCCATCGGCAAGCTTTCAGCGCGGCGTTTGGACTGGTGGATAATGTCTTCGTCGGCGGAACGAATCGCGACGCTTAAGCTTTTGCCGTTACGGACTTCACGAACCACTGCGTCACGCGCAAGTGCGCTCGCTACTTCGCCAAACTCGTGGCCGCCCATCCCGTCGGCAACCAGCCACAGGCCGAGCTTGGAATCACCGTAGTAGGTGTCCTCGTTTAATTCACGTCGGAGTCCAACGTGACTTAGATGACCGAATTCGATCATGCGGCAAACCTGTGTGGCTGAAGGTGGATTGGTATTGTTATCTGAATCAACATAATGCGTTGTATCGCCATCATAAGGCAAGCCGCTGATGAACAAGCGGCTTTTTTATCAGGATCTGCGGCTTGCGGCATCATTAGAACTCCATCCGCAAACCGAGGCCAATATTGAACTGGTTGTAACCATCACGTCCTAGTACTTGTTCGTAATACAGGAAGCCGGAGCGCCCCTTGCTGAGGATCAACGACAGGCCCAGCCCGATTCGGTAGTAGTCGGTATCTTGTGGATCGCCGGTAATCACGATGGGCGTTGCCGTCGGGTCATTCAAGAAACGGGCAGTGATTTGCGCAGGGTCATCCTTGAACTCATGTTCCCATTCAAGCTGTACGTGCGGGATGATTACGCCCCAATCAGTACTATGGCTGTAGGTGAATTTCGCACCGATTTGCGAAGCAATGGAGGTCAGGTCGCGCGTATCGATGGCGATACCCAAACCACTTCCGGGGCCGGCTTCCAGGGTTTCTACGCTTTGATCAAAGCCCAGCTTGGTATACAGCACACGACCATAAGGTCCGATACTCAAGCCACCTTTCTGGAAGTCATGACCAAATGTAAATGCGGCTTCGAGCATATCGCCCGATGACGACGAGCGGCCAGTCTGATCAACTGTGGTAAAGCCGCCGCCAGGCAGGGGCAGGGTGTAGCGAATGCGGCGTTCCAGGTCATAACTGTTGCGACCGTAGGTCAACACGGCATCGGCGTACCAACTATTTTCCTTGTAGAAAGTGCTGTATGCCGACGCACTCCAGCCGGTGGTTTCTAACGTTCCTTCGGAGCCGTTCAAGTCGGTTCCTTGACGCGTCATCCCGAGTGCGGCACCGAAAATAAACTTATCGCTATAGCGATAATCCACACCGGCCGTCAGGCCGTTGATGTCGTAATCGAAAGCCGGATTGATACTTCCTGCTTCTGCTTCGCCGCGACCTATCGTGCCCGCTGCAAAGAAGCCCCAGCGTTGGAAATCTGCACCCACTTCAGTGCTCGGTTCCGTATCTCCAGTCAGTGCATTTCCAAGTGCGCCCAAAGAAACCGTGCCATTGCCGTTAGTGAAAGCCAGGCCTTCAAAACTGGTGCCTTGCGTACCGCTACGCAGAGCCGCAATGCGCGCTTTCAAGTTCTGGAACTGCGATTGTGCCGCCAGCATACTGGCAGTCGCTTGCGCGAGCGCAACATCCGGTAGCAATTGATCCAGAGCATTCGTGGCAGCGGCAGGATCAATTGCAGCGGAATTGATAATTGCCCTGCAATCATTTAACAGTGCAGTTTGTTCAGGAGTCGGGCTCGTGATCGCCGCCAGTGCAGGACAGAGATTATCAATTGCGTTCGCGACACCTTCCTGCTCAATCGTCAACCCAGCCAAATTACTGATGCCGGCATTGTGGCTAAAAGTAACCGGACCCGTAACTATCGCTGTTACCGGATTGGTATAACTGGCACTTACGCTGACAACGCCAGAACTAGTGGCCGTTACTATGTTGGTAGCTTCACCAGCTGCGTTGGTCGTGCTGGTGGCTGACGTCAAAGTACCGTTGACGGCAGTCCATTGAATCAGGCCGCCAGAAATCGGATTATTCAAGTCGTCTACCAAGCGCACGCGCATCAGAACCGATGCGTTGCCTGGCGTTAAACTTTGAGAATCACCATTTAGTTTAGTGATGTTGCCGGCGGCCAATGTGACTGCTGTTGCACTGAAGGAGGTCGTCGAGCCTCCGGGCGTCGACGCAGTCACAATATAAGGGCCAGCATTTGGACCCAATGTAAGCGAGGTGGAAGCCAGGCCGCCCGCATTGGTAACCGCGTTGATGACCGACAAAGATCCACCGGTGCCAGTAGTAATCGCAAACGTAATCGGCACACCACTCAATGCTTTTATGGAACCTGATTTCGGACCGGTAGAAGTGACGCCTGCAGGTGGCGTGATTTGCACCGTAAGTGGCAGTGGCAGCAAGCTTGATACAGGACCGGATTGGCCATTACCGCTTGCGCTGCCCAATGTCACCGTGACGGAGGATGCCGTGAAGTCCTGAGTTAATGTGCCACTCAATGCCGAAGCACGAATGGTTGCCGACCCCGATGAGTTTCCGAACGTTAGCGAAATTTGTGCATCACCAGCGGCATTGGTCACACTGCTTGCGCCGGACAAAGTTGCAGGCCCCGAAAGCACAGTCCAGCTAATAGTTTGGCCTGTCATTGCGGCACCGAAACCGTCGAGTAATCTGACAGTAAGAGGATTATTAATAACCGATCCGAGCACCCCTTGTTGGTTGTCACCGGATAGTTTTGACAACACCGATGCAGGCACCGCATTGATGGTGTGATTGAAGGTTGCAAACTTGGTGAGGTCATCGGAACGAGCTGCCGTCACTGCAATCAGGCCCGGATTAACCGAAGTCATATTGATGATTGCTATTCCGCCCGTGTCCGTTATCGATGAGGTAATGGAGGGTGTTGCAGAACCCGCACCGCTGACTGTCCAGCTGATGCCCAGTCCGCTGACTGGAACACCATTGTCTTGTACCGAAACCGACATCGTGGTTAACGCGCTACCTGCAAAAACACTCTGTCCATTACCGCCTGTAATTACAATGGTTTTCACGACAGGCGCCGCCGTGACATTCAATGTGGCGGTACCACTAATCGCGCCTTGCGTTGCGGTAATGGTCGTTGCACCGCCGGTGAACGAACCTGCACCGTTGGCGGTAGCGCCGGTCATGGTGGCGAGCGCCGTATTGGAACTGTTCCAGGTGACCGAAGCAGAAATGTCGACGGTACTCGCATCGCTGTAGGTGCCTGTCGCAACGAAGGTTTGCGCACCGTTGAAGGCAATTGTGGGTGTTGCTGGTGTGACGGCAATC
>JBOHYH010000069.1:0-8522 GCA_050737775.1 Arenimonas sp.
AAGCGATCCATCAGCCAAACGAGCAATACGCTAAGGCCCAGTAGCGGCATTAACAGACAAAGTGCTATCGCCACATAGGGCAACCACCTGGGCCACTTCCGTTGCGAAGCGGCGGGTGCTGACAAACCCTTGCCTGGCCTGCGTTTGTACCAGCCCATAAAGCCGGTAAAGATCAGCCAAAACAAAGCGAACACGACCAGCGAGTTGAAAATCTGGTTAGCACGCCCGAAGAAGGTGCCTTCATGCAAATCGACTCCGGTGGAAATGGCTTTCGGTAAAATCGGATAGTCTTTCCACGATACCCGCGCTATGACTTGCCCCATTGCGGGATCAATTTGTAATGTACGTTCGTTGGCGGCACGACCTTGTTTCATCACCACGGTGATGGGTTCACCGGCAGCTTTCAAACGCATTTCAAGATCGCCGTTCAAACCTTCCGCATAGGCAATAGCCAACACGCGTTGAAAACTGACAGGCGCATGTCCTGCATGCATCGAAGCATTTTCCGCATGATGCGAAAAGCCCAGCGCCGCCGGCGCCATTTGGCCCGTCATTTGCTGTATCGGTTTAAGCACTTGCTTGCCCCAGAAATCGGTCCACGGTAAGGCAGTGATCAGAAAAGCCAAAAATAGAATCGAGAACCACATGCCAATGACTGAATGCAGGTCTTTCCAGAACACGCGAGAACCGGCACGCAATCTTGGATACAAAACACCGCCCATGCCTTTGGTTTTTCGTGGCCACCACAGATATAAACCGGTGAGTACCATCACGAGGCACCAACAAGCACCCAACTCCAGTAACCAGGAACCCGGTTTTCCGAGCGGCCACCCGCCATGCAGTTCTCGTGTCAATCCCGGCAACCAGGTTGTGGAAGAAACACTCCCCAGCACCTTGCCTGTGTAGGGATCCACAAAGGTCGGCGAACTCAAACCATTTACATGCTCATAAATAAACTGCGTACTACGATTGGCCTCAGCACTAATTTTGATGATTTTCGGCTTGGTGCCGGCATTCGCCGCGATGGCAGCATTCAATTGCTCATCCAATGAGGCGCGAACTTCGCCGACCGATACAAAACGCAATTCGGGCCAAACGGCATCGGAGATATCCTGATGCCATAAGTAGATAACGCCGGTAACGCCCTGCCATAAAATAAACGGGATCACCAAGAATGCGGCATAGAAATGCCAGCGCCAGAAACGCGAGTATTGGCTGCTGCCAATACTCGCTGCGGATTCGCTCATGATAGTCATGGCGTATTTTTCCCATAGCGAAGTTCAAGGAAAAAAGTACGACTGGGGTACGGATGGAACACGTAATATTTTTCATCGGTTAAATTATCAACACCCAAGCCCAGCGTAAAAGCGCCCGCCATTTTTCTTGTGACTTTTGCATCAAACACCGTGAAGTTGGATGTGCCGCCAAAAGTATTTGGATTGATGTCACTATTATCCAAGGTATTCCACTGACGCCCTGAATAACGGCCAGCCAGGCTGAAACGCCAATCTTCATTGGGTTTGTAACTCAGCACAGTGCTTATTCGCGTTTTGGGGATGCGCGGCGCATGCTTGTCTTCACTGGCGGGGAAATTGGGATTGTCCAAAATTCGTGGTTGATTGAATGCCACACTGCTATTCACACTTAAACCTTCTATACCCACATTTTTCCAGTCGCCGACCAACTCCAGGCCGCGATTACGAATGCGACCAATATTCTGGATATTGCTCACGTTGGGGAAGACCGAAAAATTGGTTTGACTGAACAGGCTGTTGCGAATGTCGTCCTCGAAAAGGCTGATGCGTGCATTACCGCCCCACAACAAGCCTTCCACGGCCAACTCTTTGGAATAGCTGGTTTCAGCTAACAAATCCGGATTGCTGTTGACGATCACGTTTCCGGATATGGAACCCTGAAAAAGTTCCGACACTGTCGGGAAACGCACGGCCTTGCCCGCGCTGGCTCGCAGTGTCCAATCCTGACCAATTTCACGGCTTAAACTAAATTTGGGTGAGAAAGCACTGATCTTTCTTTCTGGGTAGAGCAGTGTTGTTCCATTGCTTGCCGTGCGCAGGCCATCGAATGCAGACCATTGCTCATAACGAGCCCCTAGCCCCAACTGCCAGCCTGCTGCAAATTTCCAATCGTCTTGCAGATAAATCGCGTTAGTCGTGGCTTTGCCGCCAAAGGCACTGGTCTTGGTCGTGGCATCACCGGAATACCAATTGGCACTGTTGAACACTTCCTGCGTCAGCACATAGCGGTCGGCATGCACACCGGTACGAATACGATGGTTTTCATACTTGCCATCCAGATTGACATCGAATGTATTCCAGCCGGTACCATCACCAAAACTGACTGTGCCCAGGCCACCATTTTCGGCAATGACAGGCGTTTGCGTGGAACTGCGCAACTCGTTTTCCGAAATTCGATAATCCGAGAAAATACTTTGCAACGCCCAGTGTTCGTTCAATTTCCAGGTGAGCGACAATGCACTTTGCCAATGCACTTCATTGCCGTCTTGTGGTGCGAACGTATTATTGGCAATGCGAATACCACGGCCATCGGGCAAGCGGTAATTCCCGGCATAGACGGCGTTACCCGTGCTGTCGGTCAAAAAACTTTTTGCGATGCGTTCGTAATCGTTCTGCCAGTAACCGAGAACAAATTCCACGGTGGCATCATCATTGATATCGACGCCTGCTTTGAACTTGGCATTGATTTGCCGGGTGTCCTCTATACCGGTGGGACCGAGAATCACCAGTGGCAAGCCTTGTTGATCCAGATCGGTTACTGCACCATTAAGCAAAGGTAGGCTACCTACATTGGTGGTGATAAATGCCGCAGGCGTGGCGTATTGCATTGGGTGCGAAGTGGTATCCAGACGACTGACGGCACCAAACCAACGCCAGCGTTCATTGCTTTCGCCCATCGTGACATTCACCCGATTACCCTGGTAGTCGTCCTTGAAACCATATTCATCGGAAAATGATTGCGAGAAAAATTGCGCGTCGGCCGTGGTCGTCAATTCTCGTGGATAACGCGTGGTTATTTGCAGCGTGGTCCCCATCGAATTACCTGGTAATTCAGCTGAAAATGGTCCGTATAAAACATCCATCGATTGAATTTCGGCCGGGCTTACCATGCCCCAACGGGGTGGGTTGAAACTGGCACCCAGCAAATCACTGATTAGCAATCCATCGATATACACCAGCGATCGTGAGCCTTGAATGGTCGAATTACTTCGCCCACCAATAAGGGCATTGCGATCACCGATATAACGCGAGCGGATCGTGATATTGGGGGCATAACGCAATAAATCTTCGCTGCCGATCACATTGCTTTGTTCAATGCGTTCTCGATCAATGGTGACGCTGGAACCATCATGCTGCACATGACGTAGGCGCTGCTCGCGACGTTCCACTTCTTGCGCACGCACTTCAACGGCTTGCAGGGTTTTGACTTCCTCTTCGGTTTTGTTTTTCTGGGAAGGGCTGTCGATATCCGCATCAGCGGCAAAAACAGGCAATGGCGACAAAGTCAGAAAAATGGCGACAGCCAAGCGCGAAGCACGCGGCTCCGCGAAAGTATTCGATAACATGGGTTTTCTCCAAAACACAGAACAAACACGCATTGCGATGCGTGCGGTTATTTACTGGTGTGTTAAAGAGCTAGTGGAGGGCCGCGAGAACCGAGGCCTCTAGGGTAGAGAAAAACGCGAACAATGGTTTGTCCGAACGTACTGACAATACGCTGTGCGACACGCGGAAAAACCAGCGCAATCAAGAGAAGAAGTGGCGCTATGGAGGCAGCCAATGGGCAATAAGCACAATCGGGCCCCATCGGCATTGGCTTGGGCATTTCGCCTTTGCCAAAATCAGACAGTTTGACCAGCTTCAGGCCGGTGGCAGTGCAAAGCTCGGCCCAATTGGAGTCTAGGCCATTGTTTTTACTTGCCATCCAACGGCTGATATTCGGCGCCAATACCAGCAAAAACATGGCCAGCAGGGCCATGTGAGCAAAGTAGTGTTGGAAGCGGCGATTTCGCATTGCCGTATTTTACATCACTTGGCATCTAGCAACATCGCGCATGAGCCAGACTCCATCTAGAAAATGCCATTTTGTATTGAAATTTCTGCACTAGTAGAGTTGCTAGAAAAGGTACTAGTGAATCGATTGGACAGGTTTGACCATGGGTTGCAAGAAGAATTCTACGACCCCTGATTCATAAGCCAGTCTGGGGGATTACCAGGTTCAAAAACCGTCAAATCTATTTCTTTATGAGCGCTACACAGAAGTAAAAGCTTAATTCAGAAGCAACAGCAACGTTAAAAGCGTATATAAAACTAGGAGTTAAGTCAAAGTGGCTGCATTTCTCAGGAATCCCGGCCAACCCTCTATCTGGGACTCCTATCAATTTCGGAAAAACATATCCTGATTCCACTTTCCAGGTTGCTCACGCGGCAGTGTATATAGGCTTGACACTTCTACAATACAGTGTATGATGATCGTCATATGAAAAGAATCTCAGTAAGTGCAAAAGAAGCCACTCATGATCGCATTGTCGAGGCGGCTGCGCGTGCAATTCGTCGTAGTGGCTACAACGGCACGGGCGTCGCCGATATCATGAAAGATGCTGGACTGACACACGGCGGTTTCTACGCGCACTTCGCGTCGCGTGAAGCGATGCTCGCCGAGGCGGCTGACCGCGCCGGCGGTGAAAGTTTGACACTCATGGCGCGTATCGCAGCTACCGAACCACCCAAAGAAGTACTCCAGGCGATGATGCAGGCTTATCTCTCGGACGAACACGTTAAAGACATGGAGCATGGCTGCGCGATTGCTGCATTGGGCTCGGAGATGCCGCGTCAAGCACCTGAGGTAAGACGCGCCGCTACGTCTCGTATCAAGGAAATGATTGATCTTATCGCCCGTCAGTCACCCGATTGGGGGAAGCCTGGTGCGCACGAGAATGCATTGTTTACTGTCGCAACGATGGTAGGCACTTTGCTGTTAGCCCGCGCAGTTGATGACCCAAAGCTTTCTGATGCATTTCTCCAAGCAACGCTAAAAAAACTCGCAGCTTCTGGCAATTGATTACATGATAACGCACTCTTTTTTCTTCTGGCTTTTTATATGATGGTAATCATATATTTTATTCTTTAACCACAAGTACCCCCTACTCCACACGATTGACTGAAAGGAATTCCCATGACTATTAAAAAATCCATTGCTATCGTTACCGGCGCTTCATCGGGCATCGGTGAGGCGACAGCACAACGGCTCGCTCAAGCGGGTTACAAGGTGTACGGCACCAGCAGACGTGGTTCTACGGCTAACGATAAATCCTATGAGATGTTATCGCTGGATGTGACGAGCGATGAATCGGTTGAAGCAGCGGTAAACGAGGTCATCCGATTGGAGGGGCGAATTGATTTGTTGGTGAATAATGCCGGTTTCGGTGTGGCGCCGGCTGGCGCGGAAGAAAGTTCCATCGAGCAGGCGCAGGCCATTTTCGATACCAACTTCTTCGGCATTATCCGGATGACGCGTGCAGTGGTTCCGCATATGCGTCGAGAGGGGGCTGGTCGCATCCTCAATATCGGTTCGGTGTTAGGTTTTTTGCCGATGCCTTACGGTGCTCTATATGCCGCTACCAAGCATGCGGTTGAAGGGTATTCCGAGTCGCTCGATCATGAACTGCGCACAAGAGGTATTCGGGTTTCGGTCATTGAACCTGCGTATACGAAGACGCAGTTCGATGCCAACTTCATGGAAGCCGACACCAAGCTTGATGAGTATCGCGAAGTTCGCGCATCGTTGAAGAATGTGTTGACCAAGGTGATGGCGAATGCCGATGAACCGAGCGTCGTGGCTGAGGTGGTACTGAAGGCCGCCACCACAGATCGCCCGAAGCTGCGATACACCGCAGGCGGTGTTGCGAACCGTTTACGAATACTCCGCAGATTTGCTCCTGGCGGATTGTTGGACGCAGGTATTCGAAAAGACTTGAAGCTCGATGCGTCAAGCTCATCGTAGATGCAATCCTAAAAATATAGACACCGTCACTTGAAAAAATAGAGAACACTAATGAAAGCACTCGTTATGAAACGTTATGGTGGCCTCGACCACGTCGTGTTCGCCGATTCTCCCAAACCCGCAATCCGGACGGACGAAATGCTTGTTCAAGTACACGCTGCGGGATTGAATCCGATTGACATCATGATTCCAAAAGGAAGCTTCAAACCTATCCTGCGGTTTCAACTACCCGCCATCCTGGGCAGTGATCTGGCGGGTGTAGTGGTAGAAGTTGGTAGCCGCGTCACACGCTTTAAACCGGGAGATGCCGTGTTCGCCAGCATTTTCGATCATGGCACGGGAGCACTCGCCGAATTTGCGGTAGTGCCGGAGTACGCGGCAGCACTAAAGCCGACCACGCTGGATTTCGTGCAAGCAGCTTCAATCCCCATGGTTGGTCTGACGTCGTGGCAGGCGCTCAAGGAGCGAGCAGGCTTGAAGCCAGGCCAGAAAGTATTTATCCCTGCGGGCTCGGGCGGCATTGGCACATTCGCAATCCAACTCGCGAAGTACCTCGGTGCCAAAGTGGCTACAACCACTAGCACCGGCAATGTCGATCTGGTACGTAGTCTTGGCGCCGATGAAGTTATCGACTACAAAGTGCAACAGTTTGAAAACGTTCTGAAGGATTACGATAGCGTGCTGGGCACTGTCAAAGGCGATGCTATCGAGAAATCCCTTCGTATTCTGAAGCCAGGTGCCTCCATCGTCTCGCTTATCGGCCCTCCGGATGCTGCGTTCGCACGCAAGCGCGGCATGAATTACATCATGAGGTTGGTGTTCGGCTTACTGAGCCGCAAGATCATTCGTTTAGCGAGTAAACGCGATGCCAAGTATTCATTCCTTTTCGTGCGTCCAGACGGAGATCAACTCGAACAGATCGGGAAGCTGATTACTGAGGGGCATATTCGCCCGGTAATCGACAAGGTGTTTCCTTTCGAAGAGGTGAAGCAGGCACTGGCCTACCTTGAACAGGGCCGCGCCAAGGGCAAGGTCGTTGTTAGAATGAAATATGAATCTGAAAGAACTGGATGATCAACATGAGTCTGATATCAGAAATTCCAAACATCGATATAAAGACGGCAACGGGACTGGAGCAACTGCGTGCACTGCTAGTCTCGGACAAGCACCCGGGAATTGCCGAAGCACTGCAATTCAAGCTGGTTGAAGTTGACGAAGGCTTCGCGGCTTTCGAGGGCGTGCCCGGGCAGCATGCTTACAATCCTATCGGCATGGTGCACGGTGGATACGCCGCGACACTACTGGATTCGGCCTGCGGATGTGCAGTGCACGCTAGCTTGCTGCCGATGCATTCGTATTCCACGCTCGAAATCAAAGTGGCTTACCACAAAGCGCTGACTGACAAGATAGGAAAAGTGCGCGCAGAAGGTCGCGTGATCTCGATTGGAAAGCGTGTCGCATTTGCCGAAGCAAAGCTGATGGATGCGATGGGCAAGGTGTATGCCTCTGCTACTTCAACTCTGTTGGTGATGGCGTTGTAAATCCCTAAGATAGTGACTTTCTATACCTTGTCTATCTGCCAAGTGTGTCGCAACAGCAAGGACATTCCTTGTCTACCGGAATTCTCAATTCGCTGAAGCGCATCGCGAGTGCATCGAATTGCAGCAAACGGCCGCTTAGCGTTTGACCGATACCGAGAATGATCTTGATGGCTTCGGTGGCTTGCAGCAAACCCATCACGCCTGGCACCACCCCAAGCACCCCCGCCTCGGCACAATTGGGCGCATCTTCGCCACTCGGTGCTTCGGGAAACAGGCAGCGATAACACGGGGCCGAACCACGATGACGACCGGCGTCGAACACGCTCATTTGGCCGCTAAAACGCTGAACGGCCGCATACACCAGAGGCTTGGCCAATTCGACGCAGGCGTCGTTCAATAAATAACGGGTGGGGAAATTATCCGAACCATCGATAACGACATCGGCATCCGCAATGATGCTGCGGACATTGTCCGCATTTAATCGTTGCTGCTGTGTCAGTATTTTCACCCTTGGATTCAATGCATGCAGGCTGGCTGCGGCGGAGTCCACTTTGGGACTTCCGATGCTGGCTTCGGTATGCAGAATTTGTCGCTGCAGATTACTTTTATCGACGACATCATTGTCGATAATTGTGATGTTACCGACACCGGCAGCGCTTAAATAATAAGCAGCGGGAGAACCCAGGCCGCCTGCCCCGATTAACACGACATGGGCTTGTTCGAGCTTTTTCTGACCGTCGATTCCGACCTGCGGCAGACGTAAATGCCTTACGTAACGTTCGGTGAAATCCTGGTCGAGGCCGTTATCATCGAGCGGCAATTGTTCTGCCGACCAGCGCTGGAACCCGCCCAGCACATTGAAAAGATTGCGATAGCCGAGTGCGGCCAGGTTTTCTGCGGCCATCATTGAGCGCTTGCCGCTGCCGCAGATCAGCATGAGTG
>JBOHYH010000070.1:0-7982 GCA_050737775.1 Arenimonas sp.
TTGCAGCCCTTTCAGCATCGTCGTAGACTGCCGCCATGCATTTCAGCCGGCTAGTACTACATTTGATGCTCTCTTTCGCTATTTTTGCGAACGGGGTGATGGTCAGTGCGGCAACTGCGATGAGCCACAACGACGATACAGCGATGCAGTCGCATGTTGACGACCACACCAGCCCGGTGCCAGCGCACGATGACGCGGTATTGGCAGATCATCATCAGTCTCAAACGATCGCTGCGCCCGAGCACTCTCATCATCCTGCCGCTGCTAGTAAGTGTCACGGCAAAGCCTGCCAGCAAAAATGTAATTGCGGTTGCGGTATGGGTTTTTGTTCTTCCACCGTCGCGTCATTATTCGGTTCTCCTGCACCGTCGTTCTTGTTGAAAGGTTCGGACGCTATTTCATCGTTGTACGACCAATCCTTCGCCGCTACTCGCGGTACGTCGCCACTGCGACCACCGATTTCCTGATCAAAACCTGAAAGCAGCGTCGCTTTTATAAGTGATGCCATGCCGCGCTGTCGGCATTGTTTTGGTTTCATCGGAGATCGTAAATGTTCATTTTAGGTATAGAGCCTCAGCTCGGCATACGCCGTGGCATGTTGGCGTGTAAATTCTGGTTTAGTTTTCCAGCAGGAAGGCCTGCCAACTACGTTTCTAGGGTATTGCTGGGCTTTTTGATTGCGTTCTTGTTTTCGAGTGCAGCGCTCGCAACGACCGTTGAAAAAACCTCCCTTGATGTGCGGCAATTGATCGAGATAGCGCGGCAAGATAATAAAGACTTGCAGGCGGCGCGCTATGCAGTGGATCTCGCTGAAGCCCGTTTGGTACAAGCAGGTTTGCGGGCGAACCCGCGCCTGGATTTGTCTGCGCGTACCGACCTTTTGTTTGGCAATGAGGGCGAATACAGCAATGCGATTGGCATTAGTCAGGAATTCCCCATTGCGGGACGTTTGCTCCATCAAAAAGCAGTGGCTCGTGTCGATATCGCGCTGGCCGAAGTAGAAATTGCCGAGGCCGAGCGACGCATGGCCGGTGAAATTGCCAGCAAGTCCTATCGTTTTGTAGTCATCGAACAACAGATCAATTCACTCAATACATTAGTTGGCGTGGAAGAAAAACTCGCTAGGACAACCCGCGATCGTTTCAAGGCAGCGGAAGTCTCCGAATTGGATGTCAACACGGTACAACTCGACATACAGCGGCTCGTGCAAGAACGTGTGCAACTTCAAAACGAGCAACAATCCATTCTGGTGTCTCTCAATACCCTGCTTGGGCGCTCAGCCTCTAGCGCGCTGAGTATTACCGAGCCGCTGCCCAAAGCCATATCCTTGCCAACGCTTGAACAGCTTGAACAACAAGCGTTCGAACTAAGGCCAGATTTACGTGGCGCCATGCTCAGTATTGATCGCGCAGAAGCCGAGAAAAAACTCGCGACTGCATCGCGGTGGCAAGACTGGAGTGTGGGTTTAGAATTCTCGCAAGACAAGCAAGTCATCACGGGTGCGCCGCCACAAGGCTACAGCCGTGCCATTGGCATCAGCGTTTCAATTCCCTTGCCATTATTCAATAAAAGCCAGGGCCTATTGGCCGAAGCGGTCGCCAATCGTGAGCAAGCACAAGCTCGTGTCGAAGCCTTGCGTTTGAGTATTGCCAGTGAAGTGTTGGGCATTCATGCGGAAGTGACACGCTTGCAGAACTCGCTTTTGCAATATAGAAAAAACATGTTGCCCACCAGCGAACGCAACGTGCGCTTGGCACAGCAAGGTTACAGCCAGGGGTTAATCCCGGTATTTGAGGTCGTGCAAGCGCAACGCCAGCAGACAGAATTGAATGCCGATTATCTCAACACGCTCGATCAATTTTTACAGGCGCTTTCGCGCTTGCACACAGCGACTGGGGAATATGTCTCCGCATCGTCTGATCCACACACAAAGAAAAAGGAATGATGGCATGCGAACATTGACACTATTTTCGTCGTTTCGAAACGCGTTCACACAGAAATGGCTTGCCGCTACGTTAATTTTCACTGTTGGCGCGATGGCTATGTCGTATGTCTTGGCACATGGCAATCAAATCAAAGTCGGTGGGGGGCCGAAAGGTCCGGTGAAGCTAACCGAGGTTCAACAAAAAGCCCTTGGACTCAAGCTGGAAGCGTCCGATTTTCGCCCACTGGCAGAGTTGCTTTACCTCAACGGCGAAGTGAAACCGGTGGCCGGAAAGCAAGCGGAAGTCAGCACCCGGATTAGCGGCCAAATCACGCAGGTGTATGTGACACTGGGTTCCAGTGTTCGTGCAGGCCAAAGACTCGCCCGCGTACAATCGCGCTTGGTCGGCAACCCGCCACCGAGCGTCGATATTGTTGCCACCATGAGCGGTGTGATTGATCAAATGACCGCCACGGTGGGGCAATCAGTCGAACCTTCCACGACCCTTTTTCATATTCGAGATGGTTCAGAAGTGAATGTTGTGGCTCGCGTTTATGAAGAAGACTTAGGGAAAATTATTGTTGGGCAAAATGCCAACATACATCTACTCAGTTATCCCGATAAGAATTTCACCGGGAAAATAATTCTAGTGGGTCCTAGCCTGGATCCGCTCAGTCGTACGGTCGAAGTCTGGGTGAAACTGAGTAATGCCGAAGGCCTGCTCAAGCCCAATTTATTCGCCCGTGTGGGCGTAATTTTGCGCGAGAACAAGGCAGCACTCACGGTTCCCAATGCCGCGATCATTGAGGCCAACGGTGAAAAATTTGTTTTCGTGAAGCAGAAAGATGCCTATGAGCGGGTCGAAATTATCGTCGGCACCAGTGATGATAAATATACCGAAGTCAAAGATGGTTTAGTGCCTGGCGATGAGGTGGTGACGCAAGGCAATCGTCAGGTCTACACGGTTTGGTTGACTGGTGGTGCCCCGCTCGATAGCGAGGAAGATTAATCATGTTTAATCTTCTGATTGCTTGGGCATTACATAACCGACTCATTGTGCTGGCATTGACAATCATTCTTTTTATCGCCGGTGCATTGACCTTGCAGCGAATGTCGGTGGATGTCTTCCCCGAATTTGCACCGCCTCAAGTAGTGATTCAAACCGAAGCACCCGGAATGGCACCGCAGGATGTGGAATCGCTGATTACCTATCCGCTGGAAAGTGCGATCAATGGTTCCCCCGGCGTAACGGCCGTGCGCTCCAAAACCTCGGTCGGTTTATCGACTATCGTGGTGGTGTTCGCCTCTAACACCGATGTATATCTGGACAGGCAATTGATCAATGAGCGTTTGCAAAACGTGCAAGGCAGACTGCCCAGCACCGCGCAACCGCCAGTGATGTTGCCAGTTACATCCGCAGTGGGTTGGCTGGTGAAATATTCCTTGGTCAGCGATAGCTTGTCTCCGCAAGAACTTCGGACTTATTCGGATTGGGAAATCGCACCGCGCTTGCTGTCGCTCGGCGGTATTGCATCGGTGGTCTCGATTGGTGGGGAAGTGAAGCAATATCAAGTGCGAATGGATCCGCTGCGTATGCAGGCTTATGGCATCAGCATCGAAGAAGTTCGCAAAGCGCTGCAAAACGCCAATACCAATGTGCCCGGTGCTTTCGTGCAAGGGCCTGGGCAAGAGTTAATCGTCAGCGGGATTGGCCGCATCACGTCTCTAGATGACATAAAAGCCACGGTGATCACGCTACGCAACGGCGTGCCGATTACGATTCGTAATGTGGCCGATGTCGGCTTTGGGGGCGAGATTAAACGCGGCGATGCAGCCTTTGGTCACGATCAAGCGGTGATCGGCACCGTGTCAAAAGCCTACGGTGCCGACACACTCACCACTACCTACAAGGTCGAAGCTGCACTTGCCGAAATTAAGAAGGCGTTGCCACCTGGCGTGAGTATGAATACGCAAGTATTCCGTCAAGCCAACTTTATTGAATCGGCGGTACACAATCTGAATGTGGCCTTGGTGGAAGGCGCACTGATTGTGATTGCGGTGTTGTTTTTGTTTTTGATGAATTGGCGTGCCTCGTTCATCACTTTTTTATCCATGCCCGTTTCTTTTGTTGGCGGATTATTGGTTATGAACGCCTTGGGCGTTGGCATTAACTCAATGACGCTCGGCGGCTTGGCCATTGCGATTGGCGAGGTCGTGGATAACGGCATCATTACCGTTGAAAATGTCGTGCATCGCCTTCGACTGAACCGTGCTTTGGCTCAACCACGCGGCACGCTGGTCGTCGTATTTGACGCCGTGCGCGAAATTACCAATTCGGTTGTGTATGCCACGCTGATTATTATTCTGATTTTTGTGCCGATCTTTTTTCTGGAGGATTTGGCCGGTCGGGTTTTCAGCCCTTTGGGTGTGGCCTATATCGCGTCGGTTACCGCTTCCTTGGTAGTTGCTGTGACGATGGTACCCGCGCTGTGTTACTTGTTGTTAGCAAAACGGGAAGAAAAACATGCTGATATTGGTGTGGTACTAAGAGTACAGGACGAAGCTCCGCTCACACATGCAACTGATCATCAAGCCACTAACGGCGAACACGAGCAAGAAACCGGTTTCGTGTTATGGATCAAACGACATTTTACACGTATCTTAAAATTCTCCCTGGCCCGCTTTGGCCTGGTGACTGGAATTTCAGCTACTGCGTTAATTGCCTCCTTAGCTTTATTGCCGTTCTTTGGATTTTCGTTTTTGCCTGAGTTTAAGGAGGGCAATTTCATTATCGCCATGACCACCTTGCCTGGCACCTCGCTCGATGAGTCGATGCGATTGGGCCAGCGTGTGCGCGATGATCTATTGAAGTATCCGCAGGTAGTGTCCATCAACCAGCGGGCCGGACGTTCAGAGTTGGATGAAGACGCACAACCACCGAATTTCAGCGAGTTCGATGTACGTCTGGATTTTGATAAAGATCCGAACATGCCAGCGGAGGTCTTGCTGGAAAAGATTCGCGCCGATCTGGCAGAAACTCCCGGAGTTGTGTTCAATGTCGGTCAATTCATTGCCCATCGCATGGACGAAGTGCAATCGGGTGTGCGATCGCAAATTGCCATCAAACTTTATGGCGAAGACCTGAGCACCTTGTACGAACTTGGCTTGCAAGCGCAGTCCATTGTGCAAAAGGTCCCCGGTGCAGTCGATGTGAATTTGGAACAGCAAATCAGCGTGCCACAAGTCACGATTAAAATTGATCGTGAAAAAGCCGCACGCTACGGTATCAATGTCGGCGAAGTGGCTGATGACATTCAAACGGCGTTGAATGGCGAAACTGTTTCCAGTGTGCTGGAAGGTAGTCGCAGTTTTGATCTCTCGCTGCGATTACAAAATGAATCGCGTAATACCGTAGAGGCGATTCGAGAAATATTAGTTGATGCCCCCACACTGAATGCAGGCACCAACAGCAAAATTCCGCTGCGACAAGTGGCCGATATTCAAGTGCAAGACGAGCCCTATTCCATCAGCCGAGAAAATGTACATCGAGTCATCGTGTTGGGTTTTAATGTGCAAGGACGCGATTTAAGCACCGTGATTAGTGACACCCAAAAACAGATCAATACCAAACTTAAATTGCCTCCGGGCTATTACATCGAATATGGCGGTCAGTTCGAGAGTCAGCGTGATGCCAATCGCACCTTGTTTGGCCTCGGTGCGCTATCGCTGTTCGGTGCATTACTGCTGCTTTACAAAGCGTTTGGCACTTTCCACGAAGCACTGATTGTTTTATTTAATCTGCCACTGGCCATGATCGGTGGCATTTTCGCTCTGTATTTGGCCGGCGCGAATATGAGTGTGGCCGCCGTGATTGGTTTCATCACTTTATTTGGCATTGCCACTCGCAACGGTATTATTTTGGTGGGGCACTACAACCAATTGCGACAAGCCGGCAAGCCATTGGATGAAGTGGTGATGCAAGGCACGCTTGATCGTTTGGTCCCCGTATTAATGACCGGCGCGACAGCGGCCTTAGGATTGCTGCCACTGATGTTTGGATCACCGGTGGGCAAAGAATTGGAGTTACCGCTGGCACAAGTGGTTTTAGGCGGTTTATTCACTGCCACATTGTTGAACATGGTCGTCGTGCCGACCGTTTATTACCGCGTCGAACAATGGCGCGATCGTCGCAAGAGCAATAACGCTGCCATTCTTTCACCAAGGACACCCTTATGATTTCCCCATTTCTTTTTAGAAAACTGGTATTCACTTTTTCCTTTATAGGCGTGCTGATATCGACAGCCTGCTCGAAACCCGAGCCCAACACGCAGGCCAATGCAGATGATCCATTGCCTGCCATGCAGCACGCCACGGGTCACGATGGCATGGACATGGGCGAGACATCGGAAGCGATGGATCCCAATATCCCCATGGCCCAAGCAAGCGTGGATGTGACCGGTGAATTCGGTACCGGAAAACCAGTGAAGGTCACGCTGCATATCACCGATATGATGAGCGGCAAAGCCATGGGGCCGGAGGCCTTTGAAATTGCCCACACCCAAAAAGTGCATGTACTCAGCGTTGACCCCAGCTTGACCGATTACAGTCACTCACATCCAACGCCAACAAATAAATCGGGCGATTGGACTTTTAACTTCACGCCGAAATTTAATCGACCTTATCACCTGTGGCTGGATGTGAAAGCCGTTGGTGGAAAACAGGAATATGTGATGTTGACGGTGAATGAAAAAGGCGCCAAAGCGCCGGTAGAAAAAGTGCCTTCACTCACGGCAACCATGAGCAATTTGACGGCGACCTTGTCTTTTGATTCGCCATTGGTAGTTGATGCACCAGCGATGGGGCATGTGACTATATTGCGCGATGGCAAACCCTTCGCGAGCCTGGAGCCGGTGATGGGGGCTTACGGCCATATCGTCGGGATATCGGAAGATTGGGAAACGATTTCGCATGTGCATCCCATGGGCACCGAGCCGACCAAAGTCAGTGATCGTGGTGGCCCGGTCATCGATTTTCATCTGGAACCCAAACATGCCGGTTTCCTGAAATTATTCGCACAAATACAGGTGGATGGCAAAGAGGTGTTTTTGCCTTTTGGCGTCAACGTATTACCTGCTAAGTAGAACACTGCATGCCATCGTCGTTAAGTAATTTTCTCATCCTTTTTTTCGTAGCATCCACAGGAGCATCAAAAATGAATTTTCTAACTGTCAAAAACCTCGGTCTTTCACTATTCATCGTCGGCAGCCTGGCTGCCTGTAAAAACAATGAAGCACCGGCGTCCAGCGCCGAACAAACACCCGTAGCCCAAACACCCGTCGCTTCCGTTCCGGCCGAGGCGCCAACCCCGCCCGCGATGGAAACGGAAGAAGCTTCAACGCCAACCTCAATACCTGATAGCGCGGACGGGATTTGGATGGCCATCGATAAACAAAGTAGCGAACTGAAAACAGCAATTGACAGCAATAATTTGAAAGACGTTCACCATATGGCGTTTGCTATTCGTGATCTCGTTGCGGCACTGCCTGAACATTCGCCAACCCTATCGGCCGAAGATAAAACCAAATTGGAGAATGAAGTGAAATTTGTCAGCACCTTGGCCGATCGACTTGATGAAACTGGTGATGCCGGTGATCAAGCAGGCAGCAAAGCCAACTACGAAAAGCTTGCAGGCGTCTTGACCGGTATTACCCGCACGAAATAAATAATCGCAACGTACTCAATAAATACCGATTAGGAGTTAGTTACATGATGAATAGCCGTTTTTATAGCAGCAATATTTTCTTGGCCGCTTGCCTTGCATTAAGCCTGCAGGTAAACGCACACGAGCCTGAAAAGGTCGCCAGCACAGGTAAGCCGGTATTTGTCCAGAACATCGCGCCTGCGGCGATTGATGCCGTCAACGTGGTCGATGCCTTTTCTGCTGCCATTAAATCAGTGAAATTGGATGTCGCGAAAAACCTGCTCGACCCCAAAGTATTGATTCTCGAAAGTGGCGGTTCTGAGCGCAGTCGTGATGAATACTTGGGCAGCCATGCGA
>JBOHYH010000071.1:0-25951 GCA_050737775.1 Arenimonas sp.
ATGGTGCAGTTGTCCAGATAATGCACCTTGCGATAAAACATGGTCGGCGATGGCACCGGGTCTGGCGTGATCACTGTGTTATGCCAGACAAAACGGATTGCTTCGATTTGTGGATGCAGAGTCATCAGCGCAACATTGGCGCGACACAAATGAATTTCGTGTTCGGCGAGGAATTTGCAATACTGATGGATGATGCTCGTGATGTCGCTGCCGGCAGCGGCCATGGTGGCTTTTTGCCAGAGCAGTATTTCCTGGTAAAAATTCTGTATCGCCTGCGGGCCGGATGGTGACACGATGTTGTACTCCCCGAGTATTGCCAAAGAATACGCCGATGCAGGGCAAAGTGGATGCATAAAACGTTAAACTTGGCGGTCCATTCCTTAAATCCACGAACTTGCATGTATCTGCTCCCCGGCAATGCCAAATTGATTATCGAAGACCGAAACAATTATCTATATGCCGAAGTGATTGGCCCGGATGATAGTTTCGAAATCAGCATGGCTTATTGGACTGCGATTGCCGAACAATGCCACCAACGTGATACCAAGCGCCTGCTCGTGTTGGAACGACTCGGGCAATATCATGGCGAACGCGATATGACCCTGATGATCGACAGCATCATCGCACTGGGTTTTGAGCATATTCGTGTAGCGTATGTTGATGCCTTTGTGGAAGATTTGCCGATAGCCGAACAAGGCGAAATATTGGCGATGGAGCGCGGCATCGCTGGCCGGGTTTTCGGCAGTGTGCAGGAAGCCGAACGCTGGCTATGGTTGGGTTGAATTAATCAGACGCCCAGCTTGTCACGCAAGTTGTACCACCAGGCCCCCAGTGCGGTGAACGGCACCCGGAAAGCACGCCCACCGGGGAATGGATAATGCGGCAGTTTTTCAAACGCCGAAAAACGTTCGGCCTGACCACGAATGGCTTCCGACAAAACACGGCCAATCAAATGCGTAAACGTAATGCCGTGGCCCGAACAGCCTTGCGAATAATAAATATTGTCGGATAAGCGCCCCACTTGCGGCAGCCGCGACAAGGTCAGTGAAAAATTGCCGGTCCAGCCGAAATCGATTTTGATACCACGCAATTGCGGAAAGGTTTTTTCCAGGTTTGGGCGGATGATCGATTCGACATGTTTTGGATCGCGCGCGCCATAGATCACGCCGCCGCCAAACAGTAAACGTTTGTCACCAGTCAGTCGGTAGTAATCGAGCAGAAAATTATTGTCTTCGACGCAATAGTCCGATGGAATAATGTCTTTCCATTTTTCACCCAGCGGTTCGGTCGCAACGACTTGCGTGCCGCAGGGCATGGTTTTTTGCGATAGCTTCGGTTCCAGATCACCGATATAGGCATTGCAGGCCACAATCACGAAGTTGGCTTTTACCGAACCTTGTTCGGTATGCACGACAGCCTTTGTGCCGCGATCAATCTTGGTCACGCGTGAGTCTTCATAAATCACGCCGCCAAGACTTTCGATGGCGGTGGCTTCACCGAGGGCCAGATTCATCGAGTGGAAATGACCGCCGCTTTTATCGACCAGAATCGCCTCGTAACTGTCGCTGTTGATGAAAGAATGGATTTCGCTTTTATCGTGCAGACTTAATTGATCGTTGCCGTAGGCTTCCCAAAGTTTTTTGTGTTCTTCAAGATCGTGAATTTTCTTTCTGGTTTTCGCGGCATAAATACCACCGTTTTTCAGATCACACCGAATATTATATTTTTCGATGCGCTCACGAATAATGCGAGCGCCTTCAAATGCCATGCCGCCCAGCGCTTTTGCGGTCTCTTTGCCGTGACGTGCTTCGATCACATCCATGTCACGTGAATAGCTGTGTACGATTTGGCCACCATTGCGACCGGATGCGCCCCAGGCGATTTTTGCTGCTTCGACAATGACGACTTTGAATCCGGCTTCCGCCAAATGTAGGCCGGCCGATAAACCGGTGTAGCCAGCGCCGACAATACAGATGTCGGCTTCGATATTTTCCTGCAGGGCCGGACGTTCCGGTTGCGCATTGATCGTTGCGGCGTAGTACGAAGGCGCGTGTTTACTTTGGGTCATGCGATAAAACCGGATGAATTCATTTGTAGCAAGTGTATCCGCTTGAGACGCAGGATGGGCGTTGCCACCCTACTGCCATATTTCTAGCTTATAGCTGATCTTCAAAATAATCCGAACCACATGTTTTAGCCATCGAAACAGAATAGTGAATTCAATAAAACATTGTCATCTCCGCGCAGGCGGGGACCAAGCGACTTGGCTTTGATGCATGAAGTCACTGGTTCCCCGATTAAAGCATTCGGGGATGACAATGTTTTTTAATTTTATGATGGCAAGGGCTGACTTTCTGAGTGCAGGATTATGTAGAGGGCTAACCATAATGGGGCAGGTCATGTTTTTGATTGGCACAGGTATTTGCTGGTGACCGGTAACTACCCTAAGTCCAGATTGTTATGGTTAATGGAGGCAGGCCATGTTTTTCACGCGCACGATCACATTGCAGACTGTGCTCACCATTTTCGTAACTCGCTTTCAAATCGCGACACGGTGAAGGGCGTTGTGCATAGATGGTGCAATGTGTTTGCTCACCGATATTTCCGCGTAATGCAATGCAGCGAATATCCGCCTCATCGGTACCGCGCATGGCGAGCATGTTTGGTCGGGTGGTAACGGCCAGTTCGGCAGGGACTCCGTCCGGATTTTCCGGTTGCGCTTCGGCCCAGTAAAAAGCGACACGAAACGCGGCGCAGCAGGCACCGCAATGTTGGCAGGGATGAGTCATGTCGCCATGATATCGCAGACAAAAAAACGGCGTGTTATAAACACGCCGTTTTCATAAATCAGGATCAGGAAATTTACTTGACTTCGAAATCGACCGATTGCGCAGGTGTGCCATTGAGTGAAATTTCGACTTTGTATTTGCCGACCGGCCAGCCTTTGTCATTGGCCAGTTTGAAGTTTGTGGTGGCATTGCCTTCCGGTGAAATCATGGTGCTTTCTTCATGCACGGTTTGACCATCCTGGAAAGTCCATTTCGCTGCCAGTGCAACATCCTTCGCGGCATTTTGGGTATCAATTGCGGCGTAAATAACGTCCTTGGTACCAAAAGTAGTGGTTGCGGCAGTGACTTTTTGATCGGCGCCAACCGAAGTACCCAGATTGACGGCTGTCACCGTGACAGCGGCCGGTGCAGGCGGCGGAGCGACGGCAGGCGCTACAGCAGGTTCGACGACGACCGGTGCTGGCGCGACTTCGACCGGCTCTTCTTTTTTGCAGGCGCTTAATGCCAAAGCCAAGCTGGCGGCAATCAAAAACTTGTTCAATACGGACATGGGGTTCTCCAAAAAAAGTAAATGGATTAAGCGTCGAGTTTCGGCAGTTTCAGTTCCTGACCGGGATAGATATGGTCGGGATCTTTCAAAATATCCTTGTTGGCTTCAAAAATGGCATGGTATTTACTGGACTTGCCGTAGTGTTCTTTTGCAATTTTCGACAAGGTATCGCCTTTTTTCACCACGTATATCGTGTGTTCGGGTTCGGTAATCGGCGCGGTACTTTGCACGCCGCCGGTGACGCCGGAAAAATCCGCTTTCTCGACAATGGGTGCAGTGCTTTGCACGCCGCCACTAACCCCGGAAAAATCTGCTTTCGGCTTGTCGCCACTCATGATGATCTCCTAAATAACAACGCCCCATATCAACACGCTACCGTGTGACTTGCAGGACGGATTCACACCATAGCGCCGACCATTAATGGCCGCAACAGCGCAATGCGCTATTTGACTTCGAAACTGACTGTTCTCTGAACCTGATTGTTCAGTGAAATGTCCAGGGTATAGGCACCGACTGGCCAGGCCTGTGTATTGCCGATGCTGAAAGTACTCACCGTCCCTTTGACGGGAACCAATGCCTGTTCGGTTTCCGCTACCAACGTGCCATCCGGTGCGGTCCAGCGTGCCTTGATAACCAGGCCTTGGTGTTTTCCATTGCTCAACACACTGGCATATATTTTATCTTTGGTGCCGAACAACACTCTTGGCTTGGTGACCAGATTATCGGAATCGAGCGAGGTGCCGAGATTGACTTCCAGTATGTTGAATTCACCCAGATCCAGCTTGGCCGGTTCCGGTTCGCTGGAAAACATGCCGCCAAACATACCATCGGATTTTTTCTCGGCCGGCTCTGCCTTGACGGCAGTTTTTTCGACGGCGGGTGCTACCTTGTTTTCGCTGGATTCGGGTTTGCAGGCGCTCAAGGCAAATACCAGCAGGAAAAGCAGGCTGACTAAATGAGTTGGACGCATAGGTATTTCCTTACTGTCTTGCGGTACGAGGGTTGCCGGGGTTTGGCAGGCCGGGGCTGGCACGAAACGGATTGATATCCAGACCGCCGCGCCGAGTGTAACGAGCATACACCGCCAGCCGCTGCGGTGAACACTCGCGCATAAGGTCGATGAAAATGCGTTCGACGCATTGTTCGTGGAATTCATTATGTTCGCGATAGGAAATCAGATAACGCAGCAAACCGTCCCGATCAAGTCGTGGCCCGCGATAACGAATTTGCAAGCTGGCCCAATCGGGTTGGCCGGTGACAGGACAATTGGATTTGAGCAAATGCGAGATCAGTATTTCATCGCTAACAATTTCCGAATCGGCACTTAAATAGCGGGCATTCGGTGGTCCGTAGCAATCGATATCAATCGGCAAATCATCGATAAGCGTGCCTTCCAGTACGTCTATTTCGGCACTGGCAACCGCGTTTACGGTCACCAGCATCACGCTCACGTTGGCGCCGGCCGCGAGTGACAAATCACGCGCAATTTGTTGCCGCATGACTTCAGTGTCGGCAAACCGCGTTTGCATATAGCTGTTGAGATACAGCTTGAAACTTTTCGATTCAATGATATTCGGTGAAGTGACGGGTACGCGAAATTCAATCAAGGCCACTTTCGGTTTTCCGCGAGCATCGAGCCAGCTGAATTCGTAGGCGTTCCAGATATCGACGCCGGTAAATGGCAATGGCTCTGCAATACCGATTTCCTGGCGTTTTTCTGCGCGAGGAATCGGGTACAACACAGCGGCATCGTATTGGCCGCCATAGTTGACGGTCTTGCCAAGGCTGGAATTTTCTATCGAGTTCATGGCGCTTTGTTCAGATAATCCAGGGCAACTTGCAGCAAACTGCGCGTACCGACTTTCAAGGCCGATTCATCGAGAAAAAATTCCGGCGAGTGATTGCTCGGTGCATTGGTCGCGTCCTGTCCCTGCGGCGTAGCGCCGACAAAGAAAAAGAAACCCGGCACTTCCTTGGCGTAATACGAAAAATCTTCCGCACCCATCACCAGAGACATATTCACCACCTTATCGGCACCGGCGGCTTTGACCAGACTCGGCACGCTGCCGGTGGTCAATTCCGGATTGTTGACGGTAGCCGGGTTACCGGTGGTATCAGGCACTTCGCTGACTACCGTTGCACCATGCGCCTCGGCGACATTGGCGGCAATATTTTTCAGTTCGGCAAAGACTTTTTGTCGCATGCCTTCATCGAAGGTGCGAATGGTACCGATCAACTCCACCTCATCGGGAATGATGTTGTAACGAATGCCGCCCTTGATCGCGCCAAAACTGACCACGACCGGTAATTTCGAAATATCCATGCGGCGACTGACAATGGTTTGTGTGGTGTTGACGATATTGGCCGCGGCAACAATAGGGTCTACGCCACCCCAAGGTCTGGAGCCATGGGTTTGACGACCTTTCACCACGATGCGAAAACGATCCGATGCTGCCATGGCGGGGCCGCTTCTGTAGCCCACCTGTCCGGCATTCAAGGCACTCCAGACATGCAAGCCAAAAATGGCTTCGGGTTTGTAATCCTTGAATAAACCTTCTGCCAACATCGCCGAGGCGCCGCCGGTTTCACCATCGGGCGGACCTTCTTCGGCCGGTTGGAAAATAAACATGACCTCGCCCTTCAAATCTATTTTCATCGTGACCAGGGCTTCGGCCACACCCATCAAAATGGCGGTATGTGAATCGTGGCCGCAGGCATGCATGACGCCGACTTTTTCACCACGGAATTCGGAAGTTTGTTTGGAGGCGAATGGCAGGGCATTTCTTTCGGTGACCGGCAATGCGTCCATATCGGCACGGATGGCAATCCGCGCACCGGGTTTGCCGCCTTTCAGAATGGCCACGACACCGGTGTGAGCGATGCCGGTTTTGACTTCGAGACCCAGTTTTTTCAGATGATCGGCCACCAGTTTCGAGGTACGAAATTCGCGATTACCCAATTCGGGAAACTGGTGAATATCGCGACGCCAGGCCAGTACTTTTGCATCGACATTGGCAGACAGTTTTTCTGCATCAACATCACCGGCGAGTGCGATTCCGGGAGCCAGGCTCAATGCCAGTGCCGTGGAAAATAGAAGTTTCATGTCATTCCTTTTGAGTGCCAACGAATGCTATCACCGCTTGAAGTGCTTATCAGCAGGCAATGCCAAAATTGCCAGCAAGCCCAGCAGGCTGCCTTGCAGCATCCACGCCAGATAGCGGAAGTCGCAGCTTGGCGCCAGGATGACAAGCGGCAGCACGTAGAAAAGTGCGGATGCCGACAGCATGAGCGCCAGCGAATTTCGTTTTGCCCAAGCCCACACGAAAGCCACCGAGGCGAGCAAGAGATAGCACCAGCCAAAAAACAATGGCGTTTCGACAAGGGACAATAAGCGGGCCTGCACGGAGTTTGTCAGTGCTGCTGATTGCGCGGCAATTTCCGGATTGTCCTTGTAGCTCACGATGCCTGGAGCGAAAACATAGTTGGGGTGAGCAACATCCTGCCAGCCCAATAAATTTTTACTCACATACCAACGATGCTGCAGGTAAGCTTTGGGATGATCGAGCGGAAGTCGCCACCAGGCTTTCTTCAGAACGGAAAAATCCTGCTCGCTCATCGGGTAATACGGATTGATATAAATAAGACTGCTTTTGAATACCGGTACGTTTACGCTGGGATCAAAATCCTGCTTTAATAATTCCATCGTGAGTTTCGGGCTGGTCCAGCCGGGTGGAAACAATAATTGATTCTCGCGAACGGAAACCGCGGCGATATCCCACTGGGCTTGCAGCGGCCAGAGCGGTTCGTCTTTCAGCTTCAACAGATAATTTGGCAGCATGAGTATCAACTGCACCGTGGCGACCAGCAGTAGACTGCCGAGGGCCATTATTTTTTTCTTTGATGATGGTTTCCAAGAGTTCAGTGATACTTCTGTGTAAACCAGATACACAAGAAAAATGGCGCCGGCACTCAATGCGTTGTGTCGATAAGCGCAGGCCAGAACGACGCATAACAATGCCGATAAGCGCCAAACACGATGGGCATTTCGATAATCGTAGGCTAGAAATGCAGCAGCAAGACAAAAGAAACTCATTGCCCCGATATCTTTCCATAGATGCAAACTTAAACCCCATAACGGCGGCCAGAAGCCAAGGCAAAGAACAATCAGGATTTTTAGCCAGGGCTTGAGATTTAAGGCCGAGACAAACAGTGTCAATGACAGCCAGTAAAGACAGGTTTGAAAAACAAAATAACCGCCCGGCCCTGGCAGGATCATCTCGGTGAAGCGCCAAAGCATTACCATGATGACGGGGTGGGCCGGATCAAAAACGCCGTGCCGCACTTGCCACCACTGATAGGCGGAATCCCAACTCATGAAGCCCGGATAGAACAGCCAGAGTGTCAGCCCGATACCCAAACAAGCGGCATACCAGGGCGCAAACGCAAGAACGCGTTTCAAGGTCGGTGCTCCAGCGCCAAGTAATCCATGCTTTGCATTTCGATCAGGCGTGAACTGGTGCGTTCGAATTCACGCTCGAGTTTTTCACCCTGATACAGGGAAAGCGGATCCGCCTGTGCCGACAACAGCACATTGACATGGCGATCATAGAACTCGTCAATCAAATGCACGAAGCGTCGGGCCGGGTCTTCATTGCTCGAAGAAAAACGTGGCACGTTCGATATCAACACGGTGTGGAAATCGCGCGCGATTTCTATGTAATCACTGACGGCACGCGGGCCTTCGCATAATTCGGAAAATTCAAACCAGGCGATGCCTTCGCTCATCGCCTTGACCCGGAGTGGCCGATCATTGATCAACAGAGAATCGTCATGGCTGGCGTGCTGCAGTGAAAGGCGCCGGAAATGGTCGCGCAGACCTTTCTCGGCATCTTCATTGCAAGGTGCCAAGTAAGTAGCGGCGTGTGCCAGATGGCGCAGGCGATAGTCGCGCGCACTTTCAAGTTTCATAATCTGGCAATGCTTTTCAAGCAGGGCAATCGTGGGCAGAAAACTGCTGCGTTGCAGACCGTCGCGATAAAGATCCTGCGGCGGAATATTGGACGTAGTGACCAGACAAACGCCGCGGGCAAACAATTGATCGAGCAAGCGCCCGAGAATCATGGCATCGCCGATGTCGCTGACAAAAAATTCGTCAAGGATTAATAAGCGGGTATTTTTTGCCAGGTCTTTTGCGATGACGCTTAAGGTATCTTCGGTATTTGTCAGTGTACGAAGACGGGCATGGATATCTTGCATGAAGCGGTGAAAATGCCAACGGGTCTTAGCGTGTTCCGGCAAGGACTCGAACAATAAATCGGTCAGGAAGGTCTTGCCACGACCTACACCACCCCATAAATACAAACCTTGTACCGGGGCATTGTCGCGAAATGCGGCACCAATTTTATCCAGCAGTGAATTCGATTTACCGTGCAAAGTTTCGTGAATACGATCGAGCGATTTCAGTACCAATTCCTGTGCGCGATCACGGCGCCAATGACCCTGGGTCAGGCCTTGCTCGTAGAGTTCCGTTGGGGTGCTGCCGACAGATTGATTCATCTTTAACCAGTCAGCAGCTCGGGCAGATTCTTGCGTACGCCGTTTTTGACGGCGCCGCGTAAATCAATCAGGCGGCGATGAAAGAAATGCCCGGTTTCGGGCATGCGAACGATCAACGGGGCCGGTTTCTGAGCTTCGGCCCAGGCCAGCACGCCGCTTGCGTTCACCACTTCGTCGTCTTCACCCTGAATCAGCAACCAGGGGCAGGCAGGTGGCAAGACGCCGGAAAAATCCCGCAGGCCGACCGGCGGCGCAATCGAGATCATTTGCTGAACCGGCAATTGTCTTGCACCCAGCAAGGCAACCCAGCTTCCGAAAGAAAAACCGGCGAGCCACAAGCTACTTAGCGGATTGGCTTGATGCGCCCATTCGGCGACAGCAATTAAATCCAGCACTTCGCCACGGCCATTATCAAAACTGCCTTCGGATTGGCCCACACCGCGAAAATTGAAACGCACTGTGGTGATGCCGAGCTCGTTCAATGCCCGCGCGCACATGGTGACGACTTTATTGTGCAAAGTACCGCCATCAGGAGGATTGGGATGGCAAATAATCGCCAAACCTTTACGGGCAACCGATGCTTCCGGCAGATCGATGGCCAGCTCCAGAAAGCCGGCCGGACCGGGTAACAATAAGGTACTGGTCGTTTGCGGGAAGGCGGGTACGGGCTTGTTCATGGCAGCATCATAAGCGGAAAACCACATTTCGTAGGGGCGCCTGCTTGCTGCGCCCATGATTTGCGGCGATGCTTGGGCGCAGCAAGCAGGCGCCCCTACGGTTCACACCAACAAAAACGCCGCCCGAAGGCGGCGTTTTATCGAAAACGGAAAAGCATTACTTCAGGTTGCCAATCATCCAGTCAACCGTCGCAATCACTTGCTCGTCGGTGAGGGAAGGGTTGCCGCCACGGGCCGGCATCACGCCAACATTGTTGTAACCCTCAATGGCATGTTTATGCAGAGTGTCTTTGCCTTGGGCAATGCGGGCAGACCAGGCGGCTTTTTCCATCTTCGGAGAACCGCCAGCACCACTGTTATGGCAACCGGAGCAGAGGTTGTCGAAGATGACCGAGCCATCCAGCGTCCCGCCGTAAGCGACTTGGCCCTTTGCAGCTTCGTCGGCAGCTTTCTTGGCTTCGGCCTGGGCAGCAGCACCGGTAGCGCCGGCATATACCGCGCCATGTGGTTGAATGGCCTTGGCGATTTGCGCGGCTTTGGCTTCACTCACTTCGGCCGGTTTCAGGCCGTTGATGTAAAAGCCCAGCAGAATCAAGCCAGCGGTAACCGCCACCAAAAAGACGATGACTTGCGAAAAATGTTTCAGAAATACTAAATCGTGGTTGCGCACGTTTGTACCTTAAGGGCGATGCCCGATGGTTTTAATGACCACCATTATATCGGGGGCGGCACGGGCACGAAAGCGTCTGGCTTCAAAAAAGCCGTTTTCAGCTAAGCTTGGCCGATATGCCGACCCTCTCTGTCAGTACCAAAACAACTTCTACCAACGCATTTGAAAGCCTGCCCCGGTGGGGCTGGCCATTGCTGAGTCTGATCTATGCAAGTGCTTGGCTGGTCTTTTTACAGCCTTCACAGGTGCTCTGGTTTCTTCCGGCCGGATTGCGGCTGGCGGCGCTCTGGTTATTGCCGACTCGGCGCTGGGTCTGGTTATTGCTCGCTGAAGGCCTGGTAGCGTGTTACCTGGTCTGGCGTACCGAGGCTTCTTTTCTGGATCCGGATTTCATTGCGCTGAGTTTTGCGCCATTGCTGGTATACGCACTGGCGCTTTATCTGATTCGGGGCTCGGAACCCGGCCCGGTCCTCAGCACACCACGCAGTATGCTGATTCTATCGGCCTGTGGTTCGCTATCGGCATTGCTGGTTTCACCGATACTGAGTTTTTTCTATCGAAGCGATACCTTTACCGACATCAGTTTCGATCCGGGTAGTTGGGGCAGTATTTTTGCTTTTGTGTATGGCGACCTGATCGGCCAATTGATTCTGGCGCCAATGCTGATTCTTGTTTTCAGTCCCGGGCGCAACAGTTTGCGCGAGCCCATGCTCTGGTGGTTGGCGCTGCTGGCAGGTATTGGCACCAGCCTGGTATTGATGTTGCTGCATTATCGACACGAGTTGGCGCCGTTTATGTTGCTGCTGATATTCATGCCGATGTTTATGGTGGCTTTTCTCAGGGGCTGGAAAGGTGCGGCATTATCGGTGGCCTTGACCGGCGTGTTGCTTGAGGCCTATCTGCATTTCAATCCGCTGCCGCTTGAGCTGATCGTGATGCAACTGGCATTTGCACTGATTTCGGCAGGCAGCTTGGTACTCGGTGCGGCCATGTCGGCATTGCGTGACAGTCATCATCATTTGCAGCAGCAACACCAGGATATGGCGCAAATAAATTCACGTTTGTTGCAGGCGGGTGACGAGTTGCGCCAAGTCAGCCAGCGCCTGGTGCGACTGGAGGAACAGGGTCAGCGTGAATTGGCCGACGAGCTTGATGTCGAATTAGGTCAGTCCCTGCACACACTGGGAACGCATCTGGGGATGGCGGTGCGTTCGGTCAAGGAACAGGAAACCCTGAAAATGCTTTTCAGCATTCGCGATAAAACCCGCGAAATGGAAGATAGTTTACGACGGGTTTTGCGACAACTTCGGCCGAAAGCACTCGACAACAAGGGTCTGAAGGAGGCTATCAACAACGGCCCTTTGCACGAAGTTCTCGATGATGCCGGCATTTCTCTGGAAACCGACTTCACGGGAAGTCTGCAAAATTTACACGAAGATGAAAAAACCGCGATCTACCGAATTTGCCAAACGATCATTCGGCAAGCGATTGGAATGCATGGCCTGAAGAAGCTCAAAATTTCCGTGCGAGTCACCGATGCCGTGGTATCGGACTACGATGTTGCACTGGATATTGAAATGGGTCCCGTGCTGGCCGAGCGCCGGCAGCAGCAAATTGCACCGCTCAAGGCCGTACAAGACCGCGTGTTGGCACTGAATGGCGAATACGAAGTGTCGCTGAATCAGGAAAGTCTGTTACACCGCATTGCCTTTCAGCAAAAAGACACGCAAGTCGAGTAGTGACGACTGGATCGGTCCTCTACGTATTGCCAATGCTTCTCGAGACATTCCTTCAAGCGCATTGTGCCGTCTGCCAATCTCACCTTTTGCAAGGTGAATTAGGCATCATGCGGCCATGACATTTCCGGGCCCCGATTTCCGCCTCTACCACGGCAACGATTTATCGTTGCTGGCCGGCGTGTTGTCGGAAATATTACAGAAGGATTTTGATCCGCAAGATATTCTCGTTCCGGAAACCATCCTGATTCCACAGCCGGCCATGAAACGCTGGCTGCAATTGGTCCTTGCCGGGCAGCACGGCATTGCCGCCAATCTACGATTTCTGACGCCGGGTGAATTTGTTCGTGAAGCACTCGCCGCCAATCAGATGGAATCGATCAACGGTATTTTTTCAGCTGATGTCTTGCGTTGGCGTTTGTTCTCCGTATTGTCAGACAAGACGCAGTGGCAGCATCCGGCCTTGCAAGCCATTTCGCCTTATCTGCGCGGCGAACAATCGGCAATGAAAGCCTGGTCGTTGGCGAACGAAACGGCAGCGGCCTTCGAGAAATACCAGGCCTGGCGTCGAGATTGGCTGGCCGATTGGGATCGCGGCGCAAGTCCGCTGGATTGGCAGGCCCATTTATGGCGTCTGGTGACGCACGGGAAAAATCATCGCGGCCAGGCGATCAGCGACTATCTGAATAATTTCGAATCGCCACAAACACCAGCGCCTGTCGGTTTGCCGAAACGTCTGTTTGCCTTTGCCTGCTTGAATGTTTCGCCGGATGTGTTGCGGGTTATCGGAACGGCGGCAAAGGTTGGACCACTGCATTTTTTTCTGCCTTCGCCGTCGCGCAAATACTGGGGCGATGTGAGCAGTTTGCGCGAGCGCCTGAAAAATCCGACCGAGGATGTTTTCGCACACGAAGACAATCCGTTACTGCAAGCCTGGGGTCGGGCCGGACGCGATTTCATCGCCACGCTTTTTTCGCACAACACGGTCGATCTTCGCGGTGATGTCGATATTTACCAACGTTCGCTTTACAACACTTTGCTGGCGCAGGTGAAAAACGATTTGCTCGAACGCCAGGCGCCGACGCTTATCGATGGTGAATTGGAATTGAGCGATGCCAGCCTGCAAATTCACAGCTGTCATACGCCGTTGCGAGAAGTGCAGGTGTTGCATGATCAATTACACCGACTGTTTCTGGCCGATAAAAATCTGCAGGCGCGCGACATTGCCATCATGGCGCCCGATATCGATATCTATGCGCCTTTCATCGATGCGGTATTCGGTGCGGCCAGAAATACGCCGCGCTTTATTCCGTATCGGCTGAGTGATCGCAAGCTTGAACAAAGCTCGCCATTAACCGATTTATTTCTGCGCTTGCTGGATTTGCCGACACTGGAATTAACCAGCAATGAAGTGATCGACTTCCTGACGGCACCGGCATTGGCCGAACATCTGGATGTCGATGAAGATTGCCATCGCTGGTGGCCGTTCTGGATAGAACAGTCAGGCGCGCGCTGGGGTTTGAATGCGACGCATCGTGAACAGCAAGGTGTTCCAGCCGACCATCTGACGACCTGGGCATTTGCACTGGATCGTTTGTTGCTGGGCTATGCAAGCAATGACGAAGAGATTCTGAAAAACGTCGCACCAGTAATCGAGGTCGAAGGTCAGGCCTTGAACACGCTGGACAAACTGATTCGCGGTTTGCGTCTGCTGGCGCGGCACAACGAATATTTCAGGCACCCGCATGCACCAATGCAGTGGACCAATGCCTGCAGCGAATTGCTGGCAGTGCTGGATGACAACGCGCAGCGAAGTTCCAGCGAGGCCGCCGCGCTGCAACGTTGCCAGTCGGCCATTGCCGATTTGCTGGAACAGGGCCAACAAGCAGAACTCGAAAATGACATTGCACCGGAAATCATCCGCGATTATTTCAAGCGCGCCTTGAGCGAAAACGATGCCAGCCAGAATTTTCTGAGCGGCGGCGCTACCGTTTGCCGGATGGTGCCAATGCGACAGATTCCGTTCAAGGTGATCTGTCTGCTTGGCATGAATGAAGGCAAGATGCCGCGTAACGAACCGCCGGGTTTCATCCAGCGGCTTTCCGAAGAAATAAAATCACCGACCACGCGCCGTTACGGTGACCGTTCGCTGCGCGATGACGATCGTTTCCTGTTCCTGCAATTACTGACCGCAGCCGAGCATGTTTTCTATCTGAGTTACTGCGGAAAAAATCCACGCGACGATACCGAGCAGGCACCTTCAAGCCTGATCAGCGAGTTGCTGGATTGTCTGGTTGCCATGTATCCGGAGCACGATGATTTCCGCAAAAAATTCGTGCTGCAACACCCTTTGCAGGCATTTTCCGGCGATAACAGCGGCGATATCAGAAAAGTGCGTTTCGATCCTGCATGGCAAGCACCATCCGAGCCTGCCGAAGAAGCGGATTTTCGTTTTATCCGGCAAGCCTTTGCCGACGAAACCGATACATCGGGCAATATCACGGTCGAATGGTCGGACTTCAAAAAATTCTTTCGACACCCGACCCGCTATTTTCTGGAAAAACGTCTGTGCCTTCGACTTGAACAGCGCGAAGAGGCTTTGGCAGAGCACGAGCCATTTGGCAATCCTGTCGAGTTGGCGCGCTATCAATTGCAGCACGCAGTATTCAATGCTCTGACCATGGGCGAACAAGTGCCGACGAATGCCGAGTTGTTGTCGACATTGCGAAGCCAAGCCTTGTTGCCGTCTGGTTATTCTGCCGAAGCCGTGCTGGATAAAACCTTATCGGAAACCCGATCGCAAGCGATGCGCTTCAGGCAATGGCGATCCGGCGATGCCGCCAATCTGGATTTTCAATTACCGCTCGGTCGCTTTGTACTGCAAGGGAATATCGAAGACATCTATGCCTTGGGTGCAGCAAGAATAAAATTCGGCGAAATGCAGGGCAGACATCACAGCCGGCACGGGCTGGATGCCTTGCTGCTGTCGGCCTTGCAAAGTGCGATACCGCTGGTGGAATTCGTCGAGCTGAAAAAAGACCGGCCATTGCAACGCGTCCGCCCGACGCACGATGCTATTGCTGCGCAAAAACATTTAAGCGAACTGCTGGAATTGTTCGCGCTCGGCCAACAAAGCCCACTGCCTTTTCACGCCGATGCCGGTTTCACTTATGTAAAAAGCAAACATGTGCAGGCAGCTTCTTTTAATGAGGCAGCATGGACCGCTGCTGCCAACGCCATGCAATCGCGCGATATCTGGTGGACGACCGCTTTGCGTGGGCAGGACCCCTTTGCCGATCATGACGACCATCCGGAAACTTTCCCGAACAGCATGCTGTTCCGCGAAGCCAGTTTCAAAGTCTTCAGTGCTTGCGCGCCGGATTTTATCGGTGCCGAGGATGGCGATGATGACTAGGCCGCTTGCCCTCGATTTGCCATTGCAAGGACGACACTGGATTGAAGCCAGCGCCGGTACCGGCAAAACATTCACCTTGACGATGCTGGTGTTGCGCTTGTTGTTGGAAAGCGAAATTGCATTGCCCGATATTCTGGCCGTTACCTTTACCAAGGCAGCGACCCAGGAATTGAAGATACGTATTCGCGCGCAAATTAAATTGGCGCAGGACTTGTTGAAAGAAGAGCTGCCGGACGATGTGGAAAAGCTGCCCATAAAAAATCGTGCAACAGCACTTTTCCTTCAGGAATTATTAGCACGAAAAGACAAAAGCCAGCTGCAGCGATTACTCGATGTTGCAATGCAGGATTGCGACCGCGCCAGTGTTTTCACGATCCACAGCTTCTGCCAACGCATTCTGGATGAGCATGCCTTAAGTGCCGGCCAGGTTTTACAGGCAGCCGAATTGCTGCCGAGCGCGGCCGCGCTGAATGGCAGAATCGCTCTGGATTTATGGCGCGAGTTCAGTGTCGATCGTGACTTGATGCAATCGCTTATCAGGCTCTGGCCAACGCCGGAATTGCTGGCCAGACAATGCGAGGAGTTGCTGCGCGCGGAGAATCTATTGCCGCTAGCTCCGTTGGAAATGCCGGAAGAATTCGACATGAATCCGCATGATCAACAACTGCGCTCCGCGTTTGAAGCCCATCTGGCGGAAACGAAAGTGCAAATGCAGGAAGCAAGCGACGCCGGCATGCTCAACGGAACATCCTACAAGCCAGAACAAATCGAAGCCGCCTTCGATAGTCTTGAAGACTGGTATGCAAGCAATAACGGATCGCTGCCGCTAAAGCCGGGCTTTCTGTCACTGAGTGCAGAGCGCGTTAAAACGACAAAAAAATTCAATGACCGCGAACCCAAGTCGCCCTTGTTCGTTGCCATCGCCAATTGGGTTCTGGCCAGCCGGCAGGCAATAAGCAGTCGCGAAGCCCGCGATATTGTTTGTCTGCATATCGCGCGCAGAAAACTGGCAGCACGTCGCGAAACGCTGCTGCAAAAGAAGCAGCAATACGGTTATGACGACATGATTTCACGGGTGTTCCGCGCGCTGGAAAGCGATTCCGGTGAAGCGCTTTGCCAGGCCGTGCGGAAAGATTATCCGGCAGCATTGGTCGATGAGTTCCAGGATACCGACAGTCTGCAATGGAAAATATTTTCACGGCTATATCCGGAAAATAATTCGACGCAAGCCTTGTACCTGATCGGTGATCCGAAGCAGGCCATTTACGATTTTCGTGGCGGCGACGTGCATGCCTATCTCGCGGCCAAACGCGAATCGCTTGAACACTGGAATTTGCCGGACAATTTCCGTTCGCGCGCCAGCTTGCTGGGTGCCATTGAAACCCTGTTCGAGCAGGGAGGCGAAAATGCTTTCCGCGAAGCCGATATCCGCTTTCATTCCGTGCAACCCGGAGGTTTCGTGGAAGAAACCGATTGCCTGCTGGATGATCAGCCAATGCCAGCCATGCAAATGGCATTGCTGCCGGAATATATTGATCCGGTAAAACAAAAGCCCGCCTTATTTCCCGCAGCAAAATCGCAGGAATTGTCCACGAACGCCTGTGTCGAAAAAATTCATGAATTGCTGACAGCCGGGCAGAAAAATAAGCTGCAAATAAAACACGAAAATAATCCGGGACTGCGAGCGCTAAAACCGAAAGACATTGCCGTGCTGGTCAATACCAATGTCGAGGCCGAGCGCGTGCAAAAGGCGCTGGCCGATGGCGGCATTGCCAGCGTCATCGCCAGCCAGGAAAATCTGTTCGCCACCGATGAAGCGCAGGAAATTTACATTGTGCTGGATGCGCTGATTCAATATCGCAATCAATCGCGCTGGCGCGGCGCTTTATCCACCCTATTGCTTGGCTACAACGCCGAACAGATTGTTGCGCTCGAAAACGATGATGCCACCGCGACGCATACTGCAGACTTGCTGGTGCATTATCGCGAACGCTGGTTGAAACAAGGCGTGCTGAGTTTGCTCACGCAACTGTGCGCGAATGCTGCGACAAGAATTCTGCAGCTTGCCGACGGAGAACGCCGCCTAGGCAATTATCTGCAACTGGCCGAAACCTTGCAGCAGGCCAGCACCTTGGCATTGGGCCCCGAGCAATGTCTGCATTGGTTGGGCAAGGCGATGCAGGACAGCGATGCCGATGAAGAAAATCTGTTGCGTCTGGATTCGGATCAGGAACGCGTCAAAATCATGACCTTGCACAAAAGCAAAGGCCTGGAATTCCCGTTCGTGTTTTTGCCTTTTGCCAGTTTCGGAAGAAGCTCGCGATCTTCGGGCGGCTTGAAGCTGCTCAATTATCATCAACAACATCAGCGCATGACGTATGCCGTTACCGGCAATGGCGATGAAGCTCATGTCAGTGCGATTAAAGCGATTGCTGCCGAAGAACAATTGGCCGAACAGGTGCGTCTGCTGTATGTCGGTCTGACGCGGGCGAAATATTATGTCTGGCTTTGCTGTGGGCAGGTGAAGCAGGCGGATACCAGTGGTTTGTCTTCGTTGTTATTCCGAAATGAAAAAGATCTCGTCAAGACGCCAAGTCATGCCGATATGTTGCAGCAACTGGAAAGCCTTCATCATGCAAACGCCGATATTGGTGTCGTGCGCTTGTCATCGCAAAAACACGCGCTTCCGCGATTTACCGGCAACACAACGCTCGCTCCAATAGCCATCCTGTTGCCGGCCGACCATTTGGATCAGGATTGGCGGGTTCTGAGTTTTTCACAGTTGACCCACGGTGCGATGCATCAAAGCCCCGGCATTACGCCTGCTGCTGATGAAGCCGAGCCAACGGCTTTGCTGGTCTGGGCAAGCGAAGAAGTATTCGACAAACGCTTTGCGGGCGTCGATTTCGGCAATGCTTTGCATTACGCGCTGGAAAATATCCATGCTGACGCGTGGATGTCGCATGATGATCCCATGGTGGCGCCGGAATCCGAATTACCGTTGTTGCAACAAGCCTTGTTGCGCCAAGGCTATAGCCACGATGAATCAATCCTGGGCGCACAGCATTTGGCGCCACTGATTTTCAACACGCTGCATGTGCGCTTGCCGGAAAATGTCCGTCTCGGTGATTTGCCGGAAAATGCGCGCTTGAATGAAATGGAATTCCATTTCTCGCTGCGCGAATGTGATGCATCACGATTGCTGGAGCTATTGAAGCAACACGGAATTTTGCAAAACCGCGAAGACTTTCCTTTTCTGCGTCGTCTGAACGGCCTGATGACCGGCAAGATCGATCTGGTCTATCGGCATGAAGGCAAATTTTATATCTGCGATTACAAATCCAATCGCCTGCCTGCCTATGATCCGGAAACCTGCCAGCAGGCGATGCGCGACAGTGAATACGATTTCCAGGCGCTGATCTACACCTTGGCAATGCATCGCTGGTGCAAATTCCGAATGCGGTCGGCTTACGATTATGAAAAGCATATGGGCGGTATCCGCTATCTGTTCTGTCGCGGATTGAATGCAGCCAACAATAAGGGTGATGGCATCGTTGCCATGCGCTTCGAACGCGGCTTGCTGGATGCACTGGAAACCTTGCTGCATCCGGTGACGGAGGCAGCGGTATGAGCACAGCATTATTGTTTGGCTTGCTCAGATCGCAACACATCCGCGATGTCGATCATGCGTTAGCCATCAGCTTGCAACGACTGCAACCGGGGACATCGGAACTGGTTTGCGTTGCCGTTGCCTTGACTTCCAAAGCCCATAGTCTGGGACACAGCTGCCTTCCGATTGAAAGTTTTGGTGATTTACTGGCCGAAGCAAGCAGTCTTCCGGCACCAGAATTACCGGAAACTGCCGAGTTTTTTACGGCACTGGAAAACTCCGACTGGATTGGTCGGGACGGCAGCGAAAAATGCATCGCGGTACTGGATGAAAAAACGCTCGCGCTGAAACGTTATGCAAACTATGAAGCACGTCTGGCCGCCACATTGGGAAAACGACTGGCTGCAACCATCATTCCCTTATTGCCGGAAACGGAAAATTTTCGACGGCATTTGTTTTCCGCCGACAGTGATTCTGCCCAAGCCGTTGCGGTAAAACGCGCCTGCGAAACCGGCTTCTTTCTACTGACCGGCGGCCCGGGCACCGGCAAAACCGCAACCATCAGTCGGTTATTGCAGGTACTGCAACATCAGGCAGAACAAAATAATGCAGAGCTACGCATGGCATTGGCCGCACCCACCGGAAAAGCGGCAACGCGCCTTAGCGAATCCTTGCGACTGTCATCTGCTGCCGGACAAGCCGGGCCGCTGATGGAAGCAGGCACCTTGCATCGCTTGCTGGGCAGCGTGCCGAATTCAAATGCATTCAGACATGATGCGCAACATCCGTTGCCGCTTGACGTGCTGATCGTCGATGAGGCATCGATGATCGATTTGCCTTTGATGTGCAAATTATTGGAGGCCTTGCCGCCGACTGCGCGTCTGATTCTGGTTGGCGATCCGGATCAATTGCCATCGGTAGAAACCGGCAATGTGCTGCGCGCTTGTTGCGATGCCATCGAACGGCATCCTGATGCTGCCCGGCATCGTGTTCATCTGGATCGTGTATATCGACAAGACGCCGATTCGGATATCGGCATCGCGGCGCAGGCGGTGTTGGACGGTGATAGCGAAAGCTTTATCCAGAACCTGCAACATGGAAATTATCGCGGCCTGCATTGGCAATCAAACAATGTCCGCGATCTGGAAAAGACAATCCTGGCCCGGGCGCTGTCGCATTATCAGAAAATCCAGCAAGCAATATCGCTGGAACAGGCGATTAAACTTAGCAAGGAATTTCGCGTCTTGTGCGCCGCGCGTGAAACCAGCGCCGGTAGTATCGCCATCAATCGGTTTATCGGCGATAGACTAAGGAAAAAATCCGGCACCGATTTTTATTCTGGCCGCCTTTGTCTGGTGACTGAAAACACCGCGCGCGAACAATTATTCAATGGCGATGTCGGTTTGTGCTGGCCAGACCAGCACGGGGTGATGCGGGTATGGGTCGAGACGGTTTCCGGACTCAAGGCCTGGCATCCCGCCAATTTTCCGGCACACGAAGATGCCTTCGCCATTACGGTGCATAAGGCACAGGGCTCGGAGTTTGAACGCATTTTATTGCTGCTGCCGGAGGCGGGGCACCGGGTGCTTTCGCGCGAACTGCTCTACACCGGTATCACCCGGGCACGTCGGCAGATTGAGCTGCTGGCTAGCCAAGACAGCCTGAGTGCTGCCATTTCGCGACAAAACCAGCGTTGGAGCAGGTTGGCTGTCCGTCTATCCTCATGAACCCCTAGCCATTCAGAGTAAGTGTGCCTAACATTCAATTATGAAAGACCTACGCAACCTGCTGATTGATTGCCGTATCGAGTTACGGAAGTACATTAAGGATTTTCATAAAACCGAAATGTGCGACAAGCTCGATGTGGCCATCGCAAATGCCGGCAAACCGCAGACAGAAGCTGTAGTTAGCGAACCGGCGATTGGTGCCAATAAAACACTGACGACCAATCAGGTGGGACTTGCCTGGCAACGGGCGGCACGCGACTTGAAATTCTCGCATCCGGATTTGTTTGAGAAGCTAGGCCAGGATGTGATGCGCTTGCTGGATACCAAGACACTGGTTGATCCGGGCACGGAACTTGAACAGCTCGGTGTTGAAGTTGAAAAAATGAAAACCGCGCAGGAAAAATTAAAGAAAGAACGGGAAGCTGTTAAAGCCGAACGTGATGCCATTCTTGGCGCATTGGCCACGGCAGTGCCCCAGCTGGATGATTCAGCCGACCGTTTTGCCACGGCACTGGCGCGCATTGAATGGTTGCAGACGGCAGTTGCCAGCAAGCAGGTACATAACGGCAAAGGCTCCGCTAACGAAGCGCCAACGGAAGGACCCGTGCCCAGCGACGAAGCCTTGGCCGCGATTATTGCCGGCGGCCGAAATTTCACCAAAGACCAGCTCGACTGGGCGCTTGGCGAAGCCATGGTGTTATGCGGCTTCCAGTTCACGCCGCATGAATTGATCCAGCAGGGTCATCCGCATATCGCGCAGATTATTCAAGACGCTCGCAGTAAATAAGGAATCATGATGACGAAGTTTCGTATATTTACAGTGATGTTCATCCTGTCGGGTTTGGCTGGCTGCGGGTTTTTACGCCCGAGCGAAACGGCCATGCAGACTGCGATCAGTGACTACGTGCTGCAGGAAGAAGACTACCCGCGTGAATACATCGTGGCCGAAAATTTCGTCTTTACCAATCTGGTCAAAGTAGTGGATAGCGATCCGGTTCAATACCAGGTGCAGGCCGAATTTGATTTCACCTACAACGCCGATGGCGATGTAATCGTTGCTGCGCTGGATAAAAAACGCGAGAAAGAGCGTGAAAAAGAAAAGCGCAGAACCAATAATCCGTTCGACGAATTGAAGGGTGCGGTAAAAGGCGCGTTCGAAAATATGCGTTACGAAAATCGTTTCAAGAATGTTCGTGTTGGTGATCAGGACCATTTCAGTGGCAACTTCAGCTTGACACGCAATGCCGACAATAGCTGGCGCGTAAGCGACGCAAGCTACCAGTAGGCGTGGTGTCAGCCGCGAAAGGTCTGCGAGAATCCCATCGTAGGAGCGAGCTCTGCTCGCGAATGAATCTGCGTCGAGGGTTTTTCGTAAGCAGAGCTCACTCCTGCAAGATAAATGGCTATCGGCCGGCCGGAATAGGCTCCTGCATTTCCGGCACTCCCGCCGTCCATGGCGGTCGCAGCGCCTCCTACATGCAGCAGCCATTTATGAGAAAATAAGCGCCTTCCAAAAAAGTGAAAACATCATGGCCGGATCCAGCTTGCTAGCACTGATTGATGACATTGCCACCTTGCTGGATGACGTGTCGGTAATGACAAAAGTGGCGACCCAGAAAACGGCCGGCGTGCTCGGAGATGATTTGGCACTCAATGCCCAACAAGTTGCCGGTGTAGCGGCTGATCGCGAGTTGCCGGTGGTATGGGCGGTGGCGAAAGGCTCAGCTGTCAACAAAATGATTCTGGTGCCGGCTGCTCTTGTCATCAGTGCGTTTGAACTTTGGCTGCACTCGAAAGGCTGGAATGTTCCGCTGATTATCCCGCTGATGATGATTGGTGGCGCGTATCTGTGTTTTGAAGGGGTCGAGAAAATCGCCCACAAATTTTTACATAGTGCCGCCGAAGACACCCAGCATCACAAGGATATGTTGAAGGCCCTGGTGAATGATCAGGATTTGGTCGCATTCGAGAAAGACAAAATCAAAGGTGCAATTCGTACCGATTTTATTTTGTCTGCCGAAATCATCGTCATTACACTCGGTACTGTGGCAGACAAGGATTTTATCAGCCAGGTAGCCGTGCTGATTTTGATTGCCATCATCATGACGATCGGTGTTTATGGTCTGGTTGCCGGCATCGTGAAGCTGGATGACGGAGGTGTCTATTTGCTAGAGCAGCAAGGCAGCAATGTCTGGGTGCGTTTCAAACATGCATTGGGCAAGGCCATTCTGTGGTTTGCTCCCTATCTGATGCGATCATTGTCGGTTCTGGGAACCATCGCCATGTTTCTGGTCGGCGGCGGTATTCTTGTCCACAATGTTCCGGCGCTGCATCATTTTATTGAAGCGCTGGCACCCAACACCGAACCGCTGGGAACACTGGTTACCTGGCTGGGTGATGCCACCGTCGGCATTATTGCCGGTATCGCTGTTTTGTTAGTGGTGCTCTTGTCGAAAAAACTTTTTGTCCGTAAAAAATAAGCGATTTCAGCGCTTGAGAATACGTAGTCCGAAAGCAGCACAAAGTGTCGCGACGAAAAGCGAAAACTTGGTAACGGCCAACAGGCTCACTGCAAGATTCAGCAGGAAACTGTCGTGATGCATAGCGAACAGTGTCGTCGCATTTTCAAGCAAGTCTGCCGCAACCAACAACGGCAGTAAGCGGCCGGCAATATTGGCGAGCTTGTCGCTCAAGCCAATCGTGGTGAACCTCATTCGATGGGCAAAAGCCCAGGACACCAGACGCGACAACAAGAAACTGTAACTGGCGATAAGTCCCGTATCGGCTACTAACAGAGCAGCGAACGGATGCGCCGCATGTTTATATTCGGCAAGTGACACGGGGTGCAGCGCGGCCAATAATTGAGCTTCACTCATCGCCCAAGCTTGTCGCCATGCGTCCAGCAGCAACTGCGAGGTTTCCTGAAAGCCCATGCTGATTTTCGGAACGCTGTTTTCTAGGCATACGCCATATAGCAAACTGAAAAACAGAGAACCCAGTACCGCCATCAGTAGGGATTTTTTTGCCCGGCCATTTTGCCAAATAGACTGTTCGGGGAAACGCAGATGTCCGGGATCTGCGGCGGCCTTTGTCTTTAACAGGACCGTCGGTTCGTCCAGATGATCAATCGCTTTCAAAGAGGCGGTTTGTCGATGCGACAGACCCAGCAAGGCCCACCAGGGCATTGAATAGGTTTCATCATGTATCCGAATTTCCTGCGCTTTTATTTGCGGCAAGGTGTTCATGCTCAAGCCACATTGTCGGGCTTCATCGAGCATCCAGCGCCAGGTTTGATCGGATAAAGCCGTTGCCGACTTTTCGGCATAGCCACCGCCCACGTCGCAATGATTACCGCTAAACCAGAGTTGTCGCATGGATTGCGCTTGCGTGGCGTCGCCAAAATCATTTTGCTCGTAAACGCGCGGCTTGAATTGTCTGCGGTGTTCATCCAGCGCCAGCGCGTGCCGCACATGCTGAATACGCTTGCTCAAAATATTCGGATTGGAGCTCATGCTCACGGCAAAGCCCGGAAAACCGACCGAAGACACCGTGTCCCAGACCCCGACAAAATACACCGGTGCTTCTTTTCTGACGCCACTGCCGAAATTGATCCGGATTTGTTTCGCTACATCGTCACGATTATTGATTTCCTGCGGCGCTTCGATGCCGAACAAGGCTTTTGCCGTAGTCGATAAGTCGTTGATGATTCTAAACAGGCTGGTTTTTTCCTTCGCGGAAAAATACACCCGTAACAGAGTCGGCAACATGGCTTCATGATGCTGATCAATAATGCCAAACAAATGCACCATGCCCGACAAGCAACGCACCGTAAACGCACCACGCGAAAAGCCGAACAGATAAATCTGGTCGCCGGGCTGATAGTGCTTCATCAAAAACAAATACGCCTGGCTGATGTTTTCATAAACACCACGACCGGAAGCCAGCCCCCAGAGCCGATCACATTTATTGCGAAACCAGTCATCGATTCCTGTGCTGGGCAAGGCATCGGGAGCGCCAACGCCTGGGTCGTAATACAAAACCTGCCGTGGGTTTTCGGCTCGCGCCAACAACTCGAAAGTCTTCAACACATTGGTATCGTGGTCGTTAGCAGTGAGCGTATTATTGGTGCCATCGCAACAAATAATGAGTTGTCGGGTCATCGTGTTTCCGGGGGGATTTATGACAATAGCGAGTCTAGCACCGGCTTCCAGGCTACTTCGGCAATTCGCTTGAAGCCCGCGCGCTTGGGATGGATTTCGTTATCCCAATCACTGGCCTTGATCACAAAGCTGCGTGAATCCACGCAACGGACGCGTTGGTTGCGACTCAGCAATTCCCGCTGCACCTCAGTGAATTGATCGATCAGCCAACTGCAGATAATGCGCTGCGATGCAAAATCGCCGACCCCCACTTCTTCCATAAAGGGCTTGATCCAGGGCCCGGCCAATTTTCTGCCGAATAATTTATAGGGCTTGCCATCCGGCCAAGGATAATCATAGTTGTGCATCACTATCTCGCAACCGGGCCGCACCTGGTTGCGCAAATCGATAATTTGCTGATAGTCGCTTGCGATATAGCGCAGCGTGCTTTCAAACGAAGCCAGATGGATATGTTGATTAACCAGATCCGGAACACGGCCCCAGGGGCGACTGCCGAAATCCTGCGGCTCGTCATTGCGCTTGATGAATTCGCGCAGCTCGCTACCTACCACATCGTTACCACCCATCGATAGCAATAAAACATCGAATTGATAGCGCTGCAACAATCGCTGCAAACGCGGACGCAATTTTTTCAGTTCGCCACTTTCACGACCCAGTACCGATTCATTGTAGAAATACGCCTTGCGATACAAGCGTTCCAGCTGCTTGTTCAGATCGATTAACTGGATTGGGTAGTTGAACCAGGAATCACCGAAACAGATCACGCGTGGACGATCGGGATATTGTTCTATACCGCGTTCGAAATCGCGGACTTCTTTGGAGGACGGCATTGGGGGCTCCGTAAATCATGATCATCTACTATCAGTGACGTGTAATGGATTGTTTAGCGGACACGAAAGAGGCATGTGCCGGGGCGATTCGAGAAGCGGCCGGCCTTGTAATATTATTTGCTACCGTAGCCCGGATGCAGCGCAGCGGAATCCGGGTGACCTGCGTAGTCTCGGTCTGTCGCTGCTGTACTCGCCCGGTTTTTTTGGCATTGAGGCAGGCATTCCCGGATT
>JBOHYH010000072.1:0-26067 GCA_050737775.1 Arenimonas sp.
GTTTTACGCAACTTGTCGACAGCCCGGCTCCAGGCAATGGTGTTCATCCATGCCATCACTGAACCGCGTTCGGATTCAAAACGATTGGCTTTTTCCCAGACTTGCAGATAGACGTCACTGATGACTTCTTCAGCATCCGCCGCATGACGCAACACTCGCATTACCACGGCATAAACGCGGGAAACCGTGAGCTCGTAAAGTTTTGCCAAGGCATCGGCATCCTGTTTTGCGATGCGAAGCATCAATTCGCACTCGTCTAAGGCGATATTTTCCAAATCTGCTATGGGCCGGGATTGCATGACAACTAAGATAGCGCATGCGCCAAGCAAAAAAAAAGGCGGCCGGGTAAGGGCCGCCTAATGTCCCTGCTCTAGGGTTGGAGCCGATGGTTTCCCGGGGAGAGATAAACCATCAGGCACTTATATGAACGCAGCCGGGGAGAAAAAGAGGACAAGGGGTTCTAAAAAATATCCGGGATAGCAAAAACCCGGACAAGACAAGACTGCCGCAGTCTCTGCTTTGGATTACACTACCCGCGCAGCGGCCGGGTGGCTCGCTGATTACAATCCATCAAACCCTTTACTTACAAACACTTGCGGACAGGCTATCGATTTCGCAGCGACTTTGTTTCTTGCGCAAATCAGATTCCCATCCGCCCGGAGCTTGCCATGATTTTTGAAACCCTCGCCCATACTGGTCACGAAGAAGTGGTGTTTTGCCACAATAAAGATGCTGGTTTGAAGGCCATCATTGCCATTCACAACTCGGTACTCGGCCCGGCATTAGGCGGTTTACGCATGTGGCCATACGCCACTGAACAAGATGCTCTAAACGACGTTTTGCGCTTGAGTCGCGGCATGACTTACAAGGCAGCAGTGTCGGGTTTGAATCTGGGCGGTGGCAAAGCGGTCATCATCGGTGATCCAGGCAAGGACAAATCCGAAGCGCTGTTTCGTGCGTTCGGTCGTTTCGTCAATTCATTGAACGGTCGCTACATCACCGCTGAAGACGTCGGCATCGATGTAAACGACATGGAATACGTTTTCCGTGAAACCGAATTTGTCACCGGTGTGCATCAGGTACATGGCGGTTCTGGCGATCCATCGCCATTTACGGCTTATGGCACCTTGCAAGGTTTGCTGGCTGCTCTGAGTGTTAAATACGGCAATGAAGATGTTGGCAAGTACAGTTTTGCCGTGCAAGGCGTTGGCCATGTCGGCATGGAATTCGTGAAATTGTTGCGTGAACGCGGTGCCAAGGTATTCGTTACCGATATCAATAAGGAATTGGTACAACGTGCAGTCGATGATCATGGCGCCGAAGCCGTTGCTCCCGATCAAATCTACGATGTTGATGCAGACGTCTATTCACCGTGCGCACTCGGCGGTACCGTCAATGCCAATACGTTGCCGCGCCTGAAATGCAAAATCATCTGCGGTGCAGCAAACAATCAATTGGCCACCGATGAAATCGGTGATGAAGTGATGCGTAAAGGCATTCTGTATGCACCTGATTACGCGGTCAATGCCGGTGGCCTGATGAATGTCTCGCTCGAAATTGACGGATACAATCGCGAACGCGCCATGCGCATGTTGCGTACCATTTATTTCAATCTCGGCCGTATTTTTGAAATCAGCGCACGCGACAATATTCCGACCTACAAAGCAGCCGACCGCATGGCGGAAGAGCGTATAAGCTCAATCGGCAAACTGCGTCTGCCGCACCTTGGCCTGTCGGCACCGCGTTTCCAAGGTCGTCGCGGTAATTAATCGGGATACGGGAGGCGATAGACGGGATGCGGAACAGCCAAAGCTGCCCCATTCTTTTCCGCCTCCCACCTCTCACCTCCCACCTCCCGTTTGAATATTGGAATTTATGCGCCCCTTCTCGCTCGGTGAAGACATTGATGCCCTCCGCGATACCGTTCGCAAGTTTGCGGAAAGTGAGATTTTGCCGCGAGCGGCAGCGATCGATCACGACAATCTCTTCCCGCAGGATCTGTGGCCGAAACTAGGCGAGATGGGCCTGCTCGGAATTGCCATTCCGGCGGAATACGGCGGCTCGGAAATGTCATTCCTGGCGCACCTGGTGGCGATGGAAGAAATTTCACGCGCTTCCGGATCGGTTGGCTTGAGTTATGTCGCACATTCCAACTTATGTGTGCAAAATTTGTATCACAACGCCAACGAAGCACAGCGTAAAAAATACCTGCCGAAACTTTGCAGTGGCGAACACAAAGGCGCACTTGCCATGAGCGAGCCGGGCGCCGGTTCCGACGTGGTGGGCTCGATGAGTTGCCGTGCTGAAAAGCGCGGCAATGTCTGGGTTGCGAATGGCAGCAAAATGTGGATCACCAACGGACCTGAAGCCGATGTACTGGTGGTTTACATGCGTACTGCCGGGAAGGAAGCCGGTTCACGCTGCATGACCGCATTCATTGTCGAAAAAGGTTTTCAAGGTTTTTCAACTGCCCAGAAACTCGACAAACTGGGCATGCGTGGCTCGAACACTTGCGAACTGGTGTTCGAAGATTGTGAAATTCCAGAGCAAAACGTGCTCGGCGAAGTCAATCAGGGCGTGAAAGTCCTGATGAATGGCTTGAATACCGAGCGCCTCGTTATTTCAGGCGGCCCTCTGGGTTTGATGCAGGCAGCGCTGGACATTTCGCTGCCCTATGTTCGCGAACGCAAACAGTTTGATGCGGCTATTGGCACCTTCGGTTTGATGCAAGGCAAAATCGCCGACATGTACACGGCGCTGCAAAGCTCGCGTGCCTTTGCCTACCAGGTCGCACGGGACTTTGATGCGGGTCACAATTCCCGCATCGACGCTGCATCGTGTTTATTGCACTGCTCCGATGCCGCCGTACAGGTGACCCTCGAAGCTATCCAGTGCCTGGGTGGCAACGGCTATATCAATGAGTACGATACCGGCCGTTTACTGCGTGATGCCAAGCTCTATTCAATTGGCGCCGGCACCAATGAAATCCGCCGCATGCTGATTGGCCGCGAACTATTCGAAGGCAGATCCTAGTCACAAATTGTGACTTCCATATTTCCGTGATTTAGTTAGACTGGGGCTATCAACGCTTTGTTTGATATTCGCAGGGGGCTGCATGGATTTCCTGGCAGAAACAGGCACGCATACCGAGAAGCCTTGGAAGCTGCTCTTGGTCGATGACGAGCCGGAAATCCACGAAGTTACCCGTCTGGTACTTGGCAGCTTTCGCTTCGAAGGCAAACCACTGCAATTCCTATCGGCCTATAACGTCGATGAAGCTAAACGCTTATTGCAAACCCACGACGATATCGCCGCGACTTTGCTCGATGTCGTAATGGAAACCGAAAACGCTGGACTGGATCTCGTGAAATATATTCGCGAGGATCTGAATAACCATCAAATTCGTATCGTGCTGCGGACCGGCCAACCTGGCCAGGCGCCGGAACACGAAGTCATCAGCAACTACGACATCAACGACTACAAGGAAAAAACCGAGCTGACTTCGCAAAAGTTGGCCACGGTGATGTTTGCTTCGTTGCGTGCCTATCGCGACATCATGACGATTGAAGCGAACAAACGTGGGCTGGAACGCGTGCTCGCAGCTTCGGCACATATTTTTTCGCATGAAAAATCCACGGAATTTGCCTCAGCGGTTTTGTCGCAACTCACCGCACTCGTTGGCATGGAACGCGGCGCTCTGTATTGTCGGGTTGCCAATATTAAAAGCGAAGAACCAGAGGCATTGGTGGTGACTGCAGCAACGGGTGACTACGCAAAGTATGTCAATCACCGTGCCGACGAAGGCTTGCCGGCTCACATCCTGAAAACTCTGAAATCTGCCTGCGACAGCAAACGCCATCAATTCCAGAACGACCACTATGTTCTGCATTTTACCGACACCTTGCATAGCGAAAGCCTGCTCTATGTCGGAGAAACCTGGGATTTATCCGAGATTGATTTCAAGTTGGTCGAAGTTTTCTGCACCAATGTCTCGATAGGCTTTGAAAACCTGCATTTGAACCAGGAATTGGTCGAAGCTCAAATGGAAATGATTTGCGTATTGGCCGGTGCAGCAGAATCGCGCTCACACGAAACCGCGGCCCATGTGCGTCGTGTCGGTCTGCTCGCAGAGCTACTGGCGCGTCTTGCCGGCCTGGATGCCAAGGAAGCCGATACACTCAGGAATGCCGCTCCACTGCATGACATTGGCAAAATCGGAATTCCCGATGCGATCTTGAACAAACCCGGAGCACACACTCCCGAAGAATCCGACGTCATGCGCATGCATGCCATCATTGGTCATGAAATGTTGTCGCAATCCAAACGCGGCATTTTTGTCACCGCAGCGGAAATTGCCATGACACACCATGAAAACTGGGACGGCAGTGGTTATCCGAAAGGCCTGAAAGGCGAAGAAATCCCACTGACCGGCCGCATCACGATGCTGGCTGATGTCTACGACGCACTCGGCAGCAAACGTTGCTACAAAGATCCATGGCCGACTGAAAAAATTAAGGAATTCATCCGTGAACAAAGCGGTATCAAATTTGATCCGCAATTGGTCGAGTTGCTATTCAATAACTGGGATGAAGCAGAACAGGTGCGTTCGCTGTTACCTGATTGAAGCGCCGGGCCCGGCCTACGGCTGCATCGGAATCCGTACATAGAAACTGCTGCCCTTGCCTACTTCGCTTTCGCAACTCAGGCTGCCGCCCAATAACTGTGTTGCCAGATTCCAGGCAATATGCAAACCAAGCCCGGAGCCACCCTGCCCGCGCCGTGTGGTAAAAAACGGATCGAATACCTTGCGTCGAATATCCTCCGGCATTCCGCAGCCATTATCGCGAAATTCGATCAGTGCTACATTGCGATCCTGCGTAATCAAAATATTAATTTTTCCTTTTTCGTTGTTTGGAAAGGCGTGGAGCAAGGCATTCATCACCAGGTTGACTAAAATCTGGTAAATAGCTCCGGGATATGTTTCAAACACCAGCGTATCCTTGCAATACAGATGCACTTCATGCGGTGTTTTCTTGATGGCAGGCTGCAGCGACACCAATACCTCTTCAATGTAAGCATGCAAATTGATCACGCGGGTTTCTTCGCTCGATTGATCAACGGCGACCTGCTTGAAACTTCTTACCAGTTTATCGGCGCGGTAAAGATTTCTCAGAATAAGCTGACTGCTTTCACCCACATTCTGGCTGATACTTTCCAATTCGCTTTTAGAAAGCGAGTTGTCCTGCAATGATTTCTGCAGACGCTTCACTTCGGTATCAAGAAACGAAGCGGCAGTAACGCCAATGCCTAAAGGCGTGTTGATTTCGTGCGCAACACCTGCAACCAGTCCGCCCAATGCCGCCATTTTTTCAGACTCGACCAACTGTTGTTGTGTCTGCGTCAATTGGTCAATGGTAGTTTGCAGGTCGGCATTCACTTTGCTAAGGGCATTTGTTCGCTGGGTAACCCGCTTTTCAAGCTCGACGTTGATTTCGGCCAATGCAATTTCATGCTGTTTAAGCTCGGTGATGTCGCCGGTGGTTCCCACCATACGCAGGGCTTTTCCAGATGAGTCTCTTTCGATGACATGGCCACGTGTGCGTATCCAGCGCCATCCGCCGTCCAGTGATTCTGACCTGCATGTGGCATCAAATACATCCGAAACTCCCTTGATGTGATCACGCATGGCTTTCCCGAAAGCCTCCGCGTCATCCGGATGGACGTACTGCATGAGTGATTTGGCATTCATCGAGTATTCGCCTGTCGAACCTTTCAGTATCAGTATTGGATTACTGCGATGAATCGCATCCTGCATGACATCCAGATCCCACAGCTCATCACCTGTGCCCCACAATGTCAGCTTGAGTCGCTGCTCACTGTCACGTATCTCGGCTTGTGCACGCTCACGTTCACGAAAGCGCTGACTCACATTCCATACAAAAACCATCACTATACTGGCGGCCAACAGGAAGTATGACAATTTCGCCCACGTTGTTGCCCACCAGGGTGCCGGTAAATAAATTGGCATCTGAAATACTTCACCCCATTGCCCATCGGGACTTCGGGCTTTTACCTCAAACTGATAATTCCCGGGTTTCAAACTATTGAAAGTGGCCAGACGTCTTAGAGCATCGGTTTCCTGCCACTCATCATGCATCCCCACCATTCGATAGGCATAACGCAAAGCTTCGGGGTCGGTATAACTCAAGGCAGAAAATTCGACATTGATATCGTCTGCTTCGGCTTCAAGCACCAGCTTCGCTCGGCCATCATCACTCGTGAATCTATAAGGCTTGGCACTGCCATTCCGCTCGCCACTTTTAAGCACACGGATAAACGTCAACTCGACACGATTTGGCGGCGACTGCGAACCAACATCAAGCGGATCGAATACCGTAACGCCGCGAAGACCGCCGAATAAAATCCGTCCGTCACGAAGCTTACCGTAGGATCCGACAAAATAACCGATACCCTGGGCGCCGTCTCGTGATCCAAAATTTTCTATCTGGTGACTCATCGGGTTAATACGCGAAAGGCCTGTAGTCGTGCTGGCCCAGATATCGCCCTGCTTGTCTTCTACCGTGCCACCGATGGCATTGGCCGTCATTCCATTCTCGGTACTATAGGAAGTGAAAATGACATCGCCGCCTGCATTCAAATCCATGCGATTCAGCCCACCACCCTGTGTACCAACCCACAAGCGATGCTGACTATCTTCCGAGATCGATGTCACCGTATCGTGGCTGAGTGCTCCCTTCTTTCCAGGCTCGCCGCGAAACCGCTGCATCACACCGGTTCGACGGTCCAGCTTGACCAGGCCACCGGGTCGGAGCCCGAACCAGAATTGTGATTGCGAATCTTCGAAAATAGCGTTGACAATTTCGTTACTGAAATATTTTTTGCTATCGCTCGTTGCTGGGATGGGATAACGCTCGAAGGAACTGCAGGATTCACAACGTGATGTAAGACCACCGCCTGCCGTCCCTATCCACAAAGTTCCTTTGGAGTCGACATACAATCTTTGTATTGCGGTGTAGGGTAATGAGCGGGGATTGTCCTTTTCATTTTTGAAAATCTCGAATGATTTTCCATCCGGATTCAATTTTGCCAGACCGGATCCCGTTCCCACCCATATACGGTCTTGCTTGTCACGAACAATATTTTGAACTGCACCCGCCGGCAAACTGCTGGGATCATCTGGGTTATTGACGTAGCGTGCCAATACTCCCTTGTGCAAATCGTAGTGAACCAGACCTCCCCCTTCCAAAACGCCAAACCAGATCGTGGCATCCTTATCCACAAATAAGCCCGGCACCGCCGATGCGGGCAATGCTTTGTTACCGCCAGATTGTGAAGTGATTTCCTGAAATGTTTCCGTGCGGGGTATAAACAAACTCACCCCATTCAACCACGTGCCAATCCACATCAGGCCGTCACGATCCTGCATGAGTGATTGAATTCGGCTGGAAGCCAGGCTCCCCCCCAAACCCTGGTTGTAACGCCAGGTTTTTATGGCAGCCTTCGGCGAATCAATACGCGACAAACCGTCAAAGCTGGCAATCCAGAGTCGACCGAGCCGATCGAATATCAAATCGCGAACATTATTGTCCGCCAGGCCATCGCTACGTTTTATTTGCTGGAGTAATTCGCCATTTGCCGTGTAGCGATACAAACCTTCTTCCAATGTAGCGACCCAGATTTCCTTGCCGTCCGGGCTTTGACTGATCGTTTCAATTTCCGTTGTCAGTGGTGACTTCGCGGGCCAGGGCTGAAGGCTCGCCTGTTCGTTTGCGAGAAAATAAACGCCATTTCGCGTTCCAAGCAACAGACCTTGGTGAAAATCCGTCATGGATTTCACACGTCCGACCAAATCGTAATTTACCGAGGCCACGTTTTGAAAAGCCATCTGCTTTTCATCCAGCCATTGAAGGGTTCCGGCATTCGTGGCAACCCAAAAGCGCTTCTTTTGATCCAGCTTTAGGGCCGTGATGCCATTATCGGCAATATCGCCGTATTTTCCACCGGCCTGGAAGCGTTTGAAATCATCACTGACAGGATTGTAAAGCGCCAGGCCAGCCGATTGGGTTCCGGCCCAGAAGCCATCTCGACTGGCAGCTTCAATCGCCACCACATGATTGTCGCCCAGTGTGTTTGTCTTGCCTGGATCACTGCGGTAGACACGAAATTCATAACCATCGAAACGATTAAGGCCATCCTGCGTCGCCAGCCACACAAATCCTTTCTGGTCTTGAAATAAATCGCGAATAGTCGTTTGCGACAATCCATCGTCAACACCGTAACGCTGAAAGCGGACCGTGTTCATCTCTTGCGCGCACAGTATTGGCGACGCGAACATCATGATTACCGACAGTGCTGTGGCAATACGCGCAAGACGCATAGATTCCCCTTGTTGGCTCAGGCTAACCAGCTTTGACACTTGATACAAGCCATTACCGGAAAGCTGGCAGAGTTGTTCCTCAATGGCTGCCGCAGGCGCATAATATGCGGCGCGTAAACATACGCCTGCTTATCAATATTCTTGCTCGGAGTCCGCCATGTCTGTCGTAATCGTCGGTGCAAAACGCACTGCATTGGGTGCTTTATTGGGTCAATTCACTGGCGTTCCCGCGCCCGTTCTAGGTGCTGCAGCAATGAAAGCTGCACTGGAACAATCGGGTTTGGCAGCCGACGATGTCTCGGAAGTTATCATGGGCTGTGTATTACCTGCAGGCTTGGGACAGGCTCCGGCACGTCAGGCTGCAATTGCTGCGGGCATTCCTTTGGCCGCTGGTGCTACTACCATCAATAAGGTCTGCGGATCCGGAATGAAAGCGGTCATGTTAGGTCATGATTTGATCAAGGTTGGCTCGGCAGAAGTCGTGGTTGCAGGTGGTATGGAAAGCATGACCAATGCCCCGCATCTATTGAATGGCTCACGCACTGGCATTCGTTTTGGCAGCGCCGAAATGCTTGACCACATGGCCTGGGATGGGCTGACCAACCCTTACGACAAGCAGCCGATGGGAGGCTTCGGCGAACTTTGCGCCGATAAATACAACTTTACCCGTGAAGAACAGGATGCCTTCGCAGCCGAATCTGTACGCAGAGCGCTGGCAGCACAAGCGAATGGTTCATTCAAGGACGAGATTGCGGCAGTCACTGTAACAACCCGCAAGGGTGAGGTCGTATTTGATACCGATGAACAACCCGGGAAATGCGATATCAGCAAAATCCCGAGCCTGAAACCGGCCTTCAAGAAAGACGGCACCATCACGGCAGCCAGTTCATCCAGTATCAATGACGGTGCAGCAGCGATCGTATTGATCGATGAAACCCAGGCTCAGGCCAAGGGTCTTAAGCCGCTAGCCCGTATTATTGCTCATAGTACCCATTCACAAGCACCGGAGTGGTTCACCACCGCCCCCGTGGCCGCCATCGAAAAAGTGCTCAAAAAAGCAAGCTGGACGATAGCCAATGTTGATCTGTTTGAAGTGAACGAAGCATTTGCGACCGTGGCCATGGCACCAATGCGGGAATTGGGCATTTCACACGCCAAACTGAACGTAAATGGCGGCGCCTGTGCATTGGGACATCCCATTGGCGCCAGTGGCGCCCGTTTGATCGTCACGCTCATCCACGCACTCCGTAAAACCGGCGGAAAACGAGGCGTAGCTGCACTTTGCATTGGCGGCGGGGAAGCAACAGCCATCGCAATCGAGCTGGTCTAAATGTGATTTTTTGTACAGAAGCCCGCAACAGAAGCTTGGCATATAAATCACTTGACTACTGCAAAGATAATGTCATCATATGCGGACGTGCGCCGTATGCGCACGTTTTGCTATTAACAATATTGTTTAACGTCTAGACGAGGAAACACCCATGTCCCTGAATAAAGCCCTGCTCGCATTGGCCCTTGCTGCTGCATTGACCGCTTGCACAAAAACCGAAGAAGCTGCTACCGACGCTGCTGCAACCACCGAAGCTGCTGCAACTGATGCTGCTGCTACCGTTGACGCTGCTGCTACCGACGCTGCTGCAACCGTTGACGCTGCTGCTACTGACGCTGCTGCTGCCGTTGAAGGCGCCGCTGCTGACGCTACCGACGCAATGGCACCTGCTGCTGACGCTGCTGCTCCAGCTGCTGAAGCTGCTCCTGCTGCTGAAGGCGAAAAGAAGTAATAACTTCTTTACCCTGAGTCACAAAAAACCGCTGGTGCAAACCGGCGGTTTTTTTTCGCCTGTCATTTGTGCAATGCCTTCGTACTAGGCCGAACTAGCTATAACGATTAAACTTAAGCCCCCTAGCGATGGGCTCGTGCAATGCCAGTTATCAAGTCACTGATTGAACCAAGATCACCCGAATTTCAGGAAAATCATGCCTATCTGTCCTCGCAGGTAAGTGCATTTGAAGAACAGCAACATCGCATTGCCCTAGGCGGCGGTGAAAAAGCCAGGACAAAACATACCGAACGTGGAAAGCTGTTGCCACGTGACCGCATTACCGCCTTGCTCGACCCGGGATCGCCGTTTCTTGAATTATCATCGTTGGCAGCGCACGGAATGTTTGATGATCAGGCGCCATGCGCCGGCATTATTACCGGCATTGGTCGCATACACGGCACTGAAGTGATGGTCGTCGCCAACGATGCCACGGTAAAAGGCGGCACCTATTTTCCGATTACCGTCAAAAAGCATCTACGTGCACAAGAAATTGCATTCGAAAATCGTTTGCCCTGCATTTATCTGGTGGATTCGGGCGGAGCATTCTTACCCATGCAGGATGAAGTTTTTCCCGACAAGGAACACTTCGGCCGTATTTTCTATAACCAGGCCCGTTTGTCGGCAGAGAATATTCCGCAAATTGCTGTTGTAATGGGTTCCTGTACTGCGGGCGGCGCCTACGTACCGGCCATGTGCGATGAAAGCATTATCGTCAAGGAACAAGGCACCATTTTTCTTGGTGGCCCACCGCTGGTGAAAGCGGCAACCGGTGAAGTGGTCGATGCCGAAACACTCGGCGGTGCCGATGTTCATACCGGCATTTCCGGCGTTGCCGATCATTTTGCCGAAAACGATGCGCACGCACTCGATATCGCACGCAATATTGTTTTCAATCTCAATCGCAAGAAAATCATTGGCCTTGCACTGCAAACGCCGCAAGAACCCCTGTACTCCAGCAATGAACTGTACGGTTTGATTCCCAAAGATACCCGCAAGCCTTTCGATATTCGTGAAGTGATTGCACGGCTCGTTGATGGTTCCGAGTTTCAGGAGTTCAAAGCCCGCTATGGAAAAACACTGGTCTGTGGCTTCGCCCATATCCACGGCTACCCGGTCGGCATTATTGCCAACAATGGCATTTTATTTTCAGAAAGCGCACTGAAAGGTGCGCATTTCATTGAGCTCTGCAACCAACGTGATATCCCAGTCGTATTTCTGCAAAACATCACCGGCTTTATGGTCGGCAAAAAATACGAGCACGCAGGCATCGCAAAAGACGGCGCCAAAATGGTCACTGCCGTTGCGTGCTCGCATGTTCCAAAATTTACCGTCGTCATCGGCGGCAGTTTTGGTGCCGGCAATTACGCCATGTGTGGACGTTCTTATGGCGCCCGTTTTTTATGGATGTGGCCCAATGCCCGCATCAGCGTGATGGGCGGCGAACAAGCGGCTTCCGTACTAGCAACCGTAAAGCGTGATGGCATTGAAGCGGCCGGAAAGACCTGGAGCGCCGAGGAAGAAGAAACTTTCAAAGCCCCTATTCGCGATCAATACGAACGCCAAGGGCACCCTTACTATGCATCCGCCCGCTTATGGGATGACGGCATCATCGACCCGGCCGATACCCGCCGCGTGTTGGGCCTTGCCATCTCAGCGTCATTGAATGCACCGATTGTGAAATCACGATTCGGTGTTTTTAGAATGTAATTATCTAGGATATTTCATGCTTGTCGGTATTGATTTAGGTACTACCAATTCCCTGATTGGTGTTTTTAACGAAAACGGCCCTCAACTTATCCCGAACGCTTTAGGTGAATACCTGACACCTTCGGTTATCAGTGTGGACGATAAAGGCACGATACTGGTGGGACGTGCCGCGCGCGACCGTCTTGTCACGCATCCGGGCAGTACCGTGGCGGCATTCAAACGCTGGATGGGAACTGCCCGTGAAACCCGTATCGGTAACAAAAACTATCGCCCTGAAGAATTATCGGCACTGGTTCTGCGTTCCCTGCTGGACGATGCAGAAGCACACTTGGGTGAAAAAATTACCGAAGCCGTTATTAGTGTACCGGCCTATTTCGGCGATTCACAAAGAAAAGCAACTCGTGCTGCGGGTGAACTGGCCGGCATTCGTGTCGAACGCCTGATTAACGAACCGACTGCCGCAGCGCTTGCCTATGGTCTCGAGCAACGCATGAATGGCTCCACATTTATCGTGCTGGATCTCGGCGGTGGCACTTTCGACGTCTCAATTCTGGAAATCTTTGACGGTGTCATGCAGGTACATGCCAGTGCGGGCGACAATAATCTGGGCGGTGAAGATTTTCTGCATCTCATGATCAAGGCCTGCTGCTCCGACTTGAATCTCGACTCCGGGAAAATAAAGAAAGAAGAGCTGGCACAAATCGAAAGCAAGTGCGAACGCGCCAAAAAGCAACTCAGTTCGCAACATGAAGTCAGCCTGGAATTGATGGTGAATGGACAAGTGAAGCAATGGACCATCGACCAGGACCGCTTCGAAAGCATCTCCGAAAGCTTGATTCAACGCATCAGGCATCCCATCGAACGCGCCATGCGCGATGCAAAATTATTACCAAACCAGCTAGATGAAGTCATATTGGTTGGCGGCTCTTCAAGACTGTCGCTCATGTCGAAACTGGTGGCCCGCATGTTGGGCCGCTTGCCATTGCGTCATGTTGACCCTGACCGCGCCATCGCCATGGGTGCCTGCGTTGTGGCAGGCATGAAAGCCCGCAATGTAGCGCTGGAAGAAATCGTCATGACTGACGTTTGTCCTTATACGCTCGGTGTTGAGATAGGCCGGCAGGATCAAGGCAAGCAAGTCACGAATGGCCACTTTTCGCCCATCATAGAACGCAATTGCACCGTTCCGGTTAGCAGGTCTGGCATTTACCAGCCCATGCAGGAAGGGCAGACGAAACTGGAATTGAATATTTTCCAGGGCGAAAGTCCACTCGTGGCGAACAATGTGCGCCTCGGCCGTCTGGAAATTTCTTTGCCGGCACGTTCATCGAGGGATGACAATCAGGTAGAAGTGCGATTCACCTACGATGTGAACGGCGTCTTGCAGGTCGAAGCTACCGTACTCTCGACAAAAATTACCCATGAGCTGATCTTGCAGGAAAACAAAGGCGTACTGACTGACGCGGAAATTCGTGCTCGCCTCAAGGAATTATCGGCCATCAAAGTGCACCCGCGCGAAGACCAGGAAAATGTTGCTGCCATTGCAAAAGCCGAGAGAATTTATGCCGAATGTCTGGGACAGGACCGCGACGAAATTCAGCACTATCTGATCCAGTTTATTGGCGAAATTGATCGGCAAGACCGGCAAACAATTGCCAAGCATCGTGAACAATTCAACAAGACTCTGGCAGATTTTGAAGAGAGACTGGGCTGGTGAATTGTTTTCGTGTGCTGGGGATCAAAAAGAACGCCAGTCTCCAGGAAATCAAGCGCGCATATTCGGTAAAACTGAAGCTGCATCGTCCTGATGAAGATCCGGTCGAATTCCAGAAGATCAATTCTGCCTACCAGGCTGCACTGGAATACGCAAAGCTGCGCGCTGCACGTCCTGCAAGCAAACCCGAAACCAGGCGACAGACACAAATTGCTGTAATGGCCGATACTGCCGAAACGATTGAGCCTAGAGAACAATACAGCGAAGAACCCGATGTTCACGAAGAGCTAATCATAAGTGCTCGGGAAGATAAAAAAACAGATGCAACAAACGTTATCAATGACAAGAAGCAATCCTGTCAAGACGAAAAAGCCGCTCTTCAGAGGAAAAAGCATGAAGCGCTGAAAAGCGATTCAGCGCCGAATATCGAAAAAGAAATGCAGACAAGAGATAATTTTTTTCTGCTCGCTGATTTTATTGATGAATTGGGTGAATCATCCAAAAATCTCGATAGCTGGCAGTTTAAAGACTGGCTTGATAAACATCCTGCATTGTATTCATTGGATCTGAAACACCGAATTACCGAGCCTTTGATATTTGCGCTCGCAGAATCAAGCGAACCCATGCACCCGGCCCCACTCGAAGCCCTTTTAGTCTTTTTGGGGCTGAACCATGTAAATGCAGGGCATGCCTGGATAGACCACCAGGCAAATAATGCCCGATTAAATTCGCAGAATTACTGGCGAAACGAGTCGCTCGCCCAATCGTTAAGAACGGCAAACAAAAACACGACCATGATTGACCGCATGCTGTTCAGGGAGCTGGAAGGTCCGATCAATTATATTCGGCGAGTGTTCATATTGACTTTTCCTGGGCTTATCTCGCGCATTTGTGAACTGGCATCGAAGTTCTATGACAATCAACATTTTTCTTTCAGGAAACATATCGACCACGAAAACTATCTGTTCTGGATGTCCACTTCAGATCCAGGCAAGGTCAGTAGCGGTCGAATTGTCGGCGTTTTGATAATCAGCATCACTGCGGGAATTTTATTCCAATGGCTGAATAATGCAGGCGACGAGTATTCAGGCTTGCGACTTGCCAGCAGCATTTTCGGCATCTGGCTCGCCCAGGCATCCATTCGAGCCGCTTTTGTCCGCTTACAGAGTTACCTATCGGACAAACCTGACATCTACAGAAAGCATGCCTATACCATTCCCTTGCTGCTCATTAGTCTGCTCATTAGCCCTTTTGATTTGGCCATGGTCCTTGGGATAATTCCCAATTTGGCAGCGCTATCACAAGTTTTGAAAAAGGAAAATAATTCCTGGCGATTAATGCCTTTGACATGCATCATCGCTTTTATCATTCTCTTTTCCAAACTGGCGCTCGCACTTGAAGTGACGGAAAGCATACAGGTCAAGTTATTTACGATTATCCCTGCGATTTCAATGGGCATCGTGGTTACACATGATTTGCTATTGATGAAAATAAAAAAACTGGGGACCTATTCATTACACCAGGAATGGAAATACCTTCTTGCACTTTCTCTGGCGGCCATCGGATTGGCATTTCTGCTCTAGACAAGGAAAGCTTTGAAATACTGCGACAAAACTGAGAACAGCAACGCCACCACCCTATTTTCGTAACAGCACGGAAGAAAAATGTATTTCCACAGGATCTTAGGCATCAAACAAAACGCGAGTCTTTCCGATGTCAAGCGTGCCTATGCCGTGAAAATTAAACAGCATCGTCCCGACGATGACCCAGAAGAATTCCAGAAAATACACGCGGCTTACCAGTCAGCACTTGCTTACACGAAAAGCCGCCATGCAGACGCCGATATGACGTCTTCCGCCAGTGCTTCTGATAAATCGAGCTGGAATCTAATCGATGGCTGTCAAGGCCAAGAAGAATCAGATAATTCTGAAATTTTTGATGACATTCCAAGCACGCTGGTTTTGGCAGATATTGAAAACCATGAATCGAAAAAATTTGACCGGAATGGTGACCACTCATACCACGTCGGGAATAGCTGTGAAGATCAAACTCTGAAAAATATAGACACCACTGATAATTTCTCTTCCAGTACCACTTCGGCAACAAACCTGGATGTCGAATACAAGGATTGGGAGTTCGCCCAAGCAGATAACACCCCTGAAGAACTCTCAGGATTTAATTTCAAGAACTTCGCGGAAGAATTCCTTGATATAGCAAGTAATAGACATGCCACGCTGAATTCATGGCTGGAAAACCACGTTGACCTTTATGATATCGAGCTCAAACACTCTCTATGTCTACCCGTATTGGAAATGTTGGACGAAGCAAGGCCATTGCCACCAAAGCAATTACTCGATCTGCTCAAGTTCTTCAATATGGACACAGTTACTGGAGTGGGTGCCGAATTCAGTTATGAAATTGAAAATCTGAAAAACAAGTCGGCGAATGCACATCCGTGGGAGGACCTGTCATTTATTCGAGCCCCTATAGAGCAAAATACGACTACTGAAAGCGACGTTCCTTGGCGAATCATCTGGTTCGGCATCGTAGTGTCATTTTACGTCATCAGAGCTTTATCTTGACGTATTCCGTAACGCCCTACTTCGCCATTGAACAACCATTACAGGCCGAACACTTGGTTTGACAAGGCCCGGCACCGGTGGCAGCAACTAGATTGATATCAATGCCTCGGTTTTTTTTTCGGGCCAGCAAATGCCATGCGTTGCCGTAAAACTCGGGCAGAAAATGTTTAATGGCAAATAGACTTGCCGAGATAAAGATAAAAACCATTACCGATGTTTCTATCCAGGCGTAGTTCATAACCACATCCTCGCAAGTTGATAGGTAACAAACGAAGCAAAATAAGCAAGCGCGAACAGATAGCCGGTTGAAATGAAAACCTGTTTCCAGGAGTTGGTTTCGCGCTTGATCACGGCCAGTGTTGATAAGCATTGCGGTGCGTAGATGTACCAGACCAGCAATGACAAGGCGGTTGGAATACTCCACTGTGCTGCAATGAGTGGTGACAATATCTGAGCGGCGGCATCATCTCCATTGGCGGAAATTGCATACACCGTCGCCAAAGCTGCTACGGCAACCTCTCTTGCTGCAAGACCTGGAATGAGGGCTATACAGATTTGCCAGTTGAAACCAATCGGCGCGAAAAATGGCTCCATGAAATGACCAATTTGCCCCGCAAAGCTGTAATCAATCGGTGGCAAGTTTCCACCTTCAGGCGGCGCTGGGTAACTGGCCAAAAACCAGAGAATAACTGTCAGTGACAAAATAATTCCTGTCACGCGGCGCATGAAAATAACCGCTCTTTCCCATAAGCCCATCGCAATATCGCGTGGATTTGGCCAGCGGTAGCGTGGCAATTCCATCATCAACGCATGCTCGCTTTTATCTTTTTGCCTGCGTTTGATGATGTAACTCACCAACAAGGCGCTGAGGATGCCGGCCATGTAAAGCGCAAACATCACGAGACCTTGAAAATTAAAAATGCGCATTACGGTAATGTCTGGAATGACTGCCGTAATCAGCAAGGTATAAACCGGCAACCGTGCCGAGCAGGTCATCAAAGGTGCAACCATGATTGTAGTTAGTCGATCGCGTGGATCCTGAATACTGCGTGTTGCCATTACACCAGGAATGGCGCAGGCAAAACTGGACAACATCGGAATGAAAGACCTTCCGGTTAAACCGGCGGCGAACATAAAGCGATCCAGCAGAAACGCTGCGCGGGGCAGGTAACCAGATTCTTCTAAAATTAGAATGAAGAGAAACAAAAACAAAATTTGCGGCAGGAATTCCATCACCGTGCCTAATCCGCCGAACAAGCCATCGGTGACGAGACTATTGAGAGGGCCAGCAGGAATCAATGCACCGACTTGCCCGCCCGTCCAAGCAATCAGTCCTGCGACAGCATCTTGAATCGGCCCAGCCCAAGAGAACACGGCCTGAAACATCAGAAACATGACGACCGTCAGAATCACCAGCCCCATAACAGGATGCAAAACCCAGCGATCAATTCTGTCGCCGTGGCTATCGGCTTGTTCCGGCATGCTGACTGCGATTGCCAAAACTTCGCGAACACGTTGATGCAGATCGGCATGCTTCGGCAACACGGCTGATGCGGGCGCCGGTAAATCCAGTTGTGTTGCCAAGGCTTCCGCACCCTGGCGCTGAACAGCGATGGTTTCGACTACCGGCATATTCAATTCACGCGACAAGGCCTGCGAATCGATTTTGATGCCGCGACGCTGCGCTTCATCCATCAAATTCAAGGCCAAAATCATCGGGCGACCCAGTTGCTGTAATTCGAGAACAAAACGCAGATGCAAACGCAGATTGGTGGCATCGACTACGCAGACGATCATGTCGGGCAAACCGACACCCTCCAGACGCCCCATACAAACATCGCGCGTAATGGCTTCGTCGGGGCTTGATGGCGTCAAACTGTATGTGCCCGGCAAATCCAGCACATGCACCGATCTGCCCAGCGGCGTTGTGAACTTCCCTTCCTTGCGTTCAACGGTAACGCCGGCATAGTTCGCCACTTTTTGGCGGCCACCGGTCAAGCGGTTGAACAAGGCGGTCTTGCCGCAATTGGGGTTGCCGACCAAGGCAATATTCATGACTGGTGTCGCAGCATTCATTTCGAGCCTGCCTGGCTAATGCGGATGCGTGCGGCTTCGTTTCTACGCAAGGCAAATTGCGAGCTGGCGATATTCACCAGAATGGGCTCGGCACCCAGTGGCCCCAGCGCGCGAATCTTGATCAGTTCACCGCTGACAAAGCCCAGATCACGTAAACGCTGCGCAATAGCATCCTCAGGATAAGCGTCATCAACAGACACTACGCTGGCCGTTTGTCCTAGAGCGAGCTCGCTGAGCAACATTCACGTTCCGGTCTAAATAGTAATGATTCCCATTATACATCCATACCCGACAGCAACAAGCCGCCGCTATGGCAAACCGGGCCAGCTCGGTATCATTGGAGGGTTCTCTATCGCGAGTTGATTGTGCTTACTCTGAATAAACACGCTGGCGTTGCCACCCTCGCCCTGAATCGCCCTGAAACCCATAATGCCTTTGATGCCGAATTGATTGGGCAATTAACTGCCGCATTGCTGGATCTGGACCGTGATGACGGCGTTCGAGCCGTCATTATTACCGGTACGGGTTCTACCTTTTCTGCCGGAGCCGACCTGAACTGGATGCGCTCGATGGCCCAAGCCAGCGAATCGGAGAATCTGCAAGATTCCCTGCAACTCGCCAAGCTCATGCGCACTTTGAATTTCCTGGGCAAACCGACTATTGCCCGCGTCAACGGAGCCGCTTATGGCGGTGGCGTTGGCTTGATTGCCTGCTGCGATATCGCTATCGGCGTCGAAGCAACCAAATTCTCGCTCAGTGAAGTCAAACTCGGTTTGGTACCGGCGGTGATTTCTCCCTATGTTATTTCAGCCATTGGTCTTCGTCATGCTCGTCGATTATTTTTAAGTGCGGAAATTTTCGATTCAGCCCTCGCCCTGCGCATCGGTCTGCTGCATGAAATGGTGCCGCATGCCCAACTGGATGACACCATCGACAAAACTTTGCATTGGCTTCTGAAAGGCGGGCCGGTTGCCCAGAAAGAAGCAAAAGAACTGGCATTGCGTGTCAGCGGAAATACCTTGGCAAATGCAGAAAAAATGGACACTGAAAATGCCGCACTCATCGCGAAATTACGGGTGTCGAAAGAAGGCCAGGAAGGCTTGAATGCTTTTCTGGAAAAACGCGCTGCCCAATGGGTTTAGTGAGAAAACCATATGATTGATCACCTCGGCATTAGCGTTTCCAATTACCAGCAGAGCAAGGCATTCTTTCTTCGTGTGCTGGCACCGCTGGGACACACATGCATTATGGAAGTAAGCCCGGAAATGACCGGTAGCAACACATGGCATGCCGGTTTTGGCTCGAATAAAAAGCCCTCCTTCTGGATCAATTCGACAGGAACGGTTTGTGCATCGATGCACATCGCCTTTACGGCTTCAAGCCGTGCCGAGGTAGATGCTTTTTATCAGGAAGGACTCGCTGCTGGCGGCAAAGACAATGGCGCACCGGGTTTACGCCCGCAGTATCACCCGAATTATTATGGTGCCTTCATCATCGATCTGGACGGCCATAATCTTGAAGCCGTTTGCCATTATGCCTGAGTGAACAATATGCCGAAGCCTATTCTCAATATTGATGATACAAAACCCGTACTGATCAGCGAGTACAGGCCCAATCCGCCTGAAAAATATCAGGGCTCGCAAATGGCGGAAATTGCCGAACTGATCGGAGCCGTTCAACTGGGCTACAACATGACCATAGTGCCACCCGGTAAAGCAGCTTTTCCGGCGCACAATCATTTCGGGAATGAAGAGATGTTCTACATTATCGAAGGGAAAGGTGAAGTGCGAATTGGGAAAGACATTTTTCCGATTCGCACGGGCGATGTCATTGCATGCCCGGCAGGCGGCATCGAAACCGCCCATCAAATAATCAACAGCTCGACAACACTTACTTTGCGCTATCTTGCGGTAAGCACTACGAAAACCCCTGATCTGGTGCAGTTCCCTGATTCAGGAAAAATGGGTGCAAGCTATTTTCAAAATGAAAAAGACGGCACACTTAAAGTAACCCGTATTATAAATCGCGAACAAGACAATCTTGATCACTGGGAAGGCGAATAAAAACAATGTTCAACAAAATACTGATCGCCAATCGCGGTGAAATTGCCTGCCGCATTATTCGGACCTGCCGACAGTTCGGCATTCGTACCGTGGCGGTGTATTCCGATGCCGATGCAAATGCACAGCATGTAAAACAGGCCGATGAAGCGGTTTATATCGGCGGCTCGGTACCCTCGGAAAGTTATCTGTGTGGTGACAAGATTATTGAAGCCGCAAAAACAACCGGCGCGCAGGCCATTCATCCGGGGTATGGCTTTTTATCCGAAAATGCCGACTTTGCCGATGCCGTGGAAGCGGCGGGTATTCGCTTTATCGGCCCAAAAGCAGCCTCGATGCGAAAGATGGGCAGCAAAGCCGGTGCAAAAGATTTGATGACAGCCCACGGTGTGCCTGTCGTACCGGGCTATACCGGCGAAGATCAAGACCCGGCATATTTGTTGCAAGAAGCTGACCGAATCCAATACCCCCTGATGATCAAGGCAGCACATGGTGGTGGCGGCAAAGGCATGCGCATCGTTCGTAATCGCGATGAGTTTTTATCGAATCTGGAATCCTGCCAACGCGAAGCGAAAAATGCTTTTGGCCGTGATCGCGTTCTACTCGAAAAATACATCGAACAACCGCGCCATATCGAAATCCAGGTATTCGCCGACAGCCATGGCAATACGCTTCACTTGAACGAACGCGAGTGCTCGGCACAACGTCGATACCAGAAGGTCATCGAAGAATCGCCCTCGCCTTTTCTCACGCCGGAACGTCGCAAACAAATGGGCGATGCTGCGGTGCAAGCGGCCAAGGCGATTGATTATGTCAATGCTGGCACCGTCGAATTTATTGTTGGCGCGGAGGGTGATTTCTATTTCATGGAAATCAATACCCGTTTGCAAGTTGAACATCCCGTTACTGAAATGGTCACCGGCCTCGATCTGGTCGAGTGGCAACTGCGTGTCGCCGCCGGCGAGAAACTGCCACTGATGCAATCGGACATTCAAACAAACGGCCACGCCATCGAAGTGCGCTTGTATGCCGAAGACCCGGAAAAGAATTTTCTGCCCGGATCGGGGCGTCTGGAAAAACTGCATCTCCCATCAGCATCAAAAAATGTACGCCTCGATGCCGGTGTGATTGAAGGCGATACCGTCAGTATTTTTTATGACCCGATGATTGCCAAAATGATTATCTGGGACGAAGATCGCCCACGCGCCTTGGCACAACTCCAGACGGCATTGTCATATGCCGATATCAAGGGCCCTAAATCGAATATCGAATTCCTGGAAAAACTGGTGCGGCATCCTGTTGTTGTGACCGGCAAGATCACCACCAATTATCTTGACCAACATCTGGATGAAGTCTTGCCACAGGCAGATTCGGCATCGGAACATTTTGTCATTGCAACCACCATTAGCGCTCTGCTCGCCGATGAAAAGCAAACCCGGCAAGCGGCAAAGCGTTCCCAAGACCCACACTCGCCCTGGGCCATTGCCGACGGTTGGCGTATTGGGCATGAAAGCCAGCGCAAACTGTGCTTTCAATGGCGTGAGCAAATGCTGGATGTGTACGCCAAAGGTGCCCAGGGCAATTATCAAATCAGCTTCAAGGAAAAAACCATTCATATCCGCAATGCACATATTCACGACTTGACCTTGTCATTCCAGATCGAAGCCGCCGCGCAACGTTTTCTGGTGCATGCAGACAAAAACAGCATTACGGTCCACGATGGCCAGTCGCGGGCGCGCTTCGAGCGTGTTCCGGCTTTTTTCTTTGATGACAGCAAAACAAGTGGAAGTGGCGATAGAATCAACGCACCAATGCCTGGACGCATGGTAGTCGTGAAAGCAACAGTGGGCGATGATGTGACCGAAGGCCAGGAACTGGCGGTCATGGAAGCCATGAAAATGGAATTGTCACTGAAGTCGCCACGCAGTGGAAAAGTCGCCAGCGTGAGTGTTAATGCAGGTGATTTTGTCGAAGCAGATGCCCTGTTGATTAAACTGGAGGCTGCACAATGAAGATTCTGCCCAATGTGATTTTTGCATCATGCGCATTGCTAATGATGTCCGGCTGCACGGGATACGGTGTGACGTTTCAATCAGCACCTAGCGCGGAGCTTGCAAACTGCAACCCCTCATTGGTAGGCGACTGGCGCGTTATTGAAGGCGAGAGAAATGCGCCTACTTCGGGTAACGAAGATTTTCTGTCGGTCAATGCTGACTGTTCCAACATGTACGCAGTGACCACCAAGCAGGAATCGGGCAAGAAAACGGACAAAGTCGATGACCTGAAAAACAGCAAGGATCATCAAATCCAGTTTTCCAGCGATGTTGATTATGACTATGTCGTAGTCACGCCCAAGGAAACCAGTTTTGAAATAACGCCTGAAATCAAGATTCCCTCCGGAAAAATTATTTATCAAATCAACAAGGGAAAGGATGGCGTCATCTTGCGCTCGGTCGATCTTGATAAAACGATCAAGCTAGTACTTGATAAAAAGATAAGCGGACAGATATTTATCGACCGTGACAACCCGGGTGGCAATCAGGCCGCAAATGTTTTTGTGCGCGGCGATGCAAAGCAGATTGCAGGCTATCTGAACACGCTCGATATGTACTCCGATGATCGTCTATTACTGGTATCAGCCACGCCATCCGAAGTAAAACAAATTAGAAAAGCCATCAAGCAGCATGAACGGGGCAAGAAAACCAAATGACGGATGCCGTTCGTATCGTCGAAGTCGGACCGCGTGATGGTTTGCAGAACGAAAAAATCATTATCAGCGTGTCGAATAAAATCGCGCTGATAAACCAGCTCGGTAACTGCGGCTTCAAGACCGTGGAGGCCACCAGCTTCGTCAGCCCGAAATGGGTACCGCAACTTGCCGATGCTGCCGAAGTGTTTAGCGGTATCGATAAATTGCCCGGCATCAGCTATCCGGTGCTCGTTCCCAACCTGCAAGGCTACGAGTGCGCCCGTGCAGTAGGAGCCACGGAAGTGGCGATCTTCGGCGCCGCCTCCGAAGCCTTCAGCCAGAAAAATATCAATGCCAGTATCGATGAAAGTATCGAGCGTTTTATCCCGGTGCTGGAGCAGGCAAAAAAAGATGGCGTTAAAGTGCGGGGCTACGTATCGACGGTTTTGGGTTGTCCCTATCAAGGCGACGTACCCCTTGCCGATGTCGTACGCATCTCGAAAAAACTGTTTGAACTGGGTTGTTACGAAATTTCACTCGGTGACACCATCGGCATTGGCACACCGAAAAATGCACGCGCCATGTTGGCAGCGGTTGCTTCTGAAATTCCGATGGCATCGTTAGCGGTACATTTTCATGATACTCGTGGCCAAGCCTTGGCCAATATTCTTGCCTGTCTGGAAGAAGGTGTTCGCGTGGTGGACTCCGCCGTTTCCGGCACAGGCGGCTGCCCTTATGCCAAAGGCGCGAGCGGAAATGTAGCGACCGAAGATGTAGTGTATATGTTGGATGGAATTGGCATGCACACAGGTATTGAAATGGACAAACTTATTGAAACCGGCCGCTGGCTATCGCAACTTTTAGGGCGCGAAACCAGTAGCAAAGTTAATCGGGCAAGCATTGCATGAGAACTCACACACGCTATCGCACGACATCGGCTTACCAGGCTAAATATGCCAACCCCATTCGATTTGAATCGGGTGAGGTATTGGTTTTGGGTGGAAGGGATACCGAATTCGCCGAGTTCCTTTGGGCCACCGACGAACACGGCCGCGAAGGCTGGGTGCATCAATCCAAATTTCTGGTGACTTCGGAAAAAAAAGCGGTGACGACGGCACATTATGATGCAGTTGAATTAACGGTTCGCGCCGGCGAATTGGTCAGTGCCGAAGAAGCACTCGGCGATTGGTCCTGGTGCGTCAATGCCGAAGGTAAAAAAGGCTGGTTACCCAATCACATGCTAGAACGCGTTACCGATGTATTGCCTTTCATTATCCGGCCTATAGAAAGTCAGGACGATGCGGTCGTTGCCGAGATAATACGTACCGTCATGCCGGAATTTGGTGCCGTTGGTGATGGCTTTGCCATCAATGACCCCGAAGTCGACTGGATGACCCACGCCTACTCGGAAAACCGTAGCGCTTATTTTGTTGTCGTGATGAATGGCGCGGTGAAAGGTGGTGGCGGTATTGCGCCATTGACCGGTGGTGACGCCGATACCTGCGAATTGAGAAAAATGTATTTCCTGCCCGAATGTCGCGGCCTGGGTGCCGGAACGGCCATGTTAAGCCGTTGTTTGCAAGCCGCCCGCCAGCAAGGTTTCAAAAAATGTTATCTGGAAACTCTGGACAGCATGAAAGACGCACAAAGCCTATACGAGCGCAGCGGCTTCAAAAAACAATGCGAAACCCTGGGCAATACCGGGCACGGCGGCTGTGATACGTTTTACGTTCTCGATCTGTAGGGGCGCCTGCTTGCTGCGCCCATGGCCTGCCGCAGATTTGGGGCACAGCAAACGAGCGCCCCTACGTTAATGGCGGTCGCAGCGGCCCTACGGTAAAATAAAGTATTTCTGCACACGGATTCTCCATGCAAATTCAACACACCCGCGCTGTTATTACCGGAGGCGTCTCGGGCCTCGGCTTTGCCGTTGCGCAACATATCGTGAAGCATGGTGGCAAAGTCGCCCTGTTCGATATTAACGATGAAAAATCTGCCGCCGCGTTAGCCGAACTTGGTAACGACAACGCATTTTATTTTCGCACCGATGTTGCCGACGAAGCCCAGGTTGAAGCGAATGTCGCGGCAGCAAAAGAAAAACTTGGCGGACTCAATACCGCCATTAATTGCGCCGGCATTCTTGGTGCTGGCCGTGTACTGGGCAAGGAAGCACCGATGCCCTTAAAACAATTTTCTACTACGGTAATGGTAAATTTGGTGGGCAGTTTCAATGTTGCAAAAGCGGCTGCCAATCATATGCAACATAACGATGAGCAGGCCGATAAAGAACGTGGCGTCATTATCAATACCGCTTCAGTCGCCGCGTACGACGGACAAATCGGTCAAGCTGCCTACTCCGCTTCAAAAGGCGGCGTAGTGGGCATGACGCTGCCAATGGCACGTGAACTGGCACGCTTTGGTATTCGCGTGATGACGATTGCACCGGGTATTTTCTGGACTCCGATGGTCGATGGCATGGCACCGGCTGTGCAGGAATCCCTGAGCGCATCAATTCCATTTCCATCACGCTTAGGCAAGCCGGAAGAATTCGCCGAACTGGTGGGTTTTATTCTGCAAAATACCTATTTGAATGGCGAAACCATTCGCCTCGATGGTGCGGTAAGATTAGCCCCAAAATAACGTCGGGTGGGCACTGCCCACCTTTACAGATCACACAAATATCTAACATCCACGGTGGGCAATGCCCGCCCTACCAAAAGAAATTTATGAAAGCTTACGACATCAAAAAAGGCAATGTAGTCGAACACAATAAAGTGGTTTATCAAATCCGCGATATCGAACGCAGTTCACCGCAAGGCCGTGGCGGCAATATGACCTTCCGCTTCATTATGTACAGCGTACCGGGCGGACAAAAACTCGACCTAAGCCTGAAATCGGAAGATGAATTAACCGAAGTCGATTTGCTGCGCCGGGAAGCCAACTATTCCTACATGGACGGCGATGATTTTGTATTCCTCGATAAAGAAGATTACACGCCCTACACGCTCAGCCCTTCGA
>JBOHYH010000073.1:0-3164 GCA_050737775.1 Arenimonas sp.
CCGCCTAACGCCTGAGGTAAGGGACCGCCGCAGCGGATGATTGGTTTGAATGCAGTATTTTCACGGCGGTCCCCCTTGACCGATTAGTTAGATGTTGGTGATTATTGCATTGAAGCTTGGCGTGGCATGACTACAACACGGTGAACTCCATCAGCTAAGTCGAGCTCAAATGATGGTGTAAGCGAAAGATTGGCATTCATTTCCATCTTGCGATCAAAAACCCAAGCACCATCTTTGAAATAATAAAAATTGGCTGTAACTGGAGAAATGTCAGTTTTGCTTGCCGCCGCGACGACAACTACACGTACTTCGTTCGGGATCTCGATAACCGCTTGATGTCCGAACTCAACGCGAACGCTTGGTGAAGTAATTGATTTTCCTTGGGCGGTGATTTGTGTATCAAAGCGAACGCCACCAGAGGATGCTGCTGCGATGAGTGGAAGTGCGAACAGAAACGTTGCAGCAATAAAACTTTTCATGAAACTCTCCTTTTGTGATTACATCTAACAACCAAAATAAGGGACCGCCGCAGCGGATGTGTCGCTTGAATGTTGGATTTTCACGGCGGTCCCCTTGATTGCGTAGTTAGGTTGCGCTGCCGAGTATTGCACAAGCAATGATAAACGCGCCCATTGCAAAAGAACTGAGAGCAACGAGTTTTAAGTAGCGTAGTGCCTGAGGAACCACCTTCTGTGTGAATTTGTGATGCCAATGCCAGGGAACTAGGAAAAGGCAGGCCGATGTGCCGATGAGAAGCCAGCCAAATATGCTGAAGATTTCTGAGAACTTCATCAGAGGAGCACGGATTACAAATGCTGCGCCAATGACAATACGAATTAACAGCTCAAGATAATGGAAGGAAGCAGAAGAAGCGAAACCAAGAAGAAAACCAGAGGCTTTCTCTGGTCTGAGAAACGAAACTAGAGCGAGCGCCAAAAAATAAAGCGCTGCCAATAAGACAATGATGAGTGCGAGGAGGCTAATCATTAGTGGGAAGCTGACTGCATGAATATGATTTAGCTCTTAGCTACCTAACAACCAAAATAAGGGGCCGACGCGCTTGATGCTAACTCGGATGAATCTAGGGTTTCCACGGAGGTCCCACTTGATTGCATAGTTAGGCTGCGATGCCCGAAAGAAAACAAAACCACAACGGTTGTGGAGATGAACAAAGAAACCGCGTGATGCCAAGCCGAAGCGTAACCCAAACTAGGTTGAGATGGTAACAAGTTGGTTTGAAATCGGAAGGTAGTGCCTGTGCCGCACACTGCCAAAAGATAAGGCGGCCTGCGGGATGTCGGGAATTGAAGAGAACTAAAGGCCGCGCCTGGACGGCGGGATGTTAAAAAGCAGAACTTGAAACGCCGGATGCTGGACCGGCACAGCAGCGAACTGCCAACCCAAAATGCTAAATAAGAAAAGCGAAAATAAAATTCTTAAAAGCCCACACCATTTTGCTTTTGATTTTTCTTCACCCGCCTAACAACCAAAATAAGGTGCCGACGCACCGGATGTGAAACTCGAATGTTGGATTTTCACGGAGGTCACCTTGATTGCGTAGTTAGGGGGCGCGCAGACGATGAAGTAGTAAAAGTGATGCATAGCTAAGAATACTCCAAGCCAAAAATGCTCCAAGCCAAATTACCGAAACGAATGCGACAACACCATTTGCCCCAAGGCCATTGCCTGTGTGAATTCCTTCAGGCCAGAACAGAGCTGCAACAAGCATCCCTGGATAAAGAGCTAGCTCGGAAAAGGAAAACGGAAGCCACGCTATGGCTGTGACTAAAAAGCCAATAACAAGTGAGGTGACTAGCATTTTCTTATTTGACATAGAGTTATTTCTTCGCCCCCTAACGCCTGAAATAAGGGACCGACGCATAACCGCCGGATTTTGATGATTTGAATGCCATATCCATGCGGAGGTCCCCTTGATTGATTAGTTAGGCCGAGGACTCAAAGAGTACCGCCAACCCACAGAATATGGCTTTGCTTGAAAATGACGTCGTACCGCTGATGCAAAGCGTACCCTAAACTGGCTTGAGAACGATACATGGCGCTACGGAGGTTGTCGGTTGTGCCTGTGCCGCGACTGCCCAACGAAGCTTGCGGCCTTGCTAGATGTGATTGTTGCCGTGACCTAAAGGCCGCCGACACAACAAACGCGGACTCATTGATGGAACCTTAAACGCCGGATGATAAACCGGCACAGGCAGCGAACTGCTGACTAAAAAATGTAAAACGCAGAATCGCAAAAAATTTGCGAAAAGTCTATTCTCTTTTGCTTTTTGCTTTTTGCTTGCGCCGCCTAACAACCAAAATAAGGTGCCGACGCACCGGATGTGAAACTTGAATCCAATTTACGCACGGAGGTCACCTTGATTGAGTAGTTATAAGACTACGCGACCTCGCGAAGCACTTCGGGATGACGGAAGACTATTTTGAGTAAAGTTTCAGCTGCACCAGAGGGATGACGCCTGCCTTGCTCCCATTGCTGAAGTGTTCTTGCGGAAATACGTAATGCCGCCGCAAATTGAGCCTGGGAAAGGCCACTTTTCAATCGAGCTTTAACGATGTCATTAGCTTCGACCTCGTACTTCGCACCGTACTTACCGGCTTTGACTTCTTGGATGGCCTGCAATAACTCTTCTCCGATATTGCGGCGGACGGGTTTTTTGCTAGTCATGATCAAGTTCCTCGGCAATTTTGCGTAGTATGTTAGCGGGAATAGTGTCTTGTACGTTCTTTGCATAAATGGTGAGCAAGACGATGGCGCCACGTTTAAGTTTTACGGTGTAGATAACTCTTACGCCGCCACTTTTACCCATTCCTTGTCGGGCCCAGCGTACTTTCCGGCAGCCGCCTGAGCCTTGAATGAGATCACCGGCTTCTGGGTTGCAGGCGAGATAGGTAGCAAATTCGCCGTGCTCGTCAGCGGACCAGTATTCCGGCCAAAGCTTGGTAAAAAGCTGGGATTCGATGATGGTCAGCATTTGGCGGACTGTACGCCAATGGCGTACACATTGCAAGTGGCTTATCTAGTCTTATAACGCCTGAAATAAGGGACCGACGCATAACCGCCGGATTTTGATGATTTGAATGCCATATCCATGCGGAGGTCCCCTTGATTGATTAGTTAGGCCGAGGACTCAAAGAGTACCGCC
>JBOHYH010000074.1:0-3058 GCA_050737775.1 Arenimonas sp.
TTTGTTCTGGGTTTTTGGCATTGAGGCAGGCATTCCCGGATTGCGCTGCGCTGCATCCGGGCTACTCATCTACGAGTCCGGTTTTTGTTCTGGGTTTTTGGCATTGAGGCAGGCATTCCCGGATTACGCTGCGCTGCATCCGGGCTACGAGACAATTGCTTTATGTCAATTGTGTGTTGAAATTTGCAGTGGTCTTGCTGCGAATGTCTTCCAATGTGACGCCCGGTGCCAGCTCGATCAATTCGAATTGACTATTGCGATCCGGCCGCGAGAACACACCGAGATCGGTGATCAGTACGTCGATCACGTTTTGACCGGTGAGCGGCAGTTCGCAGGCCGGTTTGAATTTCGCGGCGCCGTCCTTGTTGTTATGCTCCATCACGACCACGACGCGTTTGACGCCTGCGACCAGGTCCATCGCACCACCCATGCCCTTGACCATCTTGCCGGGAATCATCCAGTTCGCGATGTCGCCGTTTTCGGAAATTTCCATTGCACCCAGAATCGACAAATCGATATGGCCACCGCGAATCATCGCGAAGCTGTCACTCGATGAAAAATATGAAGAGATTGCCAACTGGGTAATGGTTTGTTTGCCGGCATTGATCAGGTCGGCATCGACTTCATCCTCATACGGAAACGGGCCCATGCCGAGCATGCCGTTTTCCGATTGCAGCACGACTTTCATGCCGTCCGGAATGAAGTTGGCAACGAGGGTAGGAATGCCGATACCGAGGTTTACATAAAACCCATCGCGTAATTCTTTCGCCGCTCTTTTAGCGAGCTCATCGCGTGACCAAGCCATTATGCAGTCTCCCTTGTGCGTACCGTGCGCTGTTCAATCGGTTTTTTGTAGGCCGCGTTGACGATAATTCGCTGCACGAAAATGCCTGGCGTATGAATACTGTCGGCATCGAGTTGTCCGGCTTCGACAATTTCTTCGACTTCGGCAATGGTAATTTTTCCGGCGGTCGCCATCATCGGATTGAAATTGCGGGCCGTTTTGCGATAAATCAGATTACCTTCGGTATCGGCCTTCCAGGCTTTGACAATGGAAACATCGGCGACCAGTCCGGTTTCGAGTACAAATTTTTCGCCATTGAATTCGCGAATTTCCTTGCCTTCGCTCACCAGCGTACCGACACCGGTTTTGGTATAAAAACCGGCAATACCAGCGCCACCGGCACGAATGCGCTCGGCCAGTGTGCCTTGCGGATTGAATTCCAGTTGCAATTCGCCAGCCAGGTACTGCCGTTCGAATTCCTTGTTTTCCCCGACGTAGGAAGAAATCATTTTCGAGATTTGCCGGGTCTTCAACAAAAGACCCAGACCGAAATCATCGACGCCGGCGTTGTTGGAAATAAAGGTCAGGTTTTTTACACCCGAATCACGCAATGCGGTAATCAGATATTCCGGGATACCGCACAGGCCGAAACCACCGGACATGATGGTCATGCCGTCGCGGATGCAATCGGCCAATGCAGTCTCGGCATTGGGGTAAAGTTTGCCTTTAGGTGTGGTCATAACAAGCCCGATAGGATGCAAGAGATAATTCAGATGGTAGCACCGGATTGTACTAGGCCGGAACGCATCGGGCACAGTGTACGAAAGTGCTGTGTTGGTAGCACCGGTCCATGGGCACTGGCGTGTGCACGAAACAAACGCCGAAGTATGTATCGCAAATAAGAGCCGCGTTTTATCATGTACGAATGAGTACGATTATTTTACGTTTACTACTGGTTTTATTAAGTCTCGGTCTGAGCGGCTGCATTACCACCAGCAAGCCTGACTTGAAGCGGCTTTACGCTCGTGAAGTGCAAAATACCGAACAGCCGCCGATCATTCTGATTCATGGTCTGATGGGATCGACGCTGGTGGATAAAACCACGGGCGTAGAGTTTTATCCCAAGTCTGCCGGCGCTATCGCCCTGAGTGATTACCAGGACTTGATGATCAGTCCGGTCTCCACGGCTGGCGATAATCTGGTGCCGGGAAAAATTGTGGATGCCATAGCCGGCATTGATTTTTACGGTGCGCTTATCAAGGTACTCGAGAACGATGGGCAATTCGTCAGCACGATGCCGGGGCAGCCGGTCGGCTCACAGAAACGCCGCTATTACACCTTCCTATACGACTGGCGACGCGACAATGTCATTGCCGTGAGGCAGCTACATGTTTTGATAGAACAAATCAGGAAGGATTACAACGATCCGAATTTGCGGGTCGACATCATTGCCCATAGCAATGGTGGATTGCTGACGAATTATTATTTGCGATACGGCCCGAACGATGTTTTGGACCAGAAAAAATTTGTGCCATGGTCCGAGGGTCCGAAGCGCGTTAGGCGCGTCGTGTTGCTGGGAACGCCGAATCTTGGCTCGGTCACCAGTGTTGAGCGGCTTGTGCGTGGATTTAGACTTGGCCTTCGGCTGATTCCGGTGGAAGTGCTGACCAGTTTTGCGACGCCGTTTCAAGCGCTGCCCAGTCCGATCACGCAGAGCGTGCTCGATACTCATGGCAATCCGAGCAAAATCAATATTTTCGATCCCGAGATGTGGAAACAAAACCAGTGGTCGGTGTATTCGCCCGAACTGCTGAAAATGCTGGAAAAGCAAACCGGAAGCCCCGTGCAGGCCGCGACCAGGCAAGCTATTTTGCAATCGGTATTTTCCGAACACCTGCAGCGTGCCGAGCGTTTTCAGTCGGCACTGACAACGCCTTTTAACAGCGACGGAATTCGAATTGCGGCGTTTGGCGGTGATTGCAAACTGACGGCAAATCAGGCCGTGCTGGACGAAGTCGATGGCAAGCCTTTTCTCGCTTTCAGAGCGAAAGATGTCGTGAACAAAGTCCCCGGCATTGATTATGATTATTTGATGATGGCACCCGGTGACGGCCTGGTGACACGTGACTCGCAAGAGGCGAACCAGTATTCCTTTCTTCCGTTAAGGCAGAGTTTTTTTCTGTGCGAACAACACGAGTTTTTGGTGAACAATCCGTATTTCCAGAATAATTTATTATATTTTCTGATGGCACGATAATTTTTGTAACGTAGGGG
>JBOHYH010000075.1:0-12141 GCA_050737775.1 Arenimonas sp.
GTCCGAGACCAACAAGAGCTAGTTTTCTGCTCTGATAGCCGGCTTAGATGGGGATGTGCCTGGGACTCCTGTCAAAAAGTTTTTCCATTGTCGCGTGGCGACTGTGCGTTAGCTTTTGCAGGCGACACGAAATTCGCATACCCATTTGTACACGCAGCCTTAAATTCTGTGTAAATGGCATCCAGGTTTTACATCCGGTGCGTCGACACCTTATTTCAGGCCTTAGATTGGAAGTCGCAGTACCCCACCAGATTCCGAAAAAAGCGAGGCGCTTCCAATGAGATTAGCTCGATCTATTTTTTTACGCGCTTTACCAGTAGCCGCCATTTTTCTTGCGAATGCCTGTTTAGTACTACCCACTGTTGCGGCACCCAATGAAGATGAGGTCCTGGATTTCTCGATCTATACCCAGCCGCAGCGCCTTATTGAAGTGGCGCCGGGCCGCAAACTCAATCTTGTCTGTGTAGGCGAGGGCAGCCCAACGGTTATATTGGATATCGGCGTGGGTGATCCCGCAGGAGACTGGGCGCGAGTACAAGCGCGTATTGGAAAATCCCACCGCACATGTTCCTACGATCGTGCCGGTATCGGATTTAGTGATGCTTCCACTGGCGGCGGTTCCAGTGCGGAGATTGTTGCAGATCTCAGGAGTTTGCTATCCGCTGCTTCAATCAAGCCACCCTATCTATTGGTCGGCCAGTCTTATGGAGGCATGAATGTCCGCTTGTATTACTACTTACACCCCGAGGAGGTCGTTGGTCTGGTGCTAGTAGAGCCAGCGCATGAGGACCAAGATGAAGGCTTCAGAATGTTATCGCCAAAGGCGCTTTCTCGTGCAGCTTGGGTTGCATTTCGTGAACCCGGTCGAAAAGACCGTGAACGCTGTATCAAGGCAGCGGAAGACGGCGCTGAGCCAACAAGCCTCGCATTCAAGGATTGCGTTGTAGCGCCCCCCGCATTGCTTCCTGATGCAATCAAGCCCATGTACCTGGCTATGCAAAGCACGGCGAAATTTCAACGCGCCCAAGGCACTGAGGAGACCGCCGTGTATGCTGCAAGCGTTGAGCAGTTGCGCAACAACCGGCGCGGCTTCGGGAGTTTGCCAGTGATTGTATTGAGTCGCTCAGCCGAGGTTAGACCATTGCGCGAATGGGAGACAGCACGATTGCGGGAAACGCGTTATCGTTTCTGGCTGAACCTGCATCAGGGCCTTGCGGATTCTTCGAGCCGTGGCGAACACCGCGTCATCGAAAATTCCGATCATCTGTTGCAACTATCGCAGCCAGCAGCAGTCGTCTCTGCAATTCACGATGTTATTTCCCTCGTATCTAATAAAGAGTCTTCGGTGGCAAACTAGCGTAAACAAGTCAGCAGCCAATCTAACTAATCCGTCAAGGTGACCTCCGTGCGTAAGTTAGATTCAAGTTTCACACTCGGTGCATCGGCACCTTATTTCAGGCCTTATGTGTGATCAACATGAACTTTAAAGATCTAGAAAAATCAGCTCTAAGGCTCAACGAGCTCTACGAACGTCTTGAAGTCAAGATGTCCGGGCGCGTCTGGACCACAGAAGAACTTACGCTCGGTTTCGTGGGGGACGTGGGCGATCTAGCAAAACTGATTCAGGCGAATGAAGGTGTCAGAAAAATTGATGACTGCAAAGCGAAGCTTGGACATGAATTGTCAGACTGTCTATGGTCAATACTGGTCCTTGCGAATAAGTGCGGTATTGATTTGGAGGCGGAGTTCGCCAAGAACACTGACGAATTAATAGAACATGTATCTAGTCAGTTAGACACATAACTAATCAATCTAGGTGACTTCTGTGCATCAATTGGTTTCAAGTTTCACATCCAGCGCGTCGGTCCCTTGTTTTGATTGTTAGGCCTCTTAGGAGAGATCATGCTTAAACTTTACAAATCCATCGATTCTGTACTTTATTATCATGAGGCATGGACAGAAGAAAAACATGTTGTCGAACATTGGGGCAAGATTGGGGATCGTGGAGTGTCGAAAGAACACGCATTGCCAAAAAATTTCGACGAAGATGAGATTTTGAACACTACTTTGGCTTCTGCGGTAGAAGCCGGCTTCACACCCTTCGATGACGACGAGATGAGAGTGTTGCTTGTTGAATACGCAGTTGTTGGCATGGGGTCTAAAGCAGACCTAAAAAAGAGACATTCACTTGAAGATCGACTAAACGATCTTCTTGGCTGGACCGGGCTTGGCAATTGTGATGGCGGGAGTATTGGCTCTGGAAGCATGGAAGTTTGTTGCTACGTTGTAGATTTTGACATTGCAAAAGCAGCCATTGAGTCTGAGCTTGCAGGAACAAAATTCGCAGACTACAGTCGCATCTACGATGAAGATGCCTAACTAATCAATCAAGGTGGCCTCCGTACGTAAATTGCATCCAAGTTTCACATTCGGTGCGTCGGCACCTTACCTCAGGCGTTAGGAACCATGTCAGAAACTTTTCTCTTTACCGTCGTGGACGCATTCGCCTTATCGGGACGACCCGGGCCCGTACTCGTTCCTGGCTTTCTCCAAAGTGCTAGTCCTCCCACCATGCGTATCGGTGCACAAATTCGCTTAGTCACGCCTAGTGGCGAATCGATTGAGACACTCATCGCTGGATTTGAGAGGATTAGTTATGGCCGCAAACCACCACGCGACAAAGTTTGCACACCCATTACCTTGCCTGCGAACATCTCCAAAGAACAAGTCCCTGCCGGCACTGAGGTTTTTCTAATCACTACTAAATTTGATGCCACGGAAAATGCTTCCTAACGACGCAATCTAGCGAGGTCTCCGTGCATCCACTGCTTTCAAGTTATCATCGGGCGCATCGGCTTTTTTTGGTTGTTGGGCACTCTAGGCGATTTATGTGGCTTGGCAGTAACAGCGGAAAAATCGTGGAATTCCGTGTTCGCGAAAATGTCGCAAAGGCAAAAAAGAAATAAGTACCCCCTTGTTCAGGAGCCATCATGGCAATACTAAAAGTCACCCGAGATGCAGGCTACGCCGACCTTATGCGAGCCTATGCCGTGATGATTGACGGCAAGAAAATAGGCGAGCTTGAAAATGGCAAAAGCAAGGAATTCCCTATCAGTGCGGGAGATCATACGATCACGGCCAGGATCGATTGGTGTGGCTCTGAAACGCTCCGGTTTCATGCAAAAGACGGCGATAGCCTGTCATTTACCATCAGTTCGAGTTTGCGCGGAATCAAGATATTACTGGCACCTTGGTATATTTTGTACGACAGAAATGCTTATTTGAGTATAGAAAAAAACGCTTCATAGTGAATTACCCGTAGCGCCGGAGAAACGCAATGCTGTTTTTCATCGTGGTCTGCATTTTTTTATTGATTGCCATTCCATTGGTTCGCCGCGCCATCAGAAAATCGGGGGCAAGCGGGCGCAGTTCCGATTCGAGCAATTTTTCCGACGACAGCAATTTCTATACTTCGTCAGCCTCTGAGCGTTATGGTGAACCGCTCGATTCCGGCATTTCAAATGCTTCCGACGTGAACGCCTGCGACGATTCCGCCGACTTCGGCTCGGACTCCGACTCGGGCTCATGTGACAGTGGCAGCGATGGTGGCAGTAGCAGCGATTAGGCTGTCCTTTTTTCGCGGCCTTGTCCGATATAACCGGTGAATGCAAACATCGGGAGCGGCTCATGATCCATCGGAAATTTGTCCTTGTTTTGGCGGTCCTCTCTGCGTTTGCAGGCTTATCAAGTTCTCCGGTTTATGCTCAGCGCTTCGCCACAACAAAAACAGCAGCTTATACCCCGGCCAAAGGCAGTGCCGAGCGCAAAGCCATCCTGGATAGCTTGCGTGTGGTGATCAGGAAAATGTCCGGATTGGAGGTAATTTTCGTCGTCCGCCATCTCAAGGTAAACAATGGCTGGGCCTGGGTCGAAATCGATCCGGAGTCTGCCGACGGCACTCAACACTACGAGCCTATGGTCGGTCTAATTCACCTGAAAAATGAGCGCTGGATTTACGTCGAGGGCCCGCCCGAGGTTACTGTCTGCGAAGAAGATCCCGACTGCATAGACAGCGCCCGCTATTTCAAAAAATTGGCCCGCAAATATCCTGCGGTTTCGCCGGACATCTTTCCGAAACCGTAAATTGATGACTTTGAAGCGTCGCAAAAGCTAGCGACATTTTCATAAACTCGCGATATGCTTGGATTCGCTGATCGGCAACACATCGCTCAACACCCAGGAGAATGCATCATGGCAAAAGGCATGGATAAAAAGAAAGAAACCAAGAAAAAACCGGAAAAAACCTTGAAAGAAAAACGGGCTGACAAGGCCGCAAAAAAAGGTTGAACCAAGGGCAGCTTAGCTGCCCTTTTTTTATTGCCTGGGGTTTTGCCGTGGATACCCCGGTACTGTGATGGTTTTCGCACTCCTCGACCCGGCCTTGCTTAAACGCTAGCTGAACTTTGACATTTATCGGGTTAAACTCGATCTAGCTTCCCCCCAAGCAAAATTGCCATGAAAACCGCTGTTGTACCGCTGCCGACCAATCCGGAAGCTTTGCTCGCAAAGCTGCGTGTCGCTGTGCCTGCGGCGGTAGTTCCGGCATTCGAACAAGCACTGCTGATGGTGCAAACCCAGCTCAATCAATTGTCCGAAGCTTTGGTACAGGCGGGTGAACCCGACAAGTACGGTGTTGACGGACAAGCGCTTTATTCCGGCATTCGAACGGCAGGGCGTGATTTCCGAGCCAAGCTTATTGAAGCGGTCGACGCCATGCTGCCGGAAGCCGGCACCAAAAAACAAAAATTCAATTTGTCCCTGATCGAACATGAAGAGATGCAGGTGCAGCTGGTCTGCGAACGCTTGGTCGAGCGCTTGTCGTATTTACAGCGTCAGGGTTTGATGGCTCTGGATCAGCGTCTTTGCAAAACACTGGATATTCCCGGAACACTGGGCCCGCGCATGGCCTTGTCACCGCAGGTATTTGCCGATGCGGCCAAGGATTCCATGGCTGAAATGAGTTTGTCCGACGAGTTCAAGGCACAAATCGTCCAGCATTTTGATTTGTTGCTCGATCCGGTGCTGTCGGATTTATTGAAAGAATGTAACGCCGGGCTGGCCGCTTCCGGTGTTCTGCCAAACCTGGCCATTCAAGCCGAAGAGGAACGTGTTCGCCGGCAAAGCATCAAGGTCCCGGCACCCATCGCAAATTCGTCCCAGGATTCACCGGCAGCACCTGCTGCTGTCACGAGTACAAATTCCAACAGCGGCAATGCCCAAACCGGCAGCGATGGCGGTGCCCAGTACAACCGCGAAATTGATGACAAGGATCGGGCTCTGTTTGCCGATTTGCTGGCACACATGAAAGGCATGCAGGCACAAGCCGCGCCTGCGAATTTTGCTGGCGGCATGAGCGGCGGCACCGGTGGAATGAATGTCGGCAGCGGATATGCATCCAATACGGCGGCATCGCCTTCGCCGCAACGTGCGATCGCGAAATCCGAAACCTTGGCCATGCTCGACCGCCTGCAACACAGCAGCGGTAATACCAACGCGGTACTTGAAGCGATTGGCAAACCCGATGGTTCGATCGCCGACACGATCAAACGCGAATTGCTGCAAAACGCGAAACAAACCGGCATTACCCGGGACAATGAGCAGGGTGCACTTGCACCCGCTGATGAGACTGCCGTGGAACTGGCAGGTAATTTATTCGAAGTGATGCTGAAAGATCGCCCCTATGGCGATGCCGTCGCACCCGTGCTGGCTCAAATGGTCATGCCGTTTGTCAGGGCTGCGGTTAGCGATCCGCAATTATTTCTGGAACGTCACCACCCTGCCCGTGAATTGCTGAATACGGTCTCGGAAGCCTGCGAAGACAATTTGGGTGAGACACCACAAGAACGTGAAATGCTCAGCCAGGTGGAAAGCGCGGTTCAGCGCATCAGCGAAGAATACGACGGCGACATCGGCAAGTTTCAAAGTGTGCAAGCGCAACTCAATTCGCAAATGCAAGTGCATCGCCGACGTGCGCAAATGTCGGAAAAGCGTGCCAGCGAAGCACAGCAAGGTCAGGAACGACTCGAGATTGCCCGCTTGCAAGCAACTACCGTCGTTAACGGCGTTATTCGACAATACGCATTGCCGCCGATCTTAAGAAATTTTTTCAAGACCGAATGGCTACATCATTTATCTGTCACGGTATTGCGAAAAGGCAAAGACAGCGACGCCTTCATCAACGCAAGCCGCATTGCCCAGCCCTGGATTGATTTGCTCGACATGGCAAGTCTGGGTGAGCCGCTGCCTTTATCGCATCTAGATACTCTGGAAAGCTCAACGCAGGAAGTGCTTGCCAGTTCCGGTATACATGATGATGCCGCCCTCGAGCACTATCAGACCTTGATCAATTCGGTCTCCGAATGGACCGAAGAAATAGTCACGACCGATGATACCGAGACCAATGCTGCCGTAAGCGTCGCGCCTGCCAACACCAATACTTCAACAGGAAGTATTGTTACTGAGGCTAGCAGTGCGCCAAGGATTGATACGCCTGTTCACGCTCCTGAAATGGCGCCATCCGCAAGCCCGCAACCACGTACTGAAGAGGCGATTGAAGATCCGATTCAATCACTGCGGCCAACCGAAGACGAACTGAAAGAAGTGACCAGCTATACGCTTGGCTGCTGGTTGCAGTTACCGAAAGAAGGGGGCGGTTTTCAACAACTGAAAGTTGCCTGGATCAGCGGAATCTCCGGCTCGATCATGTTGGTCAATCGCCGCGGTGCACGCGTACTGGTACTTTCGCCACCGGAGCTTGTCGCTTTGAAGCGGCGCAACGAATTGCTGCTTTTCGAAGACGAATCGCCGGTGGATCAAGCGATGGCACAGTTGCTTGAAAAACTGAAACGTCAGTAAAACGAATTTACCTGCCTTTCGGCAACACTGGAAAATCATTCCTGCTTTCGTAGAAACCGTTTAAAGGGACTTCGGCGAGCGCTTGCCCTGTCTGCAACGAAACCGATTTCAGCAGCGCCGGGCAAGGCGCTCGAATGCATTGCACTTGCAACATATGTCCGCCGACCTTCATCTTCGCCTGCTCTACTTTCGCAATAATTTGATATTCGGCAGCAGGTAAATTCGCTATCCGATATTTCGGCTCACCGGCTTTAATTTTTACGCAGGCTGCCTTCTGCGTTTCCGCATTGAAAGCGCAAATCCGCATTGGCGGAATTGCCTGTCCGGGATACTGAATCATTCCACCGATACTACCGTTGTCTTTCGGCTTTCCTGCCGTGGTATCTGGCGTATTGATTGCACAGGCAACCAGGGCGAGTATCGTCAAAAGGCTGATTCGTTTCATAAGATTTTTGACCGGTCCGGATTTGGCCATGGTAACAGCCGAGTTCATTTTCAAACTGAATACATGTCGACTGGAAAGGCATGATCCTATTTATCGCATCCATTTTGAACCCTTCGCATGCGCCTTCCGGCAATGATGTCCTGCGCGAAATACACCAGGATGTTGATCGGTACGAAGTATTGAATCGCCAACTGGATTGTCCAGCGAATGCCCGATCGAATATTTTCGCGTACCTCTGCCTGCGGAATCCGTGGATCGAAATCATGCCAGCCAATCCATAGACATGCGGCAAGAACCAGGCCCAACGCCAGATACAACACGACTTTATTTCGCTTTTGGTTTTTAGTCTTGTTCATGTATTTTGCCATCGCTGCCTTGAATAATTTTTACGCGCGTTTCGGAGAATATTTACGCGTCAGATAAGTACCGGCAATCACCGCGACTACCAACGGGCCGATCCAGGCCACATTGACCATCACCGGACCGGAAATCATCGGCACTATTTTCGGCAACCCGATTTGCAGAAACGCGATATGCGTTGCCACGCCATTGCCGACCATCGCGGTCAAATGTTCACGCATCCACCAGCGAGGATCGGTCGGCGCTTCGCGCTGGAATTTATACATGCCGTAAGCACCAAGAATGCCAATCAGTGAAAAGCTGGTAATCACTATCTGCATGCGGTCGGCCAGGAACAAACCAATGCCGGCGATTGCCAGACCACTCAACAGATTCAGTACCATCAAGGCTTTGTAAATCGGACCGGTATAGCGTTTCCAGTCGCGTTTATCACGAATGGCACGCCAGCTATTCCAGACACCGGTCGCGGTAATGATCAGCAAGTACAGCAGGAAGCTGCCGATCACCGGCTTGTCATCCAGCAAGATAAAAGCCGCCATCGGAAATGCCGATATCAGGATGCCCACCATGGCCAGCAAATAAACCTTGCCGGAAGCCTTGTGGACCGGGCTGCCTTTTTTGCTCATGCCGGAAATCCAGAAGGTCACCAATGCCGTAGTACCGACGGCGGCGTGCAATATGGCGGTGTTTGAATACCAGGACATGAACCTTCTCCTTGCTAGACTCTGTGGCAGCAAGAATGCACCTGGGCGCTTTTGCGTTGTCGTGCCATATGTCATCAATTCAGGGTGCCGGAAGTCATAATCGTGCCTGCATGGCTTGAGCAATTCGCCTTAACAGGCCAAGCTGTCGCCATGTGGGAACTTCTGAAAAAACTGTTTACGCCGATGAATATCGCTGCCTATGTCGCCTGGATGGCGATTGGCAGCGAGATCTGGTTCGATGATTTAAACGGCACCGGGCTTATACCGGCCGAAATGTTGGTCGCGACCACCGTTGCCTTGCATATTGCCTATCTGATTTGTTTCGTCGTTTGCACCGTGGTTGACAAAAACGATCTACGTCAAAAGATACTGGCGCTCATACTGGTAGTGCTTGCCTTGTCGATTTGCATGATCGCGCGCTTTTCTGCCGCCCCGGTTTTACTGATTGTGGCATCGGCCGTACTTGCCGTTCTGTTTTCACCAGCGCGTCTAATTGCCTTGTATATCTTCAGCAATATCAGTCTGTTTTTTATCTATCGGGATTTATGGCATGCGGATCGCCCTGCCATGTCGGTGTTGATTTATTCCAGTTTTCAGATGTTTGCCATGCTGATGGCCTGGTATTCGCATCAGGCAGAAAAACGCCGCGATGAATTAATGCTACTCAACACCGATTTGATTGCAACGCGAAGTCTGCTGGCAGAAACCGTACGTGATTCCGAACGCTTGCGTTTGTCGCGTGAGTTGCACGATGTGGCCGGACATAAACTGACCGCCCTTAAATTGAATCTCACCGCGCTTGCCCGGCATCCGGAGCTGGCAAAGCATGACGGCATTGATGCCTGTACGGCCTTGGCCGATGAATTATTGGCAGACATTCGCGGCGTTGTGCAGCAAATGCGGCTGAACGACGGAATGGATCTGCAAATCGCCATCGAAAAAATGGCGGCCCCATTTCCAAGACCGAATTTATTGCTTGCCATTGACGAGAGCGCACACCAGGTCCCGATGTTGCAAGCAGAGGTGTTGCTGCGCACGGTACAGGAAGCACTCACCAATAGCGCTCGCCATAGTCAAGCACAACAACTTTGGGTGGTATTGCAACGCGATACCGAACGTTGGCATTTGCGTATTCGCGATGATGGGCGGATGGCGAATAATTGGCAGAAAGGCAACGGTCTGCAGGGCATGACCGAACGTCTGGAAAATCTGGGTGGCGGCTTACACTGCGACCATTCGAGTACCGGCGGCATGCAAATTGAAGCCTGGCTTCCGGTGGCAGCATGACGAATATTATTCGCCTCGCTTTGGCAGATGACCAGGCTCTGGTAAGAATGGGTCTAAAAGCATTGCTTGGCAGTTTCGCGCATCTGGAAGTTGCGATTGAAGCGGAAAATGGTGAACAACTATTGCAGGCACTGCCTGATAATCCGGTCGATGTCATTTTGTCGGATATTCGCATGCCGGGCATGGATGGTTTCGCCCTGCTCAAACAAATTCGCGAAAAGAATATTGTCACACCGGTGATATTACTCACTACTTTTGATGAGCCGGATTTTCCCTTGAATGCGGCCGCGGCCGGTGCCCAAGGCTTTTTATTGAAAGACGCCTCACCCGAAGATCTGGTCGATGCGATCGAACGCGTGGCAAAAGGCGAAACCCTGTTCGCGCCAGTTTCCACTTCACCCGTGCGTGCACGTTACGCCTACCGCGATGTGCAGGAGCCCACTGATACTTTCAATGATCGTGAAATTTCCATCCTGCGTTTATTGGCCGGTGGTTATTCGAACAAGGAAATCGCCAAGGCAGTCTTTTTGTCCGAAGGCACGGTAAAAAATTATGTTTCGGATATTCTGGATAAACTCGGCACCCGTGATCGTACGCGCGCGGTTTTAAAAGCGATTACCCTGAAAATTATCTAGGGCGGTTCACATGGCAAGAAAGACGATGCTGCAGGCACAATGCAGCCAATGCGGCGCCACCGATTTTGATCGGCGCGATGACGAACTCGTGTCCTGCGCCTACTGTCACAGCGTTTACAAACTGAAAGCCGATCCGCGCGAAAGCAATGTGGTGATTTCGAAAGGTGCCAATATCGTGATCGGCAAAAGTGCCAACGTAATCATCAAGGGCAATATTGAAATCGAAAGCGGTGCGAATATCGACATTCAAGGCCGTCTGGAAATCGTCGAGGTCGCCGATGCCGAAACAATTCCAATCGCAAAAGCAAAACTGCAGCGACTCAATGAATAGACATTTTTACCAGCCGAGCCAGTCACTCGCGATCACTACCAATAAAATACCTGCCAGCATGCTGGCTAAACCAATACTGACTCGCAGACCATAAGCCTTGCCGCCACTGGCCCAGGCAATCACCATCTTGGTAACCGCGCTGACCGCGATGATGCCAAAAAATCCCCAATGCGCCACTTGCAAATTGATCGCTTCGCTTTTCACCAACTGCCCAAGGCTGGCGGCCGATGCATGTACTTCGGCGATGGCGGCAAACATGCTGGCCAGCAAGGCGATATTCGATCCGAATTGCTGCGTGAGCCAGGCCGAGATCAATATCACTGCCGAGATCATCGCTGCCAGCAACAAAGCGTGGCCAATGCGAAACATCCGGGTCTGCATATTCGGTACGGCCTTGTTTTCATTTTTACTCGAGCGCAACCCCAGCAAGCCGCCAATCAACAGAATGCTGCCGCCGATGGCCAGTTCCAGCCACAGGCTTTGCAACAAGCGTGGCGACACTGCCAATAGGATCGGCACGAATAAACTCAGCGATGCCAGATTCGCAAACATGGCAGCCGCAACACAGGAACGCAGCAATTCATTTTGTTCACGCACGCGTTCGCCAAAACCGGCAATGGCGGCAGTGGAAGAAACATAACCGGAAAAAAATCCAGCCAGCGCCAGACCCCAGCGATTACCGATCACCCGCAAACTGATATGACCGACCGTGCTTATCAACATAATCAGTACGACCAAACGCCAGATCGTGGTCGGATTCAACACGCCATTGGGTCCCATCGCCGTATCGGGCAGCAAAGGCAAAATAACCAAGGCCGACCCCAGCAGAATCAATCCGTCATGGACTTCGGCTTCGCTCAAAATTTCCTTGGTAAAGCGATGCAGACTGGCCTTCGCATACAGCAGTACCGCCACCACCACGCCGGAGGCGGTCGCCAAGGCCGGCTGCGTCAGACACAACGCACCGAGCAAGCAGGTTAGCAACAAGGCAATTTCTCCGGTCATGCCGGCATCTTTTTGTGATTGCCGCCAATAGGAAATCCAGACCAGACCGACCAACAGCAGCAACACCAATGCCAGAGCCCAGACCCCGATATACAAGCCGATTGCACCCAGCAGTGCCACCAGCGCATGGGTACGTACTCCTGCCATTGGATCTTTGTGCTGGCGTTCGCGCACCGCACCAATCAGCAGGCCCAGACCCAACGCAGCAAGCAATACGGGTAACAGGCTGGTGTCGATATTCGGCATGTGATCATTGTGCCACCGCTTGGCAAGCGCGGGTATGGGCGAGACAATAGCGCACCGCCATTCGAGTGTTGACCATGAAGCCGATTTCGCTGACCCGTTTTTTAATCGAAGAACAGCATGCCGGTTTCATCAATGCCGATTTACGTTTACTGATAGAGGTCGTGGCACGCGCCTGCAAGACCATTTCAACCGCGATCAGCAAGGGCGAGTTGG
>JBOHYH010000076.1:0-43909 GCA_050737775.1 Arenimonas sp.
AAATCAAACTGGCTCAAGGTGGCGATGCCCGTTCGCTGTCACAAGGTATGGACGGCGTGGAATTGTCGGAGGTTAAGTGATTTCCTAGGTCGGGCTGAGCTTGCATGCGCCACCCAGATGAAGCTGAATTGGGTGACGCCTGACAAAGATCTGCAAAAAAGCCGGGCAATGCCAAGCCGTTAACACGATTTGTTGAAACGCTGGACAAAGCCAGATTTTGGCTCGGCGGCACTTTCCACCGATCTGAAGTACACACCGCAAGAGGTCAGGCCCACAAGGCCTGACCTGCTTTTCAACCTACCCATACGGGCCAAGCGCCCTTATGGGGTTGGCTCCGTTTTTATTTTGGAGTCCTCCATGAAAATAAGTATCGAGCACCGAGATCGACTGCTATTGATCGCCGCTCTCCAATTGCTGTCAAAGCAGCAGATGGACACACCGAGCGACACGCCGCGTATAAAGCGACTGATCCACAACCTGCAGCTCGAGATGAAGGTTCCGCTTCCGGATCCTTCTCACTCGATGGTCAGTGAATTACAACGCTTGACCAAGGAGCAGTCACAATCGTTCGATCCCGAGCGCGAGAAATCACTGCAGCGAATGCTTCACAGGCTACAGTACGAAGTCGAACTGCCGGCGCTGGACCCGAACCCAGACAAGAGGGGGGAACTGATGATCGGGGACGGCGTCTTGTACAAAGGCGTTCTGCACGAGGTAGTACACGAAACGTGGGATGTGCTGATCGCACCATTCGATGATGACGGTGGCGAGACTTGGCCTTGGCCTTGGGTTCCACAAGCCGATCTTACGTTTCCGCAAGTGATCGCCTCGGACCTGCCCACCTTCCAACCTCCGAAAGCAGCGCAAGCCCTATCGTTGGTTGCATGACTCATTAGCCCCGAACCCGAAAGGGTCCGGGGCTTTTTTTTGCATGTTTTTCTGTGTTGCCGCCGGCTGCCACAGCAGCTCGAAGACGTAAACCAATGTCTTGATGCTACCCGTCATGACTACTTTTGGTACTCCCAGGCGTTGAATGCCTTCTTTGCACGCTTCAGGTCAGGGGCGATGCCGTTGAGCGACAGTCCCACCAGCCAACGCACGCGTACGTCGAAACATACATCGTTGACCAAAGTAGCCAACGCTTCGTCGGCGAGAGTGGAGGCCAAGAAGCCCAGTCTAATCGACACGCGTTCATCCGCCGGCAGGAACACCCACTGTTGTTCGCGACCGTTGGTCAGCGCTTGCTCCAGATGTGCTCGCTGCAGGCGTAGCGGATCGTCCGCCCGTAAGTTGAGTTCAGGGTCCATCGTGCGCGGGTATCCGGCGATGACCGGTGGGCGGGCGGCTTCCTGATTGCGCAACGCATAAGCGTCTTCTACGGCATGTCCATGCGTGACCAGTGTCTCGAGCTGTGACACAACGTCGACCACTGACACGCCCAACAGGCGTTCCGCCTGTGTGGCCAGCGATTCCAGCGGCGCCGAGCTGCCAACATAGTCGTCACAGGCCACGCGCCATCGGGCGAGCGTGCGTCCCGATAGCCGTCCGTAGCCCGCGGCCTTGGCGCGATCGAGCTGGGCGATGCCGCCCATCGTCACGGTCACCCCGCCATCGTCCAGGGACAGCGACCCTGCTTTGTTCAGCCCTTCCAGTAACGTGGCCAAGCGGCCTGGCGATGCGATCTGCAATTCGTCCGCCCAGCCAAGCAATGCGTCGACATTGCAGTTCTTATTGGCGGCTTCCTCGGCAACCAGGAAATAGGTGCATTGCTCCAACGCTTGCACGGCGCCAGACGGCGGGGCGGCGTATCCCATTAGCCCGACAGGCGTGTCTTGAACGTCCCAATCCATCGCCACAGGCAAGGCCTGATCGCCAAACACCATCCGTATGCGTCGCCAGGTCGACGGCCCCTTTAGGTGGGCGAGCGTGGAATCCCAGAGCAGACGATAGAGCGCGGCCGCATCTGGCGGGTAAGACAGGGCAACGGTCTCGGGAGACATCGCCGTCAACGGTGTGATCATCGGGTGTGCGTTCACGCGGGATCCTCGTTCTCATCCACCACGCGCTGCAGCATGAAAGTCATCATTTCCTCGGCATCGTCGAAGGTTTCCCACTCGCTCATTCCCGACATTTCCAGCGCGGCGTAGACCTCGCGCTTCTGATCCAGGACAAAGACTATGTCGTCCCGTTTTCCGAAGTACACCAACGAATCTTCAATCGTTTCGCGAAGGTCACGATTCGCCTCGATCAACGACTCTCGGAACAGCCAATGTCGTTGTGTTGGCCAAACGGTGAGGCCGTCAAACAAGATTCCATCGGATAGGCGCAACACCCGCTGATAGGCCTCCGGCAACGCAAGACCGAACTCGCTCTGGAACTGAACGGCCAAGGCCACTATGGCGTCTTCAGTCGCCGGGGGCGGCACGAACTCATCGTTCTGGTGCCGAAGGTTTTGTATTGCGGCAACCAAGTGTTCAATCGACATCGAAGACCTCCAAGAAATCAGAATAAGCCACCGACCGGGCCTCGTAGCCCAAGGCCGGGTTGGGGTAAATGACGGTGTCACGCGGTGGCTGCGGGAACGCGACCAACGCTTGCTCGCCTGGTGCGAGCAAGCGCACACGTAATTCGGCGGGATTGTAGTAGCCGTGCAGGGCGCGGTGCTCGATATCGGATCGAAGCAGAAGGTAGTTGCTGGGTGTATTAGTGCCGCCGTCGTCGAGTGGCAGGCGGTGGTGGACGTCGTAATTATCCGGGACGCGTCCGTACCTGGCCATGGTGGCAACTTGGGCCTCGGTCAATCCTGCACCGAGTAGTTGGTCGCGTTGCGTGACGGCGATATCTTTGACCCAGGCTTTCCGGTGTTGCCGATCGAAAGCGGCCCGCTCGGCTTTGTAGTGTGCGCGGTCGGCCTTCTTCTCGTATTGCAGGGCGACATGCGAAAAACCGGGCAATGCACGTGCCCCGGCTGGGTGATACAGCACGATCATCGATGCACTGCCGAGTGTCGTCGACGCGCTGTGCCTGGCAATTAACGCCTTGCAGACCCGGTCCAGGTAGGCTGCATCACGGCGTCGATCCTTGAGTAATGCTCGCACCAGGTTTTTCAGCAGCAACTGGCCAGAGGTCGGCATCGCGGCGGCGGCGTAGCCGTAAGTCGTTGCCTCATCGGGCGTGAGTTCGCCGGCGGCCACCAACGCGTCGACCAACTCCGGAGGAACCGTCGTCCCCCTTGTCCGTGGATACGCAGTGACGCCGCTCATAGACTCGACGCCTGGTGATCACCCGTGCCAAGGGCGCGAGGCGTGGTCTTGCCTTCATACAAGGCACGCAGGGCGTCCATCGTGCGCGACGGCAGCCATTGCCACTGCCGATACGCATGACTCAGTACCTGGGCGGTCGTGTTCGCCGGAGACCAAGCGCCGACCTGCTGCATGTCGAAACGCCGAACGAGCGGCAAGTTGTTTTTTCCAGACAGCTGCTCGGCAGCGGCTTCGGCCATGACACGATCGTGAAACCAGCGCGGCAGCGCCGCCGTTCCAACGCCATCCATGAGGTAGCCAGTGACGGCCTGGCCATTACAGTGACCTTGGACCTGGATACCGAACGGCGTGGGTTTTGCAGTCCGATCGACGATTTCACGCAAAAGCGCCAGTTCAGGGCGACTGGTAGTAACACCTTGCTGGCGAAGCGCGTCATGCAATCTTGCATCGACGACTTTTCGCATCAAGCTCGCCTTCACCCGACGGGCATCTATGCCAGGCAAGGCCAGTTCCCGCGCCCGCCGGATTTCCTTTGGGGTCAATGCATAAAAGCGCATGCGGCGAAACTTGTTCTCGGAACGCAGGCCGGCTTCCTGCAGCACCTGCATTACGTGCCATGCGATCTCTTCGCCATCGTCATCATCGTCGGTCGCCAGATAAATGGCGTCGTAGTGGCCCATCTCCGCCGCCGCCTGACGCAGCAGTTGCATCGTTCCTTCGCCTGCCTTGGTCGCCTGGAACCTCACGCCTTGCGTGGAATGGGTTAGCTCGCGAAAGTGGCCGTGCGTAGCGATCACACGGGCGGAAAGCCCCAAGGCCGCTTCGACGATGTCCTGTTTGCCCGGCGCTTCGATAATCACGCATTCCCGTGGGTACAGGCACTTGCCTCGCTCAGCCAGATAGTCGATCAGCAGGTCCAACGGCGCCGTCCGCTTGCCGTGGCCCGTGCGCTTGAGGACACTCGGTGCGGCGAATAGGATAAAACTGTCCTGTGCACGACTGACCGCCACGTTCAACAGATTGGGGCCATCGCTGTCGACGAAGAAAGGCGCAACCGTTTGCGTAAGCGAGAACGCAACGATCGGCTTTTCAGCTCCTTGCAAGGCATGCACGGTATTGATCACCATATCTCGCGCCGCCTCGCCAAACTGCTTTGTCAGGGCTGTCTGCAGGGATTCGGCCTGAGCGCGGAACGGGGCAATGACCGCTACTACCTGCGCCAATGTGGTCTTGTTGTAGTGTTCCAGCAGCCGCGGACCTTCGTGTCGCAGCCAGCGAACGATCTCTTCGACTTCGTCCTCGTTGATCCAAGACTGGTAATGGCGCCGAGCACCGCGGACAGACGCAACACCGACCCAGGCCATGGGCGGGTAGATAAATGGCGGCGTTTCTTTTCGGCAGGGCACTAGCAAGTCGCCATACAGCAGGCGTCGGTTGTATTCGATGATGTCGGCACGACACCGGTAGTGCGCCTTCAAGTTAATGCCGGCCGCCTGAGCGTGCGCTGCCCCATCGGTGTACTGAGTGACACCTTGGGCTGCCTGCATGACGGAGCCCAAACACGACGACACGGCGTCCGGTACAGCGTCGATGCCACGATCAACCGCCAAGCGAGCGCTACCGGCCGCATCGAGGTTCCACACAGGCTTGAGTTGTGCCGTATCGCCCACCACGATGGCGCGTTTGGCGAAAGCGAAACTGGCCGCGCCAATCTCGGGTGATGCTTGGCCCGATTCGTCGAAGATCAGTAACTCCGCGAACTCAAAGCTGCGATGGATGCGAGGCAAGGTGTAGACCGTTGAGACAATAACCGGTGCCAACATCGCGGCCCGTCGCAAAGCGGTTCGTTCATCATCGCTGTCTGCTTGCGTGGGTGGATCGGCCAACCAACGCGCTTCCCAGTAGCGTGCGGCCAGATGAAAGTGCAGGAAGCGAAACGTGCGATCGATCTCGGCTTCAAATGCCAAGGCCAGTTCCGTCGGCGCGGTGATGGCTTGGTCGCACCAGACTTGTGCCTTATCCGTCACGACGTCATCGGACATCACTACGCTCCGAACAAGCGAGAGGGCTTCGGAACGCCACGCCTCCACTTGTTGTCGTGTGCGTTGCGCCGAAATCAACACGGCACGTGCCGCGGTTAATGCGGTTGTGCTCGCGGCCAGGCTTTGTTGTTGGTCGCTCACCCGGCGTTGCAGGGCAGTTACCGAAAGTGATGATGTCTGCTCTGCAAGGCCTTTGCCAGCGAGCTCGGCGAGCGCGGTCGATCGAAGCGTGGTGGCGTGAGGTCCCCAGCGGTCGCCAAGCACCGGACGCATGAGTCGCGCCCACCAGGTCCTTCCTTGGGTCTCGATGTGTTCGGCCTGAGCGACCTTTGCAAGGGCTTGGGTGAGCGTGATCAAAGCGGCGGATTGTCCTGCGTGTCGCGTTTCATTCTCGGCCACCTCACGGGTGGCACGCATTTCTTCGTCGGCCCAATGTGCGTGGGGTTGTTTGAATGCCGTATTCGAGCCGGCCAAGGCGAGCCAGGTGGTGAATCGCTGTTGCAACGCCTGCATGGCCAAGACCGAGGTTGCAAGCAGCCCCTGGATCGAGGCCGCCGCCCGCGCCGCAGACACTTCAGCGTGGGCCAAGCCAGCGCAGCGTCGATGCAGCTCGAGAAATTCCGCCAGTAGCCACGCCCGTTGGTCGACGGCGGCCGTCGCAAACTCACTCGCGGCGCCACGCAAGGAATAGGGCGTCGCATCGCCACTACCGTATTGGGGTCTGCGCAGCAGCATGTAGGCCGCCAGGTCTTCGTCCTTCTTCGATCCGGCAGGAAAGAACCATCCATAGGACGGCAGACCCGGCAACCACCGGCTCGCCCATTCCGGCTTTAACGCCGGCCCCGGAATCGCCGAGAACGACTCGATGATGTTGGTCACCGCCTTGTTGGTGGCCGCGGTCGCCAGCAAGATCGGCGGCTCCTTCCCGCGCAACGCAGCATCGACCCAACACGTGGCAATCACGGCGCGCAGAAAACTGGTTTTGCCGGTGCCTGGTGGGCCATTGATCGCCAGGATCTGTCCGGAAGGGATCGCGGTGAGGGCCGTGGCCGCGACGCGCTGCGAGCGCTCCAGACCGAAGCCGTCGCGACAGCCCAGCTTTGCGTCATAGGTATCCATGTGGCCAGTCAGCTGCGGCGCCCTAGCAATTGCCTGTCCCTCATCCATGGTGTTCGGTGCGAAAGGCGGCTTGGTCAACTGCCGAAGCAACGAGGCCGAGGCGCCTTCCAGTGCCTGCTGATAGACATGGGCAATGGCAACGCCGGCACCCTGCGTTTGCCAGGGCACAATTTTCCAATGCGTGTCGCCGCCGCCCACCGCTTGTGCAAGGTTTTGGACGTCCACCGCGTCGCCGCAAATCGCCCGAACAAAGGACTCAACGTAGACCCAGTACTCAGGCCATGTAGTAGCGTCAGACGGCGGCGGTGTGTCCCGAACAAATTGCTCGCAATCGCTGACGGTCCCGAAGTAAGCCGGTTTCTCGCGATCCGGATCCACCGGTTCGAGCCATTCGCGATTGAAGAACGGTGCGGCGCCGCCCGAGACGGGCACGAAGCGTTGCGTTGCGACATCCAGGGCTAGCGGGATGGCAAGCAACGCTGCGGTCTTTTTCTTGTGGCGGGACACCGAGTACGCCACCAGCACGGCTGCAACGTGCCCCTCATCCACGGCACCGGCGTCGAGTCCGCGTGGGGGAGGTAAGAACTGCGAGAGCGTTCCAGCCTTCAGGCCCGGTGCGACGTCGAGTCCCTTTTCCACCAGCTTGTTCAAGTCGCAATACGTCAAAGCATCCTGCCAGTACTGGAGCAGCTTGTCGGCGTCAGGAGTGAGCACGTGTTTGCCGAGCGCCGCGATCCAGACCAAGAGATCGTCGTGAGAAAAACTGGCCGGCGCGTCGAAACCGTAGTGTTCGGCCAAGGCGAGGCAGTGGTCCTTCACTTCGTCGTTCTTTCTGGAATCTTCTTCTGATTTTGGCTTTGTCAGCAGCGCTCCGCTGTCGATCGCGAAGGCAATGCCAAGCCATTGGCGAGCCAGCGTCCGGTCGGTCTTGATGCCGCGTGGTAGCCGCCAGCCGTGTTTCTTCGAGAATTTGTCGAGGCTGTAAAGTTGTTTTGGGCTGACCGAATTATCTGACTGTGCCAAGGGCTGTCCCCCTGGCGCAAGTCGAACGCATTTGTTGATGACCGGTCATTTAGGTTGGGCCGTTCTCGAGTAATAAATGATTTCGTTGTAGTCTAGCGGCGCTCTGGCTAAGCCAAGGCGCATGGCCGGCGTGCCGCGCTCTTTGGCGCGATTGCCTTCCCCGACCCAGATGTAATTATGACAGGCGCGAAGAATCGTCAATAGCTTGGCGACCTGTTCGGGCCGATAGGGAGAGTAGCCATTCCACACCCGACCGCGATTGCCGGCAGAGGACATCGGTCGCTCCAGCATCGAGCACCGGCGCCTCAGTCGGTTGAACCACGAATCGACGCCGTGCAGGCTCGCCTTGTTGTGCAACCAAGCCAAATGATCGTCATCGTAGTCGCCCATGTCGGTCAGATAGCACAACGCTTTCTCGGGCTCGGCCATGGTCGGAAGAGGGTGCATCACCCAGCGGTCCTTCCAGGGACCAATCGTCCGCGCCTCGATGATTCGCTGTTTCAGAAGGCGCAACTTCAATTCGTTCTCATCCAGCTCCGGGTGCGTGGCGGCCTCGGCCTTGAAGGCTTGTTGTGCCTCTTTCATGCGACGGCGTTTTTCATCGATGGTCAGGTCTTTGGCAATGCGAACGTAAAAGGCATCGCAGGTTCGCGCCTGAATGCGATCCACAAAGGAACCCAAGCAGGCGGCGCGCATTCCCGAGTCCTGATCGAGGAAGAAACGGACTTTGCCAACTTGGTCCAACAAACGATGCAAGGCGAGGAAGTGGCCGTATAGCGTGTATTCGGCATGAATCTGCATGCCATGCTCAGGCAGTCGCTCGCTCATCGACGGTGCTTCCGGGGATTCGATATCAGGTCGAGACTGTGTCTCGGCGTAGCGGTTGGCGATTCTAGACACCAGACCACCGCGGGATGACGATGGCTGCGGCTTAGTTTTCGCCACGTCGTAGTCGGCCTGCAACCAGACGCGGGCGAAGCGACGGTGTTGTTGTGGACTACCTGCGTCATTGATGGCGAGCGCTTGGCTCTCGATTTCGACCGGATCAAGTTCTGGGTCAAAATTAGGGTGCATGCCAAACACGTAGCCGCTGGCGTTGTCGGCCGAAGCCACGGCGCTCAGCGTGATGTTGCGGCGATCCTGGCGCCGGCTCCAGTTGATCATGTAATCCTGCCGATCAACTCCGATGTACAAGCGCGGGATACGCATGGTTGCCAGGTGCTGTTCACGGTCGGCGAGAAACGCCAATGCTTGTTCGTGAAAGAAATCAATTCGAGCATAAAGCACTCGCGGTGTGACGTCGGCGGCCTCGCAAATCCGTCTAAGCGGCATCTTGCCAACCAGCATCGACAGAATCATCTTGTTCTTGTGTGACTGTTCTTGCCGAGCAATGGGGTTGCGTCCAGGGAGTGCGACTGAGAACGTGCCCAAACACTGCGTGCAGCGGTACCGACTCGAGCCGGTCGCCGTATGACCGAAGGATTGGTAGGCTTTGATCGTGCCAATCGGGACGCGGTGGTTGCCGCACAACACCGACGGGCAGGAAGTCATCGGAAACGTCTCGGACATGATGCGCCACGTTTCTTCAAACACCCCTTGGTTGCTCTTCAGTGGAAAGCTCTCGCCACACGCCATGCAGATTGCGCCACCACGCCCTTTTCCTTGACCTGACAACCGGTAGCTATTCGTCGCACCCATACCGCGTGCTGCCGTCGTGTCCAAGGGAACCCCGAACTGCACGCAGCTTGGGTTTTTACAGAAATTGACCTGCATTTTGCCGACGGCGCTCGGGGCCCGAGGCTGTCGGGGCGGAATTTGGTCGAGCCCGGAAGATTTCTTAGGCAACGTCAGCCCCATAAAGCCAGAAGGCAGGCCCAGTGTGGGCCTGCCTTTGGTTTATTTCAACATATTATGTTAACGGCTTGGCGATTCGGGGCTTTTTTGTTTTGTTGTGGGAGCTGCTTTAGCAGCGATGCAATGTTTAATTTGCGAACAGGTGGAAAGTTTCAATCGCTGGTAAACCAGCTCCCACAACGGATGCTTTCCATTATAAAAACATCATCATCCCCGAATGTTTCTGTCGGGGACCCCGTGACTCCAGACATCACAGCAACGACACTGGATCCCCGCCTGCGCGGGGACGACGGTTATTTTGATGCAGACAGTTGCTCCCCCATTATGAATCCCGCAGTCTCGGATCCATCCTCACTCGCAGTGCATCCACCAAGGCATTGATAATCACAATCGCGGTGCCGATACAAAGCACGACGCCGAGGACCAATGTGTAGTCGCGATTCAATGCACCTTGCACGAAATAACGACCAATACCCGGAATGCCGAATACCTGCTCGACAACTGCCGAGCCACTGACGACATTGATCAGTGCCGGCGATAGCCATGCAACCACGGGCAATAATGCGGGTTTCAAGGCATGGCGAAACAAAAGGCGTGCCCCGGAAAACCCCCGACCTTTTGCCGCACGTAAATAGTCGGCACTAAGCACTTCCAATAAACTGGCCCGCGTTAATCTGGCGCAATAGGCGAGATTCGGAAGTGCCAAGGCAATAATTGGAAGCAGGGCACTTTGCCAGTCATTGTTCCAGCCACCGGCAGGCAGCCATTTCAAACTCACTGCAAAAACCAAAATTAGTATTGGCGCGATAACGAATTTCGGAACCGACAAGCCAAGCCCGGCAGTAAACATCAACACACGATCAAGCACGCTCCCCGAACGCAGAGCGGCCCAGACACCGAGCGGAATGCCAATCACCAGCGACAACAATAAGGCAGCGCTGCCATTCATGAATGTTATCGGGAAACTGCCGGCAATCAGTTCGGTAACACGATAGTCGGTATATTGAAATGATGGTCCGAGATCACCGTGTACGACATCGCCCAGCCATGCGGTGTATTGCGAGAACAAGGGTTGATCGAGTCGATATTGCTCATTCAAGGCTGCCTGTACTTCCGGCGCAGCGGTTTTTTCATTATCAAATGGGCCGCCGGGTGCGCTGCGTAACAGAAAAAAACACAGCGTAGCGAGTAGCCAGAGTGTCAGCACTGCTTCGACAATACGTGACGCCCAAATCTTCATCGTTTTATTTCCTGCAAACGAAGGAAGCGGGAGGGATGGTGGTCCAGCAGGTTTGCTTCGTAACCTGTTACCTGCGGATTGACGAGGTGTTTGGAAACATAAAAATAAACCGGCATCACAGCATGTTCCGACAATAATTTTATTTCCGCCTGTTGCATGAGTGCAGCGCGTTGCTGTGGCGAGCCGGCTTCGTCTGCTTGCTGCATAAGGGCATCGAATCGCTTGTCGTTCAGTCCACTCCAGTTCACCACGTTGCCACTCTGGAAATTCGATAAAAAATTTCTCGGATCATTTACGTCGGCAATCCAGCCGCCCCGAAATACCTGGGTAATGACTTTTTGTTTTCGGTTGCTGACGAATACTTTCCATTCTTCATTGCGCAATCGGACTTTGATGCCGAGTACGTCGCGCCACATGGCAGCAACCGCCAAAGACAGGCGACGATGCGGTGTTGAAGTGTTGTAGCGCAATTCAATTTCAAGCGGCTTGTTTTTATCGTAACCAGCGGCAAGCAATTTTTTTCGTGCCAGGCTTTCCCGTTGTGATTGCGTCAGCTTCGACCAATTCAAGGCGACGGACGAATAATCAGCAGTGCCTGGCGGCACCACTGCATATGCAGCGTGTTCGCCAAAGCCGGTGATATAACGGGTCAATTTTTCGCGGTCGATTGATAAGGACAATGCCTCACGCAGGGCGCGATTGTTTTTTAAAGGGGCTTGTGTAAGGTTGAAGCCAAACCAGAAGCTGCCGAGATAAGGTGAAATACGAAGTTGACCGCCGTATTTTTGTTTCAGTGCGAGCAAGGGTTGCGGCGGCAATGTTTCGGTAATATGTAAACCACCGGATTCAAATCGTTTTAATTCGCTCGATGCATCCTCGGTCACGTGGTAGCGCACGTTGGGAATATTGGCTAGTTCGCGGAAGTGTGGATTGCGTTCGAGCTTGACGAAGGATTGCGGCGTCCAGGCCTGCAGGCGATAAGCACCATTACTGACTAGATTGCCGGGACGTGTATGTTGTGCCGAAAAATTTTTGACTCCCGGTAAGTAAACCGGATAAGCCGTTGGCAGAGTCAGTAATTGTAAAAGTGCTGCACTGCGTTTCAATTTAATTTCGATGATATGCGGTTCGGGTGATGAAACCCCGAGTTGTGATGGCGGTTTTTCACCGCGCATAATTTCGCCGACGTTTTCGATGGCCTCGAAATGTTCGGCGAAAGGTGACGCGGTTATCGGCGTGAATGCACGCTGGAAACTGCGGACAATATCGTCGGCCGTCAAAGCTTCGCCGTTACTCCATTTCAACTGCTCGCGAAGATGAAAAGTCCAGACACGGCCATCATTGGAAACTTCCCAGCGTTCCGCCATGCCGGGTATCAGCTTGCCTTCACCATTTTTACTGATCAGGCCCTCGTAAAGATCACGCAGGATATTGCCGCAAGCCACTTCGGGACATTTGTGCGCATCCAGTGTCGAGGGCTCCGGGCCATTGCCGCGTTCCAGTGTCTGTGCCGTTGCGGGGGTGATGATAAGCAGCAATATGATTGACAAAAAAATACGCATGCTTGGGGTAAACTCGGCTCAATTGGCTGGCTTGTGATTGTAGAGTCTAGCCCAAACTTATGCGGAATACTTATCGAGATTTTCAATATGTCCGGTCCGAGCAACGTGGCAGAGCAGGTGATTCAGAACAAGCAGGAAATTATCGATTTTCATGCCAAGGGCAATAAGCCCGAGTCGGCCTGGCGAATTGGTACGGAGCATGAAAAATTCGGGTTTCGACTGGATGACTTGCGCGCGCCCACCTATGAGGGCGACCGGGGCATCGAAGCAATGCTGCGAGGCTTGATGCGTTTTGGCTGGCAGCCATATGAAGAACATGGAAAATTGATCGCGCTCACGCGCGATGGCGCTTCAGTCACACTTGAACCGGCCGGGCAACTGGAATTGTCGGGTGCGATGGTGGAAAACGTGCATCAAACCTGTTGCGAGGTGGCGAACCATTTGTTCGAAGTGAAATCGGTCGCTGATGAATTGCGGCTCGGGTTTCTTGGTATGGGCTTCCAGCCGAAATGGCAGCGCGATGAAATGCCGTGGATGCCGAAAGGTCGCTACAAAATCATGCGCGATTACATGCCGAAGGTTGGGACTCTCGGTCTGGACATGATGACGCGTACCTGTACGGTGCAGGTGAATCTTGATTACGCATCCGAAGCCGACATGATCAAGAAATTCCGTGTTTCACTCGCATTGCAGCCAATCGCAACGGCATTGTTTGCCGACTCGCCGTTTACCGAAGGCAAACCGAACGGTTATTTGAGTTATCGCTCGCACATCTGGACCGATACCGACAAAAATCGTACCGGTATGCTGGATTTTGTTTTCGATGAGGGTTTTGGTTTTGAACGCTATGTCGATTATCTATTGGATGTGCCGATGTATTTCACGTATCGCAACAAGGAATACATTGATTGTTCGGGTTTGAGCTTTCGCGATTTCCTGAAAGGTAAACTACCGAATCTGCCTGGGGTACTGCCCACCATGAAAGACTGGGCCGATCACATGACGACGGCATTTCCGGAAGTGCGACTGAAACAATATCTGGAAATGCGCGGTGCCGATGGCGGCCCTTGGAATCGCTTATGCGCTTTGCCCGCATTCTGGGTTGGCTTGCTGTATGACCAGACCGCACTCGATGCCGCCTGGGATCTGGTCAAGGATTTCAGCATGGAAGAGCGCAACCATCTGCGTGACAACGTGCCGAAGCTGGGCTTCAAAGTACCGTTTAGAAATCACAGTCTGCGAGAGCTCGCACTGGAAGCTCTTAAAATTTCAGGCATGGGCTTACAGCGTCGCAATCGATTGAACGCGACTGGTGCAAGCGAAGCTGTATTCATTGAGCCACTGATTGAATTTGCAATGGCGAATCAAACACCGGCCGAGCGCAAGTTGGAGTTGTATCACACTGCCTGGAATCAATCGGTGGACCAGGTGTTTAGAGAGTTTGCATATTGATAAAACTTTGTAGCCCAGGTCATGGTTCCATCTGACCAGGGTTGTCAAAAATCATTGTGATGCCATTTTTTGATCAACGATGACAAAAACATGACGAACTAGTTTATTTGTCGCAGCCCCGTCCCGGGTCAGATGGAGCCATGACCCGGGCTACGTTTTTCAGGCGGCTTTCACATCACTCAATTGCCAATGGCTACCGGCCAGTAATTTCATGCGATGTTTGAAAACCGTACCGGGAACCGAAGTCACCACGACTAGATCGATTTCCAGATCCTTGTGAGTAGCAGTAACCGTGGAATTCAAGTCGACAGCCGCCAGACTTTGATCCACTTCCTCCGGCTCCTCTTGCTTAGCCTGCCAGCGTTCGAATAAAGCAGCGCTACGCAAAGCATCTTCAAGTTCCGATGCAAAGCCTTCTGCACCTTCACTCTTGAAGGCAAGTTCGGCATCGTTGCCACGGGCTTTCGATGGTTCCGGAAGACGAATGTAGTAGCGCGTGGCCATGGTTTTCTCGATAAGGTTTTAAGAAGCGGCGTCGGAGGCGACGTAGGAGCGGTGTCAGCCGCGAACAGGCCTGACTAATACTAACAGCAACAAAAGAACAGGTTTGTATTGTGTGGACTTTCGCAAGCTTTTCGCGGCTGACACCGCTCCTGCGCCGCTCATGGTCAGCGCAAAAAAACATCCCGGCGTTGGCCGGGATGAGAGTAGGTCGCATCGAGTGAAGTAATCAATCGCTGTCGGCATGTGTGCTTGGTCCGTGTTCCAGACCAATGCTTTCACCGGAAACGCCTTCGGCACGTTGCCAATAGAAGTTCGGCGCCGCACGTTGCTGCCCGCCGATTTCTGCCATGGTGCCGGTATCGAACAAGCGGCCATTCACCATGACCATCGCGGTGTCGGCGGTGGCTTGTATGTTCTCAAGCGGATTTCCGTTGACGATGACCAGGTCGGCACGTTTGCCCGCCTCGAGTGAACCGAGGTCCTGCGAATAGCCGATGTAATCAGCTCCATCGATTGTAGCGGCACGCATTGCTTCCCATGGCGTCATGCCGCCCTGAGTCAACATCCACATTTCCCAGACGGTGCCGAGGCCTTGCAATTGGCCATGACCACCGACCTGGATCTTGATACCGACGTCGCGCATTTTTTTGGCGGCTTTGGCAACTTCCACATGGTAATAATCCCATTCCGGTCCGGTTTCGCGACGAATCGAGCGTGCGTCCAATGCCTGCTGTGGGAAGAACTTGTTGAGTTTTTTGTCTTCCCAGGCATTGGTGTGGCCGTACCAATAGAACTCGCCGTTTACGCCGCCGTAGTTCACGATGAGTGTCGGCGTGTTGCGTACATCGGTTTGACGCCAGGTTTCGACTACATCGCGATAAAGCGGAGCGACCGGAATATTGTGTTCAATCCCGGTAACGCCATCGAGCATCATCGTCATATTGTGATTGAAGGTGCTGCCGCCTTCTTCGACCACCAGCATGTTCAATTCTTTTGCTGCCTGATTCAATTGTTGACGTTGTTCGCGGCGCGGTTGATTGTAACTTTTTACGCTGAACGCGCCATTGGCTTTCAAACGACGCAAATGACTGCGTGCATCGTCAAGCGAATTAATCACTACCTTGAAATCACCATCGGCGCCGTACAAGATACTGCCGGTCGAGAAAATGCGCGGGCCAACCAATTCACCGGTTTTTTGCAGTTCCGATTGCGAAAACACCATCTCGGTGCTGGCCGATGGGTCATGCAAAGTCGTCACACCAAAAGCGAGATTGGCGTAATAAGCCCAATTGCTTTGAGCCATGACGCCGCCACCGAAATGATTGCCGTGCCCATGCACGTCGACGATACCCGGGTAAATTGTTTTTCCGGTAGCATCGATGGTTTTTGCATTCTGCGGAATGGCAACGTCTCCACGCTTGCCGACGGCAAGAATGTTTTGACCTTGCACCACCACTACGCCATCTTCAATGACTTCCTGCTGGCTTTGTGCATTGCGCATCGTGATCACACGGCCGCCAGTGAAGGCAAAAACATCAGCGGGTTTGTCGGTTGCCACACTCAGGCCAATAGCAACGCCTGCATCCGCAGTCCCGGCGGTAATGCCCCGCGACATGTAGCGATCACCCACCAGCCAGTGCAGGGTTTTTGAATCGTGTGACCAATGAATATAGGCACCGGTGCCGGTACCGAGTTTTGTGACGGGCAGCGTGCCGATATCTTTCGATAATTCAACCACACCACCGGTTTGCGGAATCGGGGCAAGATAGGCCTGGAATAATTCGGTAAAGGCGATGTATTTACCGTCCGGGCTAATGCTGACGAAATCCGGATACTTCATCGTGAAAATATCGCGAGGCTCTTCACCATTGATGCCGATGCTTTGCAGTTTTTTCGACAGGCCACCGCCAGTCAGAAAATAAACCCGTTTGCCATCGGGAGAGAACTGTGGATCACTGCCGTTTTTTGCGACGCGATAATTATTCTTGCCCTGTGTATCCATCACGAACACGCCGCGCTCGCCACTCCAAACACTACCGGTGAGGCCACTGCCGGATTGCTTGCTGTACAAGATGCGCGAGCCATCGCTTGAATAACGCGGGCCGTAGTAATAACCGGGTTCGGTGGTCAGTTTGCGGCTTTGGCCAGAACCAATATCGAGTTCGACAATGGCGCCCAGATTGTCATCGGACCATGTCGTGTAGAGCAACTTCCTGCCATCACTACTGAAAGCGGGTTGATATTCAAATTGTTTTGCATCGGACGTCAGCCGGGTTGGCGTACCGTTCGGAAGTGTTTTCTTCCAGAGTTTGCCAACAGCGTGGAATACGATGCTGTTGTTATCCGGACTGGTCGTAATGTCACGAATCATCTTCGGAGTAAAAGCATTGCCATCGACACGATGCGAAAAACGTAAGGGTGCGACCAGACTCTGCTGCACGGTGGCGGTGAATGGAATGGCGGTTTGAGTGCCGCTCTTCATGTCGACGCGCCAGAGTTTGCCCTGTGCCCAGATCACGACGTTTTTCGAATCCGGCGTCCAGTTGAAATTCGGATACGGTCCGAAAATCGCCCACACTTCCTGTTGGTCATGCGACAAGCCGTCCCAGAGCGGGCGTATGGCGCCGGACTGCAAATCCATTACGTGCAATACCGATTTATCCCGAATACGTTTTACGAAGGCTAGCGATTTTCCGTCTGGCGATGGCTGCGGACGAATCGCGCCACCGGGTGTGGAAATCAGAGTGCGGACTTCGCCGGTTTCACGATCAAGACGCTTGATTGCATAAATCACGCCGTACACGTTCTTGTTGTAGGAAAAAGTATTGCCGTCACTGACGTCTTCGGAGTAATACACGTAGCGGCCATCCGGGCTGATGGCAGGCTCGCCAAGATCCATTTGATCGTTCTTGCGTTTATTCAACTGCAGACCTTCGCTGCCACCTTTCAGGTTGTACATCCACAATTCACCGGCACCGAGGGAGCGTTCGGATGAAAAGTGTTTTTTACCGATCAGGTATTGGCCATCGGGTGTCCAGATCGGATTGTTCATCAAGCGAAAGCTTTCCTTGGTCACTTGCTTGGCATCGCTGCCATCACTATTCATGCGCCACAAATTATTGCCGCCGGCACGATCCGAGGTGTAGGCGATTTGCTTGCCGTCCGGAGAGAACCGGGGTTGCACATCGAATGCAGGGCCCGAGCTGATACGTTTTGCTGTGCCGCCATTAATCGGTAAGGTGTAGATATCGCCCATCATCGAAAACACGATCGTGCTGCCATCCGGACTGACATCGAGGTCGAGCCAAGTTCCTTCGTCGGTCGTGAAAGAAACATTTTTTGCGCCCTTATGGAAATTATTGATGTCCCATTTGGTGGCTTCTTTCTTGTCGGCAGCGGTCAATGTGCCGGTTGAAAGAGTCAGGAGGATAGCGGTGGCAAGCAGGTGAAGTTTCATGTTTTCTCTCGGGCAACATTAAAGTGTCTGGTCCCGGCTTGTACCGGGATGATGTTGTAAATCGGAAATCGAATTATTTTTTGTAAGCGCGCGGCAATCCACTATCTTCGCTCATGTAACGATCGCGCAATTCGGTTTGACGTGATTGCATCGGCATGGCCTGACCATTCATCCAGACTTGCTCGGCAAAGGCATTGACTTCCAGTGGGTCGCCGTTCCATAAAACAAGATCGGCAATCAAGCCAACTTCAATGCGTCCGACTTTATCGCCGACACCAAAGGCATCGGCAGGCACGCTGGTGATGGCGGCGAGTCCAGCTTCCCAGGGCAGACCATTGGCAACGGCATTGCCTGCAGTCTGGCGTACTTTTCGCGCATTTTGCGAAGCATCATCATTGCGATAAAGACCGACACGCACACCGGCTTTTTGCAAGAGTGCAGCGTTGTCCAGCCGTGAACCAATCTGATCGAAACTCGACGGCAGGTTTTGCAATGCATCGACAAACACGATGACGTTGTCGGCTTTCAATTGTGCTGCCACTTGCCACGCTTCACTGCCGCCCACAATCACCGGACGCATGCCGTGCTTTTTCGCGAAGCTCAAAACCTGACGTATATCCGAAGCACGCTCGACATGAAATACGGTACGGCCACCCAGTAAATATTTATTGAGAGCTTCGCGGCCGGCTGGCGTCAGCAGAGCCTGTTTGTAGTCATAGGGCGACAAACCGCGTGCTTCGCGAATGGCCTGGTCAAGCAACATATATTGCGCAGCACGCGAGCTGCCACTAAGTTCATCGGCACTGCTACCCATGCTGGCGAATAAGATACGCGCGCCAATTGGATCATCGTATTTGCCATTCAAGCGCATGATCGCGCCCTGACCGCCAAGCAAGCTGCTACCAGCGTTCGCACTCAATGCAGTAAAAGTAAAACCTTCCAGGCGTGTGATTGGAATAAGTATCGAATTGGCATTGAATGCGGGTACCACATCAAACTCGGGCCGCATTTGTCCCGTCACGCCTTCACCTAAGGAAAAGCTTGCATCGACGGTGGATTTTTCTGCCGATACTTCTTCAAGGCCAATGTCGCCCAGGCCTGCAAATAAACCCGGTGTCAGCGGCTTGCCTTTCGCATCGACGCTGGTAACGCCGGGAGCAGAAAGATTCGGACCGATCGCACGAATAATGCCGCCTTGCACGAGCACATCGGAATTCTTCAAGCTGCCGCGTGCGCCTGCAGTATGGACGGTGGCATTTTTAATCAATACATTTTGTGCGAGGGTGGGTGTTGAAATCAGGCAGGCAATCAAAAGTAGATGTTTCATGGATTCACTCCCTGGCCAAGCATAAAGTCTGATGTTGGTTGCAGATTTCTGTTGTTGATATCAAACATTAATGCGCCATCGATATAGACTTTTTCGGCCTTGGCATAAACGCTGAAAGGTGTTCCATTCCATACCACGACATCCGCCATTTTTCCTTCTTCCAGCGAGCCGGTTTCCTTGTCGATCCCCATGGCTTTGGCTGGGTTCAAGCTTAGCCAGCGCATGGCATTTTCCGGGCTGCCATCCATGCCGAGCGCACTCGAGCGTGCAATGACTTTGGCGGCTTCCTGGTTCAGGCGTTGAATGCCTTCGGCGGAATCCGAATGCACGATGGCACAGCTGTTTTTCTTGCGGTCGACCAATGCAATATTTTCCTGAATGCCGTCGAGTGCTTCCATCTTGAAGCCCCACCAGTCGGCCCACATCGAAGCGCAGACCCCGCCGTCAGCCAGAGGCTGGGCAATTTTGTAGGCTTCAACCGCATGATGGAAGGAGGCAATCTTGAAATTGAATTCTTTTGCCAAGTCCATCATCAACATCATTTCATCGGCACGGTAGCAATGGATTTGTACTTTGATATCGCCACGCATGACGCCTGCGAGTGTTTCGAGGCGCAGGTCCTGCGTAGGTTCCTCACCTTTTTCCTTGCCGCCGGCATTGTATTTATCCCAGGATTTCATATAGCCCTTGGCATCAATGAACGCTGCGCGATATCCGGCTACATTTCCCATGCGGGTAGATGGCGAAGAACCCTTGCTGCCGTAAACGCGTTTTGGATTTTCACCGCAGGCCATTTTTACGCTGTGCGGTGCCCCGGGAAATTTCATTTCCTGATAACTGGTGCCATAGACATTTTTCAGAGCGACACCGCGACCGCCGATCAAATTGCCTGAACCCGGCAATACCAGCATTGAAGTTATGCCGCCCGCCAGAGCATTAGCGAAGCCGGGATCCTGTGGCCAGATCGAGTGCTCGGCCCAGACATTCGGTGTTGTCGGGTTGGTCAGCTCATTGCCATCTTCGTGTGCACTGACGCCGGGGCTGGGGTAGACGCCTAAATGCGTGTGGTCGTCGATAATGCCGGGGGTTACCCATTTTCCGGTGCCGTCTATCGTGGTGGCATTGCTGGGGGCACCCAGATTTTTGCCCACCCCGACAATTCTGCCTTCACGCATCAGCACATCGGCATTGTCGAGTCGCAGGCCGGTGCCCGTAAGCACGGTCGCATTGCGAATCAGAACCGGAGCCGAGCCGATACGCTGATAGGTGCTGGGATAAGGTGTTGTAGCAGGCTTGGGCGGGTCGGAGCTGACGGACTTACCGGTGGAGGCAACAGAAAAACCGAGCATCGCCATGGTGACGATGAGACAAGATTTACGCATGGACAATCTCCCCTTAGAGCTTGACACATTAACCCGCCAGACTTGCACTGCCAACATGACTAAGGTCATGGCTAAACGTGGCAAAATAGCAGGGCATAGGAGAGAAGAATGAAAGACAAACAGGATATTGTGAGTAATTGGTTACCGCGCTACACCGGCGTGGCGTTGGAAAACTTCGGTGAACACATTCTGCTCACCAACTTTGGCGGCTATCTGGATCACTTTTCCCGCCTTACCGGTGCAGAAGTCGTGGGGCGTGATCGTCCGATGCCGAGTGCCACGGTGGATGGCATCACCATGATCAATTTCGGAATGGGCAGTGCAAACGCAGCAACGGTGATGGACTTGCTGAGTGCATTGCCGCCAAAAGCGGTGGTTTTTCTTGGCAAGTGCGGTGGCTTGAAACGTAAAAATGAATTGGGTGATCTGGTGTTGCCGATTGCGGCGATTCGTGGCGAAGGAACATCGAACGATTATTTATTACCTGAAGTGCCGGCCTTGCCGGCCTTCGCCTTGCAACGGGCCATTTCAACGATGACCCGCGATCTGGGGCACGATTACTGGACCGGTACCGTATACACCACGAATCGTCGGGTTTGGGAGCATGATGTCGAGTTCAAGGAATACCTGCGCAAGACCCGCAGCATGGCGATCGATATGGAAACCGCAACGATTTTTGCCACAGGTTTTGCCAACAGCATTCCGTCGGGTGCCTTGTTGCTGGTGTCGGATCAGCCGATGATTCCCGAAGGCGTGAAGACAGAAGCCTCCGATAAAATCGTGTCATCGAACTTTGTCGAAAAACATATCAATATCGGCATCGAGGCCCTGAAGCTAATTCGCCGTCACGGCAAGTCGGTAAAACATTTGCGGTTTGATGAATAGTTTTCCGAATATTGGAGAAACAAAAAACCCGAGCATTGCTCGGGTTTTTTCATTGGCAGGGCAGAACCTACCAAATGAAATTAACAGTCAGGACTTCCGGTTTTTCGTCTGCACCAAAACGGACATCGCATTGAATGCTCTGCTTCACTTCGGTGGTAAGTCCCGGTTCAATAATAATGGGGGCGGATAAGTCAGCTCTGCCTTCCGTGCCTTCTTTCAGGCTGGCGGCAAGTGCGGTCAAATCGAGTTTGTATTGTTTGCCTTCAAGTTTGTTTTTCACAAAAGCATCACAAGCGGTTGCAGCAGCTCCCGATTTGCCACCGGGGCCGCTTGATTCACCGGAACAGGCCACCAAACCCAGTGCGAGCAAAGCGATTGATATCCATTTCATAAAAAGCCTCATGGTGCCAAAGGGTTGAAACGAAACACTCGTATTCAGCTTACCGCAAATTTAGCGCAAAAGCTCTACGGCCATCAATAGCGTTGTAACGAGTTGTCAATACGTTCAGCCCAGGCATCGATGCCGCCTTCAATATTGAATAGTTGTGTGAAGCCCAAACCCCGGAAATGTTCCGCAGCTTGTCGACTCGAATTTCCGTGATGACAAAGAAATGCTAAACGTGTGTCTTTCGGTAATGCGGCCAGTCGTTCAAAACTATCTTCATCCAGAATGTCGTGCGAATGCGGAAACTCTGCCAGTGCCCTGGCATGTGCGGGCCGCACATCAATGACGGTATAGGTCGGTAGGCTGTCCTTAAGTTCCTCGACGGACAGGGACTGTACTTTCGCTGGCGCATTCGGATTGTCAATTGCCAGGCCCGAACCGCGGACATCGTCAATCCAGTCAATCGAAATACCGTCGGCGCGCGGTGCACTGGCCAGATCAAAATAGACTTTAATGCCTTCGGCTTCCGCCACGATTTCATTGCCATTGACCGGCTTGAGCTGGAATTGGGATTGAAAGCGCGCATCGACATTCAAGTGCAGCGCGTAGCCAGGCTCCGAATTTTCCATCGCCTGACGGATTGCTTTTGCAGCAGCGGGACTGATGTGAAGAACGGGTGTAACTCGAACAGGTGCCGCTACGCCGAGTACGTGATGAAGTTCGCCGCTGTTAAACATTTCATCAATAATGTCGCTGCCGCCGATCAACTCACCTTTCACATACAGTTGTGGAATGGTGGGCCACTGGCCATAAAGCTTGATGCCTTCACGAATTTCTGCATCCGCTAGTACGTCAACATGGGCGTAATCGCCAAGCAATTCGTTCAAGATGGCCGATGCCTTGGAAGAAAAACCGCAGCTCGGCTGGTCAGGCGAGCCTTTCATAAACAAGACGACGTTGTTTGAATTTAGCAGGGTGTCGATGCGTTGGCGAAGTTCGGAGCTGAGCATGGGAGGTCCTTGAGTAAGGGGGCCATTTTACCGTGAATAACACTGTTGGAGCTTGCATCTGCTGCATATCGGTCTTACAGCATTCAGCTAAATCTTGTGCTCACCTGTGCCCGTGTCGGCATGGCAGGGGCAGTGCCAATGGTTTCGGTAGATAAAGCAGCAACCCGGCCTGCATATTGAATGGCATGTGAAAACGCATGCTGTGGAAACAGGCTCAAAGCTGCTACCAGACCGCCACTGAAGGCATCGCCAGCACCGGTAGTGTCAATCGCAGTGACGGCTTCCGGTGCGATACGGTAAAAACTTTGGGTGTCGCCCCGCATGTTTTTTCCATGCGAAACAAAACAACCATAACGTCCGAGTGTGATGACGATAGTCTTTGAACTGAGCGCGCGACAAAAACGGTGCAACATGGCGTCGTCTGCTTGAGCTACCTGGTCGGCGGTGAAGGCAATATTGGCAAAGCGTTGGCAAAGCAGGGCAAATTCGGTTTCATTGGGTGTGAGTACATCAGCCGAATCAAGCAAGTCCCTGCCAAGTTCCGGGTGTACCGGTGCGGGATTCAAAACGCAGAGTGCATTATTCTTTTTCGCCAATTCAAATGTAAGTTCGATGGCATCCAGATTGTTTTCCAGCTGGCAAAGCACAATCCCGGCATTTTCGAATTGCGATATTTGTGCATTCAGAAAACCTGTGTCGAGATAATCATTGGCTGCCAGATTGACGGCGATCATATTCTCGCCCTGGGCATTGACCACGATGCTGGAAGCCGCCGTCGGTATATCGTCACGGCAATGCCAGAAAGCCTGCAGCCCTTCTTTTTCAGCGAAGGATTTTGCACAGTCGCCAAGTGCATCTTGTCCGATGGCGCCAATGAAAGCCGTGCTTACACCTTGGCGTGCACAGGCAATCGCTTGGTTAAAGCCTTTGCCGCCAGGGCCGCTTGAAAAGCCCGAGGCACGCCGGGTTTCACCTGGAACAGGAAAGCTATCAACCAGCCACGCATGGTCTTGCACGTAGCTGCCGACAATCAGGACACGAGAATGCATGGCTTAAGCGGTTACTTGATAAAGCCCAGCAAGACACCGGCAATGGTGGCCGTCATCAAGGTCGCAATCGAGCCGCCAAGTACGGCACGCATACCGAAGCGTGCCAGGTCACTACGACGCTCCGGTGCCAGTGCACCAATACCGCCGATCTGGATCGCGATGGATGCAAAATTGGCAAACCCGCACAAGGCGTAAGTCAGAATCAGGCGACTGTGTTGACTAATGGCACCGACGCCATCACCGACGGGTGTCGCTGCCAGTTGCAGATAGGCAACGAATTCGTTCAACACGACTTTCTGGCCAATCAAGCCACCAGCAATGACGGCATCTTTCCATTCAATGCCGATGATCCATGCGATGGGCGACAGAATGTAGCCGAGAATAAGACCAAGATTCAGTTTGATTGGTGCGGCACCCACGGCAGCGCCATGATTGAGCATCATGTTGATGCTGTTGTAGCCATCCATGTGCATGTCACCGAACCAGCCCAGGATGCCATTCAACATCGCGATCAATGCGACGAATGCCAGCAGCATGGCGGCAATGTTCAGAGCCAGACGCATACCGTCGGCGGCACCGGCGGCGGCAGCGTCGATGACGTTCTTGCTCTCGCGTTCGAAGTGGACTTCGACCTTCCCGGTCGTCAGGGGCGTGCCGGTTTCAGGGATCAGGATTTTCGCTATCAACAATGTGGCGGGTGCAGCCATGATGGAAGCTGCAAGAAAATGTTTCGCATAGACCACTTTCATGACTTCGTCACTGCCTGCCAACATGCCGATATAGATGGCCATTACGCCGCCGGCAATATGCGCCATGCCGCCAATCATCATGGTCAGCAATTCAGAGTCGGTCATTTTGCTGATGTAAGGGCGCACGGTAAGCGGTGCTTCGGTTTGACCGATGAAAACACTGGCGCATACCGATGTCGTTTCTGCGCCGGAAACCTTCATGACTTTCGTGATCATCCATGCCATGCCCTTGACGATCTGCTGCATGATGTTCAGGTGATAGAGAATGGCCATCAAGGCGGCAAAGAAAATCACCGTGGGCAATGCATGGAAGATAAAGATGAAACCGAATTCTTTCGGCGTATTGAATCTTGGGCCCAAAATCATTTCGGCACCGGCGGTGGTATAGCTGAGCAAAGTGACAAAAGCTTCGCCCATCCGGCTGAAAATATAATCGCCACCGGGTGTTAGCAATACGAAGGCAGCGAAAGCGATTTGCAGGAATACGCCAGTGCCCACCAGTTTCCAATCAACCCGGGATTTGTTATTCGAAAAAACCCAGGCGATACCCAGAAGCACAGCCAAGCCAAACAAACCCTTCAAAATATCCATGTGTTTTGATCCCCAAAGCGATGACGCAGGGTAGTGCAGACAGGGGTTTCGAGCAAGTAAACGGCCTAATCGCGGGCTATTACGCGATTCCGGCCCTGTTGTTTGGCGGCTCTCAGCCTGCGATCTGCATGCTTGAGCAGGCCCGAGATATCGCTGGCGTCATGCGGACAGCAGGCCAGGCCGGCAGAAAAGCTCATGCCTCGCGGAGCTGCGTCGGGGTGGGATAAAAACGGATTGGCGTTCAGCCGCTTGCGCAAAAATTCGATTCTTTCCCAGGCATTTCCGATCGGCATTCGCATGACCAACAGAAATTCTTCACCGCCGATTCTAATAAGGGGTTCCTCGGCATCCAGCTCTTCGCGCAAGGTTTGCACGACATGAAGCAAGGCCTTGTCGCCGACAAGATGGCCAAGATCGTCATTGATACGCTTAAATAAATCCATATCAATGATGGCAAGCGACAAGGTCGCATTGTCCGTTTTTGCCTGTTGCAACAGATGCGGAACCCGATGATTCAGATAAAGCCGATTCGGTAAGCCGGTCAGTCCATCAGTTCCGGACAACTGCACCAGTAGCTGCATGCGGTAAACGACCACGGCTGTCAGCATGCTAATGGCAATCAGGACAACAACACGCTGAATCTGGTTGGATACCGAAACGACGCCATAATCGGCCGACATCACGGCATCGTGATTTTGATTCATGATGAAAAAGGAAAGCAGCGAAAACTCCACGATGGCCAATCCACCGGCCAGCATGCAAACACGAACGTCGTTGCGAAGTGCCGTAGCAGCTATCGCCAATGGGTAGCAGCACCAGACCACGACACTGTTCAGTCCGGCCGAGGGGTTTTGCAGCGACAGCAAAAAAAGCACGGTACTGACAGCACTGACATCGCAGGCAGCAGATACAAAAGGTAGCCAGCGATACATGCGATGGTGTTTCGATAACTGCAACCAGAGCAGGCTCAGCAGAAAGGCGCCAATAGTTCCGGCAGCACCCGACATGCTTTCATAAAACGAACCACCCAAAAGAAGATTGGTGATTGGCAGCAGTAATAGCAGCAGGGTGGCGACGACACGGATGCGAGCGACCAGGAGTTCGCCGCCGGCGCCGATTTCGAGCATGATTTCGTCGGGACGTTCGCGCAAGCCGCGCGATAAATCGTCCAGACTCTGTTTGACTGTATTCAAAGCGCTTCCCCGGTCGTGCAAGCATCATACGGGCTTTGTTTGTGAATAATCTATTGGGCAGGACGGGCATTGCCCGCCTTGGTGATTTTGTGGGAGCAGGGTTACCAGCGATGTGATGATTCAGCGCTGCGCGTTCTGTGAGATCACATCGCTGGTGAACCAGCTCCCGCAACGGATGCTTTTGATTATAAAAACATCGTCATCCCCGAATGTTTCTGTCGGGACCCCGTGACTCCAGACATCACAGCAACGACACTGGATCCCCGCCTGCGCGGGGACGACGGTTATTTTGATGCAGACAGTTGCTCACACATTTTAATCTGCGCCTTAAAAAAATCCCGGCCTAGTGAGAGCCGGGAATAAAAAGAGAGCATGTCTTAACATCAAGAAAGACCCGGGGCCATCGATAATAGTTCCCGTGGATTTTAATATCGCTTACTTCGATATTTCGATTTCAATTTCTTCATTCATATCTTCGTTGAAATCTTCATTTTGTGTTATCCAGACCATGCGGTTCTGGCTGTCTTCATTGAATTCAAAGTTCATTCCGATTGGGGGTGACGGCGGTGCAGCAGGCGCAGCCGGGGTTGGCGGAGGGGCTTGGCCCGGCGCGCGTGGTGGTGCCGGAGGCGCTGGTGGTGCTGGCGGCGGGGTCAGGAATGGCAATGCCTTTGCTTCAGGTGCCGTAATCTCGAGATTCAGGGCTTTGCGCTCGCGAAGGACCACGACACTTACTTTTTCCCCCACTTTTTTCTGGCGTAACACACGCATCACGTCACGAGGTGATTCGGTGGCGGTTGTTTCAACTCGCTGTATGACATCGCCGCTTTGCAGATTTTTGATGCCCGGGCCCGCACTAATGACCAATACGCCTTTATCGGTGCCGAAATAACGACCCAATTGTGTGTCGACCGAAGCGAGGTTCAGGCCCTGCCAACGCAAGGCTTCAAAAATACGCGGCGGGGCGCAATTTTTCTTGCCGGCTTTTTCGCAATCGGTAAACACCATGATCTCGATATTTTCCCTGCCATCCGGTCCGCCGATAAATACGCGTTTCGATTGTCCATTGTTGCGCTCGTTAGCACGCGGTGAAAAACCGCCTTCCCTGTCGCTGAACATCATCACGCGGCCGATATTGTCGACTTTCACATTGGCTTTGGATGTTTTACCGGCGCGCGCATAAACCACTTGCAGGTTTTGGCCGACTTTTAAATTCGACAGCAATTCGCGCGCTTTATCGACACCTTCCTTGCCACTGGTGCCGATATTTTTTCCATCCACGCTAAGCAATACATCACCCGAGCGCATACCGGCCTTGGCTGCCGGGCCTTCGGGTGTTACTGCACCAATCAATACGCCATTGGCGGCAGAATTGGGTGCCATCACGATGCCGATGCCTGCTTTGGGTCCGTGACCCTCTGCCATGGGGGCCATGCGGCGTTCAATCCGGACTTCACGCGGGCCATGTTCGCCGGGTTGGGGAGTCCAGTGTTGATCATGTCTGCGAATATCGATGTTCACGGAATGATCCGGCCCCAGTTTTTTTGACAGCTCTTCAATGCGTGCCACCAAACTGTCAATTTCCGCCTTGGCAGCTTGTTGTTCGGCAGTGCTGGTTTTTGCAGGTTCCTTTGCAAAAGCACCGCTCATCAGCGTGCAGGCAAGAATAAGGCTAAGGGTTTTAATTTTCATCGTGTGTCTCCGGTGTGATTTTTACTTGAATAATTTCGGGGTTTCGAACAATCGGACTAAAATCGCTTCGATTTAAAATGACTCGATCATGGCTATTTCATAAGGCCTGCCTTCGGCCTGTTGATAACGCTGCGAGGAATACATGCCGGTGGCTTCCTGCAAAATATCGATGCGTTGCTGCCACAGATTCAATTGCTGGGTCGGGTTTAAATTGCCGGAAGCCAGTTCGCTATCAATCACATGAATGCGATCTTCCAGCGCGAGACTGATGACTTCCGCACTGGCATTGCTGGCGGTCGAATTACGGGTGGCGACCAGAATGTTTTCCAGCTGCGAGGATTGCTGCATCGCCGATTGAAGTTGGGCATCGGTCTGGTTTTCGATGATGGGTGGCGAATTCCGGCTTAATGGAACGAGCGCGAACAATGCAAGGCTGGCCGCCAGTGCCATCGGCAGATAATGGCGGGATTTCTTTTTCGGAATCTGTTTCGAAATCGTTGACCATGCCGATTGCATGGGTGTTTCCATCGGCAGATCGCGCAGTGCCTGTCCAATATTAATGCCGTACTGTCGTGTCGAGATATCAGCCATGGTTCAGTACCTCCTTGTCGATATTTAAAAGTTCACGCAATTTTTTGCCGCCACGCGCGCATTGCGATTTCGAAAACGAGATCGTTTTCTCCATCAGTCCGGCAATTTCATCGTGCGTGTAGCCTTCTACGTGGTAAAGCCAGAGCACACTTCGCGTGGTGGCGGGTAATTGGTTCATGGCCTGCGCCAATAGCTGTGCATCGGCAGCTTGCGGCGGTAATAGAATGTCGGCCTCAAGGAAATCCGATTCACTATCCAGATCGAGTTCCTGGGCAGGATGGCGTTTGCGCAGTCGCATCAGGCATTCATTGACCGTGATTTGCCGTAGCCAGCCCCAAAAGGGCGAGTCACCGCGAAATTCCGATATTTTTCCGAATAGTTTCAGCATGGTCTCTTGCAGGATGTCCTGGGCTTCCTCGCGTTGGCCGCAAAGTCGAAGGGCCAGCGTGAAGACGGGCCTTTCAAACCAGCGATAAATCTGCTCGAACGCGGCTTCCTCGCCGTTTCTGGCGCGGGTCAGCAGGCTGGGCGGAACATCGATGGCGAAAGGGGATGTCACGGATATCAGGATGTAGCCAAGCCCAAAAGGGTCGCAACAAAGCAAGCCCCGAAACCAATATACTGGGCCGGATATTTCAAGGAGTTCGTCATGGGCATGTTCATGGTTTTAGCACTTTTGGTGTTTGTGGTGATTTTTGTCGCAAAAATGGTCCGCATGGTTCCGCAGGGTTATGAATGGACGGTCGAGCGTTTTGGTAAATATACGCACACTCTGAGCCCCGGCCTGCATTTCCTGTTTCCGATCATTCAGGGCATTGGCCGCAAGGTAAACATGATGGAGCAGGTGCTGGAAATCCCGTCGCAAGACGTGATCACCAAAGACAATGCCGTGGTTAAAGTCGATGGCGTCGTGTTCTTCCAGGTGCTGGATGCTGCCAAAGCCGCCTATGAAGTTTCCAATCTAGAGCAGGCAACCATTGCACTGGTGATGACCAATATCCGTACCGCCATCGGCTCGATGGATCTGGATGAATCTTTATCCAAGCGCGATGAAATCAATGCCAAGTTGTTGGGTGTTGTTGATCAGGCGACCCATCCCTGGGGCATCAAGGCAAACCGGATCGAACTGAAAGATATTCAGCCGCCGCGCGACTTGATCGACTCGATGGCAAGACAAATGAAGGCGGAGCGCGAAAAACGCGCCAACATTCTGGAAGCTGAAGGTCTGCGCCAGTCTGAAATCCTGCGTGCCGAAGGTGAAAAGCAGGGCGCCATTCTGCAAGCCGAAGGTAAACGCGAAGCGGCATTCCGCGAGGCCGAAGCCCGTGAACGTCTGGCCGAAGCAGAAGCAAAAGCAACCAGTATGGTGTCCGACGCTATCGCTTCCGGCGATGTGCAGGCGATCAACTACTTCGTGGCACAAAAATATATCGAAGCGCTGAAGGATTTTGCCAATTCGCCAAATCAGCGTCTGATGATTTTGCCGACCGATGTGACCGGTGTGATGGGCAGCATCGCCGGTATTGCCGAACTTGCCAAAGAAAGCTCGGACCGGCAGAAAGCATCGATTGCTACTAAAGCAGCTAAATAATCCAAGGAAATACTATGAGTCCTAAAATGATTGTCTGGGCCTGCGTGGCATTGCTGCTGATTGCGGCAGAAACCATGGCGCCGGGGCTCTTTTTGCTCTGGCTGGGTTTAGCAGCAGCGGTCGTGTTTGTTCTGGTCTGGATACTGCCGGGCTTGACGGTGTTGGCCCAGGTCATATTGTTCGTGGTGTTTTCTTTCGTCTCGATTGCGGTGTATGTGAAATTTTTCCGCGAAAGAGAATCCCCCAGTGACCAGCCTTTGTTGAACCGTCGTGGCGAACAACTGGTCGACAAGGTTTATAACCTGGAAACCGCCATCATCAATGGTCAGGGCAGGCTCAAGATTGGCGATGCTTTCTGGGCCGTGCAAGGCCCTGACTTGCCGGTGAATGCGGCAGTACGCATCATTGCGGTGGATAGCATGACTTTGCGGGTGATTCCTGCGGAATAGTTTTTCTTTTTTTGATCTCGAAAAAAATCCCGGCTCACGCCGGGATTTTTGTAGGAGGCCGCTTGCGATCGCCATGGGTGGCGGGAGTACTGGCTTTTAACAGACGAATGTCTGGTCAAACACAGGAGTGGTTTTCTGCCTGGTGCCGCGCAGATCCACTCGGGCCAAAGGGCCCTCCTACAAAATGAACCCAATGCCATATTCGCGGTCTGATCGAACTCACTCCCTGTGATGTCGAGTTTTTGAATGGAATGTATTGAAGCTGACAAGATCCGACATACGAATTGGGATCGCGTATTTTTCAACGAGAAACAAGCCGTCGAACCCCCAAAAATCGGGTGGAATATGCTTGTTTTTATTGCAGTGGCTTTTTTACATGTTGCTGTTGTCGGCTATTGGTTTCAGTGGCGGGAAGCTGCGCGTCCATCGATGGATATATTGCAAGAGGCGCTGGAGGTGATTTTTATAGAGCAGCCTACTGTGTTTGAGTCTGTCGCCGTGCCGTCGCATTCCATTGAAAATACAAGGGTGAAGAAATCCCGTACGGCAGCATCCAGAGATATCGTTGATGTGCCGCTACAGCTTGAAAATAACGATGATGTGTCACCCGCCAGCTTGCGTCTGAGCCTAGGGAATGACGAGTGGAATGCATCGCCTGCAATAATGGAAAATGATCCGCTAAAAAGGCAGCATATTGCATTGGCGGGACGAGCCGAGCCTTTTATCAAGGGCATAAAGCTGCGTAATAAATTAACTCCGCAACAGAAACTGGCCATGGTCGGCAAGCTGTTCGGCGCCTTGGAATATGATCCGTGCGCAGAAGCCAGGAGAAGACTCGCCAGCGGGCAATCGCAATTGAATGAAATCGATCTGGAAGCCGACCTGCGTTCGATAGAAAATCATTGCAGGCCATGACGCTCTGGATGCGAGTTGCTGGCAGCATGCAATTTGCAGGAAAGTGGCTGCTTGACTTTGAATTCCGCATGCAATTTGCATGTCGAGAAGATATTTTCTACTAATGCGCTGCATGCAATTTGCAAGAAATAGAATCCCGGTTTAAGCCGGGATTTTTTATGGACAAATTATTTTTTAAAACTTGCTTAACCAATCGTAACCATTATTTCAAAGTGGCTTAACCCCTTATTGCTACTGCCAGACGTTGAATCCAGTATTGCCGACAGCAAGCGTTGTCAAAACATTTTTTACATCAACCATGGGAGATTCTGTAATGCTTAAAATCACCACTGCACTGCTATCGGCAGCGCTTGTTATTGTATTGGCCGGCTGCTCAAAGGCAGAACAGACGTCTGCCGATGCAGCCTCATCGGAAAGCGCTGCTTATGCCGTTGCCCCGGCAGAGGCTAGAGCAAAAGACGCTCCAATGGGTTCCGCCTCTTCTTCGCGTGCGGATGCGGGCACCGGAGCTGATGGGTTCCTGAAAGAAACCGCCGAGCAGCAGGTGACTGCCGAACAACTGACGTCCAGTGCGACTTCCTATGACGACGGTGAACGCAAGTTTGTCCGAACTGCGAATGCCAATTTCCGTGTCAAAGATGTCTATCAGTCCGCGATTGCGATTGAGAATATCGTGGCGAATCAAGGCGGGTTTGTGGTGGCGAATCAGATCAATGCAAACGTCGACCGGGTTAATCGTTATTCCATCGGTGATGCAAAATTGATTGAGCTTGCCGAGTACACAGTGCAAGGCAACCTGACAGTGCGTGTACCGAGCAATAAAACCCAGGATTTTCTGCGTGCAATGATTGCTCAGGTCGAATTCCTGGATCAGCGCAATTTCGACGCCCATGATGTCCAGTTCGAATTGCTCAGGAAACAACTCGAATTTCTGCGTAATCAGGAAGCACAAAAACAGTTGGGCGATTTGAGTGCCTCGCCCGGCAAGATTGCCGACAAGGCGGCTATCATTTCGGGTCAAAACAATACCAAGGCCGTGCGTGACGAGGCGGTAGTCGTGCAGAAAGAAGTGGAAGACAAGGTCGCTTTCAGCACGATAAGTCTTTCGCTTTATCAGCTGAGCAAAATACGTAAAACCGAATTGGACGACGTGGATGCCATTGCCAAGGAGATTCGTCCGGGCTTCTTCAAACGTCTGTTCAGCGCTTTTTCAACAGGCTGGTATGGCTTGCTGGATATCGTGATTGATTTATTCGCGATATGGCCATTATGGCTGGTGATTGGCCTGGTGGTGTTTGCGGTAAAACGGTTTCGTAAAAAATAAACCGTAGGGGCGCATGCTTGCTGCGCCCTGTTTCAGATTGTCGCAAACGTTAGGCGCAGCAAGCATGCGCCCCTACGTCGGCATTGTGATGGGTACTACCTTAAAATGTGGGGTTGGCCATCCGCAAAGAATTACCGATGTTCAATTTCCCGAAACGCATCACGCGTCAGATTTTCTGCCGCGCCGTCAGTGCAATGCACTTCATCTTCAATGCGTACGCCGCCAAAAGCCGTGAGGTGTTCAACATTGCGCCAGTTGACCATTGTCGCGTGTTTTGAAGCTTTCAGTTTCGCCAACAACGTATCAATGAAATAAATGCCGGGCTCGATCGTTACCACCATGCCGGGTGCCAGTGTGCGTGTCATGCGCAGATAGGGATGGCCATTCGGTTTCGGAATTAAGGTGCCGGTTTCGTCGGCGGCAAAACCGGCGACGTCATGTACTTGAAGTCCGATCGGATGCCCCAGGCCGTGCGGGAAGAATGTCGAGGTGATGCCAGCTTCCATCATGCTGCCCGGATCCATATCGACAATATCGAGCGCCTTCAGCACGCTGCCAAGACGTAAATGGCATTCCAGATGTAAATCACGGTAATCGGTATTGGCCCGTACTTTGCTTGCCAATGCGATTTGTTCTTTATCGACTGCATTGATCAAATCGGTGAAGCGTGTGTCACCGTTGCTCCAGGTACGTGTAATGTCCGACGAATAACCTGCAACTTCTGCCCCGGCATCGATCAATAGCGAACGATGTTCATCCGGCTTGTCAAAATTTTTGTATTGATAATGCAGAGTCGCGCCATTTTCATTCAGTCCGACGATATTGTTGTAAGGCGTATCACTGTCGGTATGGCCGGCTGCTTTCAAAAATGCCAGATTGATCCCCGCTTCGGATTCTCCTGCATGGAAAGCCGAGCGCGCAGCTAGATGCCCAAGTACGCCCTTGCGTTGCGCTTTGCGCATCAAGCTCAATTCGTAAGCCGTTTTGAAAGCCCGATGAAAATGCAGGTGGTGAATGACGGCGGTCGGATTATTCGGAGTGAACTCGCCAATCGCGGCATCGGCTTCTCCGATGATCGCGGATTTGCCCTGTGGTAAAAATTTTGCTGCCTGATCGGGACTGGTGATGATATGGATATCAAAGTGTTCTACCCAATCGCCCTCGGGTGCACTCGGTGTTACATGCCAGTAATCATCTGGTTGGTAATAAACCAGGCTCGGCTTTTTACCCGGAGTATGAATGATCCAGCTATGCGGGTGCTGGGTAAGCGGCAACCAGTACTTGAATTGCGGATTGGTCTTGAACGGATAGGGCATATCGTCCAGGAAACGATATTTTTCGATGCCCGAAGCAATAACCAAATGATCGAAGTCGCCTGCAGCCAAGGCTAAATCGGCACGCTTGATGACGGTGGCAAGATGCTCACGGTATAGGCTCATGTTTGTCTCGTATTCGGTTTCGATTATTTTGCCGCATTCGATTAACTTTGGTGTTAAAGCCATCGACTCATTGCGTGCAGCTCTCGCCATTGGCGATGGGTTGGCCCAGAGGCACCGGGTCACGAAAAAACCTGACGCGTCTTTTCATTTGCATGGTGATCAATAATTCGTTTTCATCCGTCACCATCATTGCACACGCCAGCTTCATGCGAATGACCAGTTTGCTGAAGTTGCCGGGACCGGCTGCCATCAGGGCGGTCGATGCTGCGTCCGCCAACACCGGGTCAGCGTGCAATACAACAACTGCGGCAGAGCCCTGAGCGGGCTTGCCGGTGCGCGGGTTCAACACATGGCCCCAGCGTGATCCGGTAGGTGCGACACGGAATTTATTGAAATTGCCTGAACTGAACAATGCTTCATTGCCTTGTAAATCTATTTCTCCCAAATCACCACCGAAGGGGTCCTTCAGTTTTACCGTCCATGGCCGGGCGTCTGGATTGCCAACGGTAAACTGGTCTGAACCCATCGTTACTCTGGCATCCTGTATTTGCTGCTGTGCAAAGATGCGTTTTATCTCGAGTGCGGCAGCACCCTCAAGAATGGTGGCGAAATCGAGTTGGGTATTGGGATTGTTCGCAGAAATACTTTGTCCGGTGAGGTTGATCTCCATGAAAGCCGGTTTCTTCGACAACCATTCCGAGATTTGTTCATTGGTCGGCGGCTTTTCACTGATCGGAAAATTGTCGGTATAAAACCCCCACATCCTGACCAGCGAGCCTATACTCGGGTCGTAATAGGTATCGCTTGCTTCATATAGCGACTTGCTTGCTTCAAGTAGGGCAATGTTTTTTTTTGAAATCGTTGCACGTTTGCCGGCAGCCAGAGCAGCGTTGATCCTGCTTACTTCAGAAGCTTTCCAGGCATGCGATAGCGCCTGCTGGTCCTGCAGCATTTTGGTGATTGCACTCGTGGCCAGAGCCGTGCTTTCCGGTGAGCCATCGCGGACTTCAAGCAGAGTATCGGTCCCGTTGACAACAATTTTTCCGGTGCTGATTTCGGACTTTTCACAGCTCGCTGTGAGGCAGGTCGCCATTATCAAAAACGCCGTTTTGACAAGCCCCATATCAAACGTAGTGACCGCCCGGTGCGTCTACCCATTCGCGGATAAACGCAACATGGCCAGGCGATACATCAATAAAGCGAAAGCCGATCCAGACCTGGCCGGGTGCTGCGGCTTCATCAGCCCATAACTCATGCGCACCTACATCGATGCTTTGTGCCACGCCGAGTGGGTCCGGCAAACTGAGTCGAAGTTGATACAAGGCATCGTTCATCATCGGCTCGTGCATGATCAACAACATGCCGGTCTCGGATAAATTGCTCAAGCGCCCAATCACGGCTTCGGTCATGGTGTCGTAGACTTCAACGTTGTAGCCGACTTTGCGACGACGGGCGCGGCGGTATTCGTTATTCATATGGCTGCTGCCTCCGTTGGAGATTGGCCAGCAAAAGAACGTAAAGCGTTCATTACCGATTTCCAGGCGCGATCAATAATGCCGCCGGTTTGTTCTTCAACAATAAACAGTTCGCCGCGCACGAGCATTTTTGCGAGTGCTTCCAGATGGTATTCGCCGACTTTTTGACCGCGTTGATTGACGAATAAAGAGTGTCCGGTAGTCGTGCTGTACCAGGCCATCCTGCGACGAATACGATCACCTTGCTGGTTGGTAATAAATTCAAACCAGGTGCCGAAAGCGACCAGCTTGAGCTGCTCGAAGCGTGCCTGTTCGTCGGCCGTCAGTTTTACTTTCTTCGTCTTCGCGCCAGTCACGTCTTCGCCAAATCGTGCCCGTGACTTCAATCGCATGGTCAATTCGGTTCGGCTGGCTGCATCGCCTTCCTTGCCTGCTTGCGGATCGATCAGACGTTCGGTAATGGCACGTGCCTCGTCGCCTTGATAACCGACTTGTGTCAACGAGCTTTCGAGTTCCTGTCTTAATTGTTCTGCTTCGATGCTGGATATCGTTGATTGCCCGGGCGGAGCCTTGGCGACTTGAATCAGGCGTTCGGCAACATTCAAATGCTGTTTCCACGCCTCGGAATCTTCACCCGAGCGTAAGGCCGTCAGCGCCATTACATCCGTCCAAGCCTGGCTCAACAAGGTATGAGTGAAGCGGGGCAAGGATTGATCTTTCAACAAGCCATTGACGGCAACAGAAGCCTGATCGCGAGCCATCGCGAGTTTTTCTTTGCCACGTGCTGCTTCGATATGTCGTTTTTCGGCAACTTCGGCTTTGCGCGTGAGAATTTGCAAGTGTGAGTTGATGTCGGTCAGCAGTTGCTGGAACAGACCCATGTCGCCATCGAATTCACGTACGGTGCGATCGACCACGGCGTTCATTTTTCCGAGCAAGGCCGGGTCAGCGTCATCATCACCGAGCCAATACGCACCGGACTCCGCGATGGCGCCTAGCATCTGTCTGGCGGGATGATTTTGTTTGGTGAAAAAGCCCTTGTCCTGCAGGGCAACCCGCAATAAAGGAACCTGCAGTTTTGCCAGCAAGTGTGCGGCGGGACTGTTGGCCTTGACGTCTTTATTGATGCTGTCAAACAGCATGCCGACCAGGTCGATGGCGTCGTTATCTTCTTCGCCTAATATCGGTGCGTCCTGACTATCGGAATTCATCCGAAGATGTGACATCAAATCTTGTTTGATGTGCTGGATGTTGCGAGCTGTAGGTTTTCCACCACTCAATATCGGAGTAGCGGGTTTGCCTTGTAGCATTTGCAGGGTTTTTTGCAGCAGTGATGGTGCGACCGGTTCCGATTTGCTGGCATCGGTCTGTATTTTTTCCGGATTCAGTTTACCCAGTAGTTGTTTCCGGCTTGCCATCAACTGGCGCATCATGTTGAAACTGGCTTCGTCAATTTCTCCGCTCGACTCATTGCTTTCGTCGTTACTTGCCGCTGCGTTATTTCCGGCGATATTGCCGCGAATGCTCAGACCGCCACCGGCATTGATACCACGGCTCGCGGCGCCTTGCGATGCTTGTCCATTACCAAAACTGCTGCCCGCGATGCCACCAGTAAACGGATTGCCCGAGAGGTTTTTGGCGCCGTCCGGAAGGCTGCTTTGGTCGACGTTCGGGTTTTCACTGGCACGCAGGGCCGAGCGTGCACTGCCTTGATGGCCGTCGTCAGCCAAAGAAAGGCCAATGCTGTTTTCGGCATGTCCCCTAGCAGCTTGTTGGGTGCGTTCGGTGAGTTTTTCCACGGGTTCGGATTGTGATTTTGGTCGCGCGCGAATAGGCACATATTGCAAATTCGGCAGCACATTGTTTTTTGCCAGGTAGTTGTTGACCGACTCGATTAAATTGCCGTACATCGGCATTACCTGTTTTTCAAAAATCTTGAAAAACATCAAGCGGTGTTCTTCGCTCAGACCTAGGCAATCCGAAGCATCGCGCAGCATCCGGCATAAGGCTTGTGGTCCAATGGGGAGAGATTCCGAATCAAAAGCAGGTTTGCCGGCCAGGACGCCAAAGCGTTGGCCAAGCAAATACAGCGGCAAGCTGTTCCGCATTTCGCCACGGTTGGATATTTCGATAAGGATGGTGGACTCGTCGATTTCCATGTCGTTGACTAACGACAACTCGGTACTCGGACCAGCGCCTGATCGTGACATGAAAAGAGGCTTGGCCTGATGCGCTTCGCGCAGAATGGAAAGTTCGGATTCGAGCGCAATCAGGAATCTTGGTACCAGATCATGACGGGTGCGTTTGATCAGGCGTTGTGCTTCCAGCCAGCGGGTTTGTACCGTCGCGCTACGTGCCTGTTCGGCAAATTTGAATAATTGTTGTTCAAATTCATTGAGGCTGGACATCAGTCCGCGTTCGAATTCGTCCGAAGCAAACTCGAGAATGCCTTCCAGCAAATGCCGTACACGTCGAGGCAGGTTTTTCGAGGCTAATGTCGGCGCAGTGTTATGCGACGCAATGCTTGAATCAGACATGCCAGGCTCCCGAGATAATCCCCGCTGTGATTTTAGGCACAGCGGGGCATTTGAAGCCAGTCAAAACACATCTTTTTACATCTTTAAGTGGCTTTAATTCAGCCGATGGCCGGTTTTCTAGTTTTTTGCGTTCCAGCGCAAGGTCAGCATGCCGCTGCGACCTGGCGTGTTGTAACCCGGGATAAGTTCATAATCCTTGTCGCCAAGGTTTTCAATGCGTGCTTCGAGGTTCCAGCCATCACCGAATTGGTAGCCAATTCGCGCATCCAGACGGCCATAGCCCGGCGCCGGATTACCGAAGTCCGGCCTTTCGGACGCAGCTTGCAAGTCCAGGCCCAATGTCCATTGATCATTGATTTTGAAATCAGTAATGATGTTGAGCTTGCGGTCAGCACGACGCAGCAACTTGGTATCGAACTCAAGGTTCCGAGCATCTTGCCAGCCAGCATTTGCTGAAAGCGAGAAAACTTCGCCACTGAAGCGATATTGGACTTCTGCACCTTTCAGTCGAGCGCGATCAATATTCTCGGCGGCAAAGAACGGGAGCTGCGTGAACGCAATCAGATCCTTGACGTTGGAATTGTAGGCAGACACTTCCAGCGTTTGCTGGTTGGTAATATTGAAGTTCACGCCCAGTTCGGCAGTCTCTGAGCTTTCCGACTTCAGGTTCGGGTTGCCTGCATAAAAGCCGAAAAAGCCGGGGTAATAAAGTTCATTGAAATTGGGTGCGCGGAAGCCTTGGCCCCAGCTGGCACGCAGTCGCAGATCATCGCTGATTTCGAATCCCCAGGCAGCTTGAACCGTTGTCTTGTCGTCGAATTGGCTGTTGTTGTCGTGACGTGCCGCCAGCTCGAAAGTATTGCTTGCAAACTCGCCATGCCAGGCAGCGAAAATCCCGGTGTTGCGGCGATTTCTATCAATGCTTGTCACGCCGAATTCTTCACTGGTGCCATCTTCCTGGCTCCAGTTAACACCAATATTCAAACGATTGAGTTCGTTGAAATCGAGTGTGTTGATCCAGTCGATGGCCAGTCGGCGATTGCCGAATAGGCTGCCATAAACCGGGGTCGCCAGATTTTCATAGCTATGGCCAACGCTTAGCGATTGTTTCCACAGATCATTGATATTGCCGCTCAGTGTGACCCCGGCCTCACGAGTTTTCTTGTTGGTTTCACCTTCGTCGAATTCAAGGTCGGCATCCACTGCCGAAGCGAAGACCGATAAAGTCTGCGAACCGATTGTCAGTTTGCCATTGACCAAAAGATGGCTGGCTTCATAGCCATCGTCATCAGGGTAGGAGCCATAAGGATAATTGCTGTTGGTGGCGGAAAAGCCGGACGCCTTGCCATGACCAGCCGAAACTCCAAGATTGTTTTCATCATCGCCAAGGCCAAAACCAACTTCAACCTCTGCTCGACCATAGCTGCCGACACGCAATTGTGCGTGCTCACCTGCAGCACGGGTGAAAATTTGAATGACGCCGCCAATGGCATCCGAACCCCATAAAGCTGCACGTGGTCCGCGCACGATTTCAATGCGTTCGACCACCGCCAGCGGAAGGCTGCTGAAATCATAAGAGCCTTGCGAGCTAGTATTGACTCGTACTCCGTTGATTAGAATCAAGGTGTGATTCGAATTGCCGCCACGGGTAAATACCGAGACATTGGTGCCGCTGCCGCCACTGCGAACAATATCCAGTCCGGCTTGTTGGCTCAGCAGGTCGGAAATATCGGGCGCCTGGCTTTTCTCTATGTCGGCACGGGTAATCACTGTTACCGAAGCCAGAGTCTTGTCGATACTGGTTTCACTGCGGTTGGCAGTGACCAAAATCGCATCCAATGTTTTCACTTCATCGGCATACGCCGTAAATGAGCTGCTGATCGCGATGCTTAAAGCGGCCAGTTTAATGGCGCGTGTTGAATTAAAACGTTTCAATGTAGTTCTCCGTAATGCTCACCCGCAGGGCAGCGAGTTCGATGGAGAAAGACAAACGTTGGACGCAATGAAAATGGCGCATACGCTGCCTAGTTGCCCACCGCAACTCGCTGTTGGGTCGAATGACCCGGCAATAGGCCGGTCTCCGGACTCATCAAACAGCCACGACTTAAGCCGAAGCTGTCTCTTTCTCCTTCCCAGAAATATCGATTCCCAGTGGTCACTGAAAGATGCATCGTTTGCGATGCTGACTTACCGTTGCGGGGGCAGTGTTGGGTTCTCACCAACTTCCCGTACACCTATCACGGCGCGTATTGTAAACGTTTTGAGGCCTGACCGACAGGTGATTGCCATGCCCATTAGGCATGTCCTGATAGCCTCAAGCCGCTAGAAATCCTGCTCGGCGTCCAAACCATCGAATTCGCCGTTTTCATCGGTACGGCTATGCAGCATGATCGGCCGGCAGCAAACCGGGCAATCTTCAATGTAATCGGAATCCCCGCCGGAGGTGTCGACCAGAGCCTCGAAGCGTTCGCCACAATGTGGGCAACGGATGTATTTGGAATCTAGCATGGGTAAATGATAGCCCGAATTGCGTGATCAATCGTGCAAAAAAAGGCCCATCACATCATTGCTGAAACGATGCCCCAGTTCGGTAGGAATGACCTGGCCATTGTGTTCTTCAAGCCAGCCCATCAGTTTTGCATGCGATAGCTTTTTATCGATGGCAGAGCGATCGAGTCCGGTTCGAACTTCGAAGTCTTTCATGGAAAAACCTTCCGACAAACGCAGCGCGTTCAGCATGTAATCGAACGGACGATTTTCCGGTGTGATCAATTCGTCACCGCCAATACGTTTCTCGGTATTGGCGTGTTGCAAATAATCGCGTGGATTTTTTACTTTCCAGCGCCGCAAGATATCGCCGCTCGCGCCAGAAGAAATTTTTCCGTGTGCCCCGGCGCCTATGCCGAGGTAATCGCCATAACGCCAGTAATTAAGATTGTGGGCGCATTGCTTGCCATTTTTTGCATAAGCCGAAATTTCGTATTGTTGAAAACCGTGTTCTGCAAGTAAGGATTGGCCTTGCTCTTGCAGAGCCCAGGCGGCATCTTCATCCGGCAGGTTCGGTGGCGGTTTTGCGGCGAAAACTGTATTGGGTTCAAGCGTCAAATGGTAGTAGGAAATATGCGTGGGCGACAAGGTAATCGCACGCTCGACATCCTGTCTCGCCATCTCGATATCCTGGCCGGGCAGGGCGAACATCAAGTCCAGATTGATGTTGCCATAGCCTGCATCCTGCGCCATTTTTACTGCTGCATCCGCTTCGTTGGAATCATGGATGCGGCCCAGCGTTTTCAGGCACTCGTCGTTGAAACTCTGGATGCCGAAACTCAGCCTGTTAACGCCGGCGCCGAGGTAATTTTCAAAGCGCCCATGCTCGGCAGTACCAGGATTGCATTCCATGGTAATTTCGGCATTCGGCGCAAATTTTAATCTTGCCCGGCAGGCATCGAGAATGCGTTCGATCGCATCGGGTGGAAACAAGCTGGGCGTGCCGCCGCCAAAAAAAACCGAATGAATCGAACGGCCCCACACCAAAGGCAAATCCTGCTCCAGATCGTTCGTCAGTGCATTGATGTATTCATCAATCGGCAGTTCGTCTTTCTGTTGATGTGAATTGAAATCGCAATAGGGGCATTTGCGAACACACCACGGGATGTGGATATATAAGCTCAGCGGCGGTGGAATCAGCGCGGGCATTTTATTTGTAGCTGACGCTCAGCAATTCACGCAATTTCAGCAGTGCACGACCGCGATGGCTAATATGGTTTTTAATTTCAGAAGCTAATTCGGCGGCGCTGCATTGCTGGTCGGGGACGAAGAAAATCGGATCGTAGCCAAAGCCGTTGCTACCGCGTGGAAGTTCGAGGATTTCGCCTTCCCAGATGCCCTCGGCGATCAATGGCTGTGGGTCGTGAGCATGTTTGATCATCACGATCAAAGAATAGAAACGCGCTGTGCGATCTGCTCTGGGCACATCCTCCATTTCAGCCAATACTTTTTTGATATTGCCTTCGGCATCACCATGCACGCCGGCGTAATGCGCTGAAATCAAACCTGGTGCACCCTTGAGTGCATCGATAATCAAACCGGAATCATCGGCAATCGCTGGCAAGCCGGTAAGTGCACTGGCGTGACGCGCCTTGATCAATGCATTTTCGACAAACGTATGGCCATCTTCAATGGCATCGCTGACGCCAAGTTCTGCCTGGGTGATGATTGTGTAGCCGATGTCCGACAATAGCGGCTGCATCTCGGTGACTTTGCCGCGATTGGAAGTAGCGAGAACAAGATTTTTCATAAAATTTTGTAGGGGCGCTGCTTGCTGCGCCCTTCCTCAGTGTGCGTCGTGGGGTGGCCGATCAGAATTAAACGCCAGCCAATGCCTGCTGTTGCAAAGCCAGCAATTCGCGAATGCCTTTTTCGGCGATGGCCAGTAGAGCGTCGAGTTCATCGCGGCGGAAGGCGTGGCCTTCAGCGGTACCTTGCAGTTCGATAAAGCCACCGCCGTCATTCATTACGACATTCATGTCGGTATCGCATTGCGAATCTTCTGCATAGTCGAGATCCAAAACCGGATTGCCCTGGTAAATACCGACCGAAACCGCTGCAACGGCACCAAGAATCGGATTCTTCGTGATGTCGCCGCGTTTTTTCAATACGGCAACGGCATCACATAATGCAACGAAGGCGCCGGTAATAGCGGCGGTGCGTGTGCCGCCATCGGCTTGCAATACGTCGCAATCGAGCGTGATGGTACGCTCACCCAGTGCCTTGCGATCAATGCAGGCGCGCAAGGCACGGCCAATCAATCGCTGAATTTCCAGCGTACGACCACCCTGCTTGCCGCTGGCGGCTTCGCGATTCATGCGGTCGTGCGTCGAGCGCGGCAGCATGCCGTATTCCGCAGTTACCCAGCCTTCGCCTTTGCCACGCAGAAAGCCGGGGGCCTTGTTCTCGATGCTTGCGGTACACAACACGCGGGTATCGCCGAAGCTTATCAATACCGAGCCTTCTGCATGTTTGGTGAACTGGCGTTCAATGCGGACATCACGCATCTGGTCGAATAAGCGGGCACTGGGACGGGTCATGGTATTCCAATCGTTACATCAAGCAGGGCCTAATAGATTACCATTGTCTCCCATTGATTCGGGAGTTAAACATGATTCGTAGCATGACCGCGTTTGCCGGCAGTGAAGCCCCCGCCACAGGCGGCAGCCTTAGCTGTGAACTGCGAGCGGTGAATCATCGTTATCTGGAATTGTCGGTACGTTTGCCCGAAGAATTGCGGGCGGTAGAAACCAGTTTTCGCGAACGTGTCGCGCAAAAAGTGTCGCGTGGAAAAATCGATTTGAGCTTTCGTTATCGTCCATCCGTCGGCAGCGTGACGGATTTGAAAGTCAACGAGCGTTTGCTTGAACAGCTTTCCCAACTCAGTTTTCGCATTGCCGACAAGTTTCCCGAGCCAAGAACCGAAATCACCGAGCTATTGCGGTTTCCCGGGGTATTGGAAGAAGCGCCGCTGGATCAGGTCGGTCTGCAATCCGAAGCGCTGGCCTTGCTTGATCTCACTCTTATCGAGTTTGTAGTTTCGCGCGCACGCGAAGGCGAAAAACTAGCTGCCGTGATGCAGGAAAAAATCAATGGTATTGAACGTATCGTTGCGCAAGTGCGTGAATGGCTGCCGGAAATTCGCGTCGCCCTGCGCGGTAAAATGGAAACCAAACTGGCGGATTTGAAATTGCCGCTCGATCCTGGACGCTTGGAGCAGGAGGTCGTGTTGAACCTGCAGAAGATTGATGTCGATGAGGAG
>JBOHYH010000077.1:0-26076 GCA_050737775.1 Arenimonas sp.
GCACACGGGTGCATCGGTCATTACGCTGGCAACGGTCATGATGCTATTCCTGAAAATGCGATGACAGCACATGCTGTTCTAATCGTGATTCACATCTTGAATCCTGTTGTCCGGCAGTTCCGTGCGAAAGCGCACACAAGCGGGTGTGTATTTTTTGCCTTGCTATGCCTGGTGCGGGAATGTTCTAAGCACAATCTTCCGGCACTGTTAGCATCCAGCCGATGCCGAAGCGATCCGCCAGCATGCCGTAACAAGGTGACCAGAATGTTTTGCCCAATGGCATCTGCACCTGGCCGCCCTCGGCGAGCAAGTCGAAAACACGATGAGCTTCATCTACGCTCGCCACGGTGAGTGATAATGAAAATCCGCTGAAACTTGATTTGTCATTGCAGCCATCGGACGCCATCACCCGGGTCGCGCCAATCCGGATGCTGCTGTGCATGACTTTGCTTTCAAAACCGGGCTGCAATACGCCAGGGGGAAGCGGCTTCGGGCTTTCATTAAAGCGCATTAGCATCTCGACCTTTGCGCCCAGTACCGTCTGATAGAAATCGAGAGCTTCTTCACAACGTCCGCCGAAAAACAGATACGGTTCGATGAGGGTAGTTGCCATGGTGTCTCCTTGCGTCTTTGGTGCCGGTTGGAGTGAAATCACGATCAGATATTAGAAGAGACGATATAGTAAATTTGGCTGCTTGCGTAGTTCTTTCGGTCTTCTTTGATGAAGTCGATAATGTCTCGGGGCATCTCGCCCTTATTTTTACGAAATACCAGGGAAATCATGAAGCTATTCATACTTTTTTTTATAGTTCTGCTCGTCATCATCGTGGCGATTGCCGTGTCCCGCCGCAGCCAATCACCAGCACGCCACCTTATTGGCCCATCTGGGCAAATTGGACGCTGCCAAGTCGGAACTCAAGATGGCCGAACAATTGACACCAGGTGCGCCTGATGTGATGGCTGCGCGTTATTTGATAGCAGCCCGCGCGGGTGATCTTGCTACGCAGAAGCAGGCCAGGGCATGGCTCGATAATTATTATGAAAAAGTCGAGCCGGCATCAGCTCGATCCAAAAGCCTGCTCAAGCTTTATGCAAGCCATGCTCAAAAATAATGTAGACCATATGCTTGGTGTTGCAACCCTTTTGCACTCTGGTGCATCAGGCTGGAATGTGGAACCTCTTTGCCGGTGCGTGGTCGTTTTCTTCACTACTGTTCAGTCGTAACCCGCTAAAATCCGGCTATAACCCGATTCAAGGATATTGAATGTCGTCTTTACCGCGTGCGCAATCCCCGGCCCGTCGCCCTTGGCTCTGGCCGGTCATCATTACCGTTATCGTTCTTGCTGTCGCTTATTGGTTTATGAGCTCGCGTGGAGACAGCAGCGAACAAGCCTTTCGTACCGAAGCGGTTACCCGTGGCGAAATCCGTACCGCCATTTCCGCGACCGGCACCTTGAGTGCCACTGCAACGGTGGATGTCGGTACGCAAGTATCGGGAATTTTGCAAAGCGTTGATGTTGATTACAACGATATCGTGAAAAAAGACGAAGTGATTGCCCGCATTGACCCCAGCACTTATCAGGCGCGTCTGGATCAGGCCAGTGCATCGCTTGCCAGTGCACGTGCAGGCTTGAATGAATCGCAGGCGAGTGCGCGCAATGCCGAAGCCGATTACTCGCGCAAAGCAGATTTGGCCAAGCGCCAACTGGTGTCGCGTACTGATGCAGATCTTGCACTCGCGGCCCGTGATCAGGCGCGCGCAAGAATTGTTTCTGCTGGTGCACAGGTCAAACAACAGCAGGCCAATGTCGATAGCGCCCGTCTGGATCTGGAAAAAACCGTGATTCGCTCGCCGGTGGATGGTGTGGTGCTGTCGCGCGCCGTCGAGCCGGGCCAAACCGTGGCCGCCAGTTTGCAGACGCCGGTACTGTTCAAGATTGCCGGTGATTTGCGTCAAATGGAAATCGTGTTGGCCATCGATGAAGCCGATATTGGCCAGGTAAAAAATGGCCAATCGGTGAAGTTCAGCGTGGATGCATTTCCTGATCGCAATTTTCGTGGCAGGGTAAAACAAATACGTTTGGCCGCCGCCAATACTGCCAATGTCATTACCTATCCCGTTGTTGTGGAAGTGGATAATTCTGATCAAACCCTGTTACCCGGTATGACCGCAAATGCCGAAATTGAAATCAGCAATCGCGAAAATGTGTTGAGTGTTCCCAACGCGGCCTTGCGTTTCAAACCGGCAACCGATGCTGCCGATCAACCTGCTACTGCAGGCGCAGGTGCGCAGGCACGAAACGGCGTGATGATTTCGGAAAGTCTTGGCAAGGTCGCTGATGGTCTGAAGCTTGACGCTACCCAGCGTGCCGCTTTCGATACTGCCGTTGCAGCGATGCGCGAACGTGCCGATGCCATGCGCAAAGCCGCAGCGGCAAGAAGCGAAGGACAGCCGCGCACCTTTGGCGGACCGGGCGGTGGCCAGCGACAAGGCGGTGGTAATAGTAATGATGGTGCTCGTCGCATGGCAGAACGCATGAAGCAATCGTTCGCTCCCTTTCGCGCCACTTTGTCAGCCGAGCAACAACAAAAATGGGATGCAGAATTGGCCACGCTGGCAACCGCCAAGCGTGCTCCGGTTTACAAGCTCGTTGATGGTAAACCCGAGCAGCTGACGATACGTATTGGAGCATCGGATGGCACGCGTACCGAAATCATGGGCGAAGGCTTGGCCGAAGGTGATTTGATTATCGTGGGCAGCGCGCGTCCGACAGATAAGCAATAACAGATCGCATGAAAAATAATTTCGTTATCGAAACCCAGGCCCTGAGCAAGGTTTACCATCCCGGCACGCAGGCCGAAGTGGTGGCGCTCAATGCGGTGGATCTGAAAATTGCTACGGGCGAATTCGTCGCGATCATGGGCCCATCGGGTTCGGGTAAATCGACCTTGATGAATTTGATCGGCTGTCTGGACAAGCCAAGCTCTGGTCGCTACTTGTGCGATGGCGTCGATGTGGCGACGCTGGATCGCGAGGAGTTGGCGAAATTGCGATTAAGCAAACTGGGTTTTGTATTCCAGGGCTTCAATCTGCTTTCACGCATGGATGCCCTGCATAACGTGATGATGCCATTGGCCTATGCCAACCAGCCACTGGCCGAGCGTGAATCGCTCGCATTGGCGGCGCTGGAAGCGGTGGGTTTGGGTGGTCGTGCAAAACATATTCCGGGTGAACTTTCCGGTGGCCAGCAACAACGCGTTGCCATTGCGCGTGCTTTGATCAACAAGCCGCCGATTATTCTGGCCGATGAACCTACCGGTGCGCTGGATTCCAAAACAGGCGAAGAAATTCTCGAATTATTCAAGCGACTCAAAACCGAAGGCCATACCATCATTCTTATCACCCATGATGCGCACGTTGCCGAACATGCAGATCGCATTTGCGTGATGCGCGATGGCGAGTTGCACGAAGCGGAGAAAGCAGCATGACGCTCAATGACACCTTGCGCACGGCGATGTTCGCCTTGCGTGGTAATTGGTTACGCAGTGCACTCACTTCGCTGGGCGTGATTATCGGCATTGCCGCCGTCATCGTCATGGTGTCGGTCGGGCAGGGCACACAATCGGAAATCAATAAAATGGTGTCCGGACTGGGCTCGAATCGTCTCGATATCAGTTCGGGCGCAGGCAATCAGGGCGGTATTCGTACCGGTGCTGGCAGCCAATGGACATTGACCGGTGATGATGCCGAAGCCATTCGTGCCCAGATTCCGGAAGTGCAATACGTCGCCGCCGGCATTCGCGGCAATGGCCAATTGGTCTATGCGGAAAATAACTGGTCTGCCAGCTGGCAAGGCGTGCAGCCGGATTTTTTCGATATCAACGGCTGGAAGATGGGGGCTGGTGAAGGTTTGCAGGCACAGGATTACAGCGGCGCCGCGAAGTCTGTCGTGATTGGTGAAACCGTGCGACTGAATTTGTTTGGCGAAGAAGATGCCATCGGTCAAAGCATTCGCATTGGCAAAGTGCCTTTCAAGGTGGTGGGTGTGCTGGCTCCGAAAGGACAGGGCGGGTTTGGCCAGGACCAGGACGATATCGTGATGGTGCCACTGGAAACCGCCCGTCGCCGTTTGTCAGGTTCTACGGCAAGACCACCGGGCGCCGTACAACAAATCGCCATTGGTGTCACACGCGCCGAGGATTTGGCGTACGTGCAACAGGAAGTCGAAGTGCTGATGCGCGAGCGCCACAAAATTGCACCGGGCGCGGAAGATGATTTTTCGGTACGCAATATTGCCGAAATTGTCGCCACGCGCACAGCTACCACGCGCATCATGTCTTTGCTGCTCGGTGCCGTTGCCGGCATTTCATTGATTGTCGGCGGCATCGGCATCATGAACATCATGCTGGTGTCGGTGACCGAACGTATTCGCGAGATTGGCTTGCGAATGGCGGTGGGTGCCGGGCCCGGTGATATCCAACGCCAATTCCTGACCGAAGCTATGTTGATTTCTTTCGGTGGTGGCGCGATTGGCACTGCCATTGGTGTTATCGGTTCGCTATCGGTCGGAAAATTCAGCGAGCTGCCGGTGCAACTCGACTGGCAGGTCGTCGCGCTCGCGGTGGTTTGTTCGGTCAGCACCGGATTGTTTTTCGGTTTTTATCCGGCCCGCAAAGCCTCGCAACTTGATCCGATTGAAGCCTTGCGACATCAAGGCTGATAAAACCAACAGCACGGAAATTTGCACACAAAAAGATCGCGTATGCGATCTTTTTTATTTCGACTTGATCTGTCCGTAAGGAATTCGTAAGAGAATTTCACTTTTCGCATGCAAAGGCCTTGGCCGAAATTTCGGAGTTTGTGCGTAGATTCTTGATGAAATCATTTACTATCGGTGAGGGTATTTGTATTTTGTGAGGGTATTTGTATTTTCCTTTGCTCACATAAGGATCGCTTCATTTGACCGAGCCTGTGCCAGCCCGATACGCGAGTGCGCCACGCTTGACCAGAAAGCAATTGGTCTTTGTCTTCGGTCTTGCCATCGGACTATTGGGTTTTCTGGCACTGCTGGTTTGGCAGGAAAGTCGTCGTGAAGACCAGGCTCGCAATTTGGTGACCCGTACACTGCAGGTATTGAAGCAGACGATTGAACTCGAGAATGTCGCATTGGCAATGGAAGCCAGCCAGCGCGGCTATTTGATCTCGGGCGATGCAGGCATGCTGGTAAATCGTGATGCAAATTATATGCAGGCTGATCGTTTTGCAAATGAGCTGCTTACACTGGTTCGCGACAATGCCGCGCAGGGTCAACGCGTAAGACAAAGCCGTGTGGATTTGAAAAAACGCTACGAAGTCATGCTGGCAACTTCAAAATATGCGGAAAGTGCTGGCCTGGCTGAAGCACGCAATCGCTTTCGGGCGAAGGGCGATGGTTCAATTGAGCCTATGCGAAAAATTCTGACCACGGTTCGCATCGAAGAAAATCGCCTGCTCACGGCACGTCTGGGAATTTATGAAGAACGGGTTGCACAATTTCAATGGCTGCTGGTCAGCGGAACCTTGCTGGCATTGGCGATTTTGATTGCAAGCGCATTCGCACTATTTCGCCAGCTTGCTTATAGCGAGACGATGGCTGCCCAGCTTGAAGAATCGAATGCACAACTGAAATTTGCCTACGAGGTATCGAAAATCGGCAATTGGGAATTGAATCTGGTTACCGGCAAAACCAAGCGCTCGTTAATGCACGATCAGGTGTTTGGTCATGAGACACCACTGCTTGAATGGGGTTACGAAACGTTTACCCAATATGTGCATCCCGACGATGCCGAGCGGGTAGACGTGGTTTTCAGGAAAGCTGCCGAGCACGGCGAGAGTCTGGATTTTGAATGTCGTATTTTCTGGCAAGATCGAAGCCAGCACTGGATCGTGGTGCATGGCCGTATTTTCGAGAGCAGTGATGGGGACCGCAGTCGCATGCTGGGCACGATAGCCGATATTACTGATCGCAAGGAAGCAGAACAGGCGGTTCTGAAACTCAATCGTGAATTGCTGGATCGCACGGCGCAATTGCAGGCCTCCAATCAGGAACTGGAAAGTTTCAGCTATTCGGTGTCACATGATTTGCGGGCACCGCTCAGGCATATCGATGGCTATGCCCGCATGTTGTCGGAAGATGCAGCCGACCAGTTAACGCCCGAGTCACAACGGTATCTGCAAACCATCATGGGTAGTGCCAGACGCATGGGCATGTTGATTGATGATCTTCTGACATTCTCGCGCATGGGCCGCAAACCTTTGGCGAAGCAGAAAGTCGACATGCAGGATCTTGTGACCAGTGTTTTACATGATTTCCGATCCGCCCATGTCGGTAATATCGGAAAAATCACGGTCACTGATTTACCGTCGATTTCCGGCGACCCGGCATTGTTGCGGCAAGTGTGGGTCAATCTGATTTCTAACGCGATCAAATACAGTGCGCCACGCGGCGATCAGGCGAGTATCGAGATCGCTAGCGAGAAAAAGGATAAGCATATTCATTATTGGGTCAAAGACAACGGCGTAGGCTTTGATATGCGCTATGCCGACAAACTATTTGGTGTCTTCCAGCGAATGCACCCGCAGGATCAGTTCGAAGGCACCGGTGTCGGGCTGGCCATCGTTCACAGAATCATTGGACGCCATGCTGGTCGTGTTAGCGTCGTTGCAGAACAGAACAAGGGCGCCTGCTTTACATTTGAATTGCCAATCAACGAGGTGGCGAGTGAATAAATATCAGGGCGTTGAAATATTGCTGGTGGAAGACTCGGCACACGATGCCGAGATGACCATGCGTGTATTGAAAAAGCGCGGCATCGTCAACGAGATTGCCTGGGTCAAGGACGGTGTCGAGGCAATCGAATACCTGTTTTGCGAAGGCGAATACGCCAATCGCGATAATGGTCTGCCCAAGCTGGTGTTGCTCGATATGAAAATGCCGCGCATGGATGGCCTGCAGGTACTCAAGCGATTAAAGAGTTCCGAGAAAGCGCAGCATATCCCGATAGTCATGCTGACATCGTCGCGCGAAGAAGGTGACTTGATGAATAGTTATCTGTCGGGCGTGAATAGCTATATCGTAAAGCCGGTGGATTTTGAACAGTTCGATGAAACTATCGCGCAGATCGGAATGTACTGGGTATTGGTCAATCAGGCGCCAGGCTAAGGAGTCTTCCATCCATGGATTTACTGGTTCTACCTTTGCGTGTTTTGATGGTGGACGATTCGGCTGCCGACGTTGCCTTGAACGTGCGTGCTTTGAATGATCTTGGCCGGACGATAGTGACCGAAAATGTGTGTACCGAGGCAGCATTGCGCGATGCACTTTCACGCTTCAAACCCGACATTATTTTGAGTGACTTCTCGATGCCCGGCTTCAGTGGCCAGGAAGCACTCGAAGTAGCTCGTGAAATGGCGCCCGACATTCCTTTCATCTATGTCTCCGGAACCATCGGCGAAGAGCTGGCAATCGAAGCGATGCAACGCGGTGCTTCCGACTATGTGTTGAAAGATAATTTACGTCGTCTGCAACCGGCGATTGAACGTGCCTTGCTGGCTGCCGAGCAGAACCGCGAACGACAGCGCATGCAATTGGCATTGCGGGAAAGCGAAGAACGTTTTCGTGCCATCGTGGAAACCACCGAAGACTGGATTTGGGAAACCGACCTTGCAGGTCGACTTGTCTACAGCAATGACAGCATCGTTAAATTGCTGGGTCGGCTGCCGCAGGATGTGATTGGCAAAAATGCCCTCGATTTCATGTTTGAACAAGATAGAAATCAGGTCGAGGCCGTGATGCCCGAACTGATTGCCAAGCATCAAGGCTGGACAGGATGGCTATTGCGATGGTGTCATCACGACGGCAGTGTGCGTCTGCTGGAAAGTACGGCACAGCCATTGCAGGATGAAAACGGTGCGATGGTTGGTTATCGCGGCATTGACCGCGATGTTACCCTGCGCATGCAGCAGGCAAGCAAGATTCAACAGCTGGCCCGCATACAGGCGGTACTCAGTGCGCATGGAAATTCCGTGCTTCGTGCACGCGATGCGAATGAATTGCTTGATCTGACCTGCCGCGTGGCAGTCGAGCAAGGTCATTTCAAGGCTGCCATCATCAGCCAGCTGGTGCCGGGCAATTTGCTGGCGATGACCAATGCATTTGGTGACGAAGCCGTGATCGGAATGTTGACCTCATTGGGCCCTGCACTGCTGGAAAGTTCCAGCGAGCAAGAGCGGCCATCAATACGCGCATTTCGACAGGCGAAACGGATCAATATCCCGGATTATTCCAAATCCGATCTTCCGGAATTCTTGCGCGAAGGCGCAAGACAAGCGGGCGTTGCTGCGCAAATCGTGTTGCCGATAGGGTCGCCACCCTGGGCAGTATTAAACCTGTTTTCCAGCACACCGCAGGAATACGATGCGGAAGAAATTGCATTGCTTGAACGCCTGACGGCAGAAATCGATTACGGCCATGACTTTATTGCCAAGAGCGAACGACTGGAATATCTCGCCTACCACAACTCGGTTACTGGCCTCCCCAGTCGCACTTCATTTGGCGAAATGATCGGTCCGCGACTTGAACGTGGCTCACATATCGTAGTGATGGTGGATATAGATCGTTTTCGTTATTACAACAATTCACGTGGTCGCAGTTTTGGCGATAGTTTATTGCGTGAAGTGGGTGCGCGCTTGATGACATTGATGCCGGAAGACACCTTGTTCACGCATCCTGGTGATGATGCTTTCCTGTTTGCCTATCTTTCCAATGACGATATTGAAACCGCGGTAAGCCATGTCGACTCGATCTTGCAGCGTTGCTGCGAATTGGGCTTCCTGGTAGATGGCGAAGAAGTCAGCATAGCCCTGCATGCCAGTGTGTTGCAGGCACCTGCCCATGGCGTTAATGCCGAGCAAATAGAGCAAAGTTTGATCGCGGTACTGGCCGAGGCACAAAGCCGCGATCAACGTGTGCTGGCATTTACCCTGGAAGTACGTATGCGTGCCTCCATGCGTGCCGATCTCGAACGCGATCTTCGCAATGCATTGCAGCTGGGACAATTTGAATTATTTCTGCAGCCGAAATTCGATGCTGCTTCGCATCGCCTGACCGGCGCCGAAGCATTATTACGCTGGCGACATCCGCAGCGGGGTCTTATTTCACCTGCCGAATTCATTCCTGTGCTGGAAGAAACCGGATTGATCATTGAAGTAGGTGCCTGGGTGCGCCATGAAGGACTTGCCATCTGGCGGCGCTGGCATGTGCACGGACACTCGGGGTTCCGGATTGCGGTGAATGTATCAGCACGCGAATTACGTCATGCGAATTTCATCAGTGATTGCACCACTCTGCTGGAACGTACGAATCGCGAACATGGCCTGGATATCGAAGTGACCGAAAGCATGTTCATGGATGATATCGGCAAATGCATTCGTGTCTTGCAGGCCTTGCGTGATCTGGGATGCAAAATCGGCATCGACGATTTCGGCACCGGCTATTCCTCGTTGAATTATCTATCGCGCTTGCCCGCCGATGTACTGAAGATAGATCAAAGCTTTACCACGGCTGTGGCACTGAGCCCCGATACGCTGTCGCTAGTCACCAATATCATCGCATTGGCACACTCACTCAGGTTGTGTGTGGTGGCAGAAGGTGTGGAAGAAGAAGAGCAGGCGAAATTGCTGCGCTTGCTGCGTTGTGATGAATTGCAGGGATATTTGATGGGGAGGCCCATGCCGGTAGCCGAATTTGAGCGGACCTATCTGAATTTATAAAATATAAATAAGGGAAATATGTAACCCGAAACTCGGTCGGCGTATTGACGCCCATATAATGTTCTCTCAGCAGCGGAATGCATGTTCAGAGTATTTATCAAAGACGCGAGTTTAAGGCCTTTGATTCTGCGCGCCATCGCCTTTTCCTGCTTATATCTCTCGATTCTATGGACACATTTGTGAACCCAGGATTTTCGCCATTCGTGTGTATGTGCGCTGTCGAACATACTTGGCAGTGATCAATATCTATATTGATCACTCAATGCGGAGGGATCATTCCATGAATTATGTCGCTACCAAAGACAAGACCAAGCTCTATGTCAAAGACTGGGGCACGGGTCGCCCGGTAATTTTGCTTCACGGATGGCCTTTGTCGGCCGATAGCTGGGATGATCAGGCGATGGCAATTGCCGATGCCGGTTATCGTGCCATTGCTTATGATCGACGCGGCTTCGGCCGATCTTCGCAGCCTTGGACTGGTTATGACTACGATACCTTGAGTGATGATCTTGCCGCCGTCATCGCTCACACGGATTCAGATGATGTAGTGATAGTCGGTTTTTCGATGGGGGGCGGTGAAGTCGCACGTTATATGTCCCGACACGCTGGCAAATCAGTAAGCAAAGCGGCGCTGATTTCATCCGTGGTGCCCTTCAGACTCAAGACCGAAGATAATCCCCTGGGTACCGATCAGGCAGCCTTCGATAAAACAGCGCTTGCGATTACCCAAGACAGGGCGAAATTTTTTACCGAATTCTTTCATAAATTTTTTGGCGTCGGAACACTTGCCCATCCCATCAGTGCAGAGTTGCTGGAATGGGCGCGCAGCGTTTCCATGCAGGCCAGTCTCAGAGCGACACTCGAATGCCTCAAGTCATTTTCAAGCACGGATTTTCGAAGCGACTTGCAGGCATTCAAGGTGCCAACACTGATCATTCATGGTACCGAAGATCACACGGTGCCGATTGAGGCCTCGGCGCGCGAGGCGGCAAAAGGCATCCCGCAATCGGTACTGATCGAGTACGAAGGAGCGGCACACGGCTTGTTTGCGTCCGAGAAAGAGCGATTAAGCAAGGATCTACTGGATTTCATCCAGCGATAATTGCAAGGAAGTGCATGTGCCTAAATGCATTCGGGTAAAGCGATACAGTGCTGTCTCGCTCGGCTAGAATCAAGCCAATGTCGATTCGATGATTGACAATATGTAGGTCGGGAGAGTTACGTTGGACGATAAAACACAAGTGCCGGAATCGCAGGCTGCCGAAGCGGCGAATGTCGACCCTGATGCAAGAGAAGCCATCACGGAAAATACAATGCGGGGCACCTGGGCTTTACCGGGTCTTTTATTGCTGGCAATTCTCACGGTTCTTTTTCTGGCACGCGATATCATTTTGCCGGTGGTCGCGGCTTTGATACTTAGCCTGGTTTTTTTGCCGCTCGTGCGCGGCTTGAAAAAAATATTCATCCCGGCACCACTTGGTGCTGGCCTGATTGTACTTGCCTTGCTTTCCGGTTTTGTGTCTGGTGTTTACAACTTGGCAGAGCCGGCCAGTGAGTGGCTCGACAAGGCGCCGCAGAGTCTGCGAGAAATTGACAGCAAGCTTCGCAAGATCACCGGCTCGGTAAAAAATGTTGCGACAGCGACCGCACAAGTACAGGACATGACGGAAAAATTGACCAACGGCGGCGTGCCACAAAAAAAACCGCGCGAAGTGATCGTCAAGGAACCGACGATTGCCGGCGCATTTTTTTACGGTGCCAAAGACTTCATGGTGTCGGCCATCAGTACGCTGGTGTTGCTTTATTTCCTGCTGGCGTCCGGGGATTTGTTTTTGCGAAAGACCATTGCTGTTACACCGAGATTTTCCGACAAGAAGCGTGCTGTCGATATTGCCCAGCAGGTAGAAGCAGCCGTTTCAAGATATTTGTTTACGGTGGCCTTTATCAACGTGGTACTCGGTGGTTCAGTGGCATTGGCCATGTATTTGATGGGCGTGCCGAATCCGGTGTTGTGGGGCGTGATGGTGTGCATCCTGAACTTCATTCCCTATATCGGCGATATCATTAGCTTCAGTGTGTTGACCATTGTCGGCTTGTTGACGTTTGATGAACTGTGGATGTCATTGTCGGTGCCCGGTGTGTTCTATCTATTGACGGCCATCGAAGGCTATTTGATAACGCCGCTGATCGTCAGTCGTCGGCTGAGCCTGAATCCCGTGGTGATCATCCTCTCGGTATTGTTTTGGGGCTGGATGTGGGGCGTACCGGGAGCCTTGCTTGCCGTACCGATTCTGGTTGCACTGAAAACCGTTTGTGATCGCGTGGATTCGCTGCAGGTACTCGGCGAATTTCTGGGCGAGTAAAGGCGATGCATAAATTTCCATAATATTCTGCAAGGACCGGCACTGCCCATCTTTTCATGTCTTACATCCACGCCAAGGTATGAACCTGATGCTTTTATCGGATATGGGTTCATAGTGTTAAAAAGCATTAACAACATTGATTCTTTATCGTGCAATCGGCGTTACTTTTCGTGCACGATGCAAGGAAGTGTGTTTCGCCGACCTTGTAAGCGTCTGATTTTATGAAACTAAACGCTTTGGCATGCAATATGGAAAGTATTCAGCGTGTTCCACTAACTTGCACGGTGAATTTATGTCTTCAATACCATTCGCACCGCAACAGAACCAGCTGCTTGCCGCTTTGTCGGGCGAAGCCCTCAATCGTCTTTATTCCCATCTTGAAATAGTAGCCTTGCAAAATGGCGAGGTTCTGTATGAATCAGGTTATGACCGGCGTCATGTTTATTTTCCCGTCGATTGCATTGTTTCTTTATTGCACGATACCGAGAATGGCGATTCGGCCGAAATTTCGATGGTGGGCAATGAAGGGGTCCTTGGTATCACTTCATTGATGAGTAGCGATGGCAGTCCCTGGCGTGCCGTTGTACAGAACGCCGGATTTGCCTATCGCCTGACGTGTCAAAGAATGAGGGGCGAATTCGAGCGCCATGGCGAGATGCTGCAGTTGATATTGCGTTATACCCAATCACGCATCGTGCAAATGTCGCAGACGGCAGTTTGTAATCGCCATCATTCCATCGACCAGCAGGTTTGCCGGTGGTTGCTGCAAACACTTGATCGCCTGCGCGGCAGCACCATCAACATTACGCAGGAGCTGCTGGGTAATGCACTGGGCGTGCGACGCGAAGGCGTGACAGTCGCTGCCGGCAAACTGCAGCAACGGGGTATTATCGAATACAGTCGTGGAAAAATTACCGTGCTTGAGCGCGACAAACTGGAAGCGCTTAGTTGCGAATGCTATGGCGTAGTGACAAAGGAAATGGGCCGACTGCTCCCGCGTAGACATGAGCATGCCAATGCACTCGACTGGGCGCCGGAAAAATTCCAGCCAGCCATCGGCAGGGTTAATATCCGCGAACTAGCAGCGGCCTGAAGCCGTTAAATATATGTTGTTTATAAAAGCCGCCGCGATGGCGGCTTTTTACCGATGAAAGCTCAGCTTGATTCGCGAGTTGCGCAATTAAATTTTTATTAATCGAATTTAATTTCCGGAAATTTTTCGTGCAAGCCGCATGCATCGCCGTGCGAAATGCCGCGATAAAACATTTTGTGAACATTTAAGTAATTGATTTCCTGTTGTCGATTGCTTGGCACGAATCATGGAATAGGTAATTCGGGTTTCAGCAATGTCCACGAAGCCTCCCCCCGAAAAAAGTGAGGAGATAAAAATTATGCGTATCACGAAATCGACTGCCCGTTTGAATATGACCAATGCTTTGCTCATGTCGCTTGCGATGGGCATTGTCGGCATGCCAATGGCGATGGCTTCTGATGTTGCCACCGACTCCAAGACAACGGCGTATGAAGAATCCGAAGCGCCAGTGACCGATACCTGGATCACCACGAAGGTGAAAGCCGATTTGTTGGTAACCGAAGAAGTTAAAGGTCTGGATATCAATGTCAGTACTATCAACGGCGTTGTAACGCTGGCAGGTTTGCTGGATTCACAAGCCCAGCACGACAAGGCAATTGCCATCGCAAAAGCCATCAAGGGCGTGAAGAGCGTTGAAGCGAAAGCATTGAAATTGAAACCGGCGAAGTAATTCCGCGAGTTTTAACCCTGTTCGTTCGATGGCCGGTTGAACCGTCCACGTCAAAAAATAAAAGGAACAAAAAACATGAATAACGACATTATCAAAGGCAAGTGGAAACAACTCAGCGGCAATATCCAGAAGCAATGGGGCAAGCTGACCGATGACGACCTGACTGTTCTGGAAGGTACCCGGGAGTATTTGTCCGGAAAAATCCAGGAACGCTACGGCATTGCCAAAGATGCTGCCGAAGAGCAAATCAAAGAGTTTGAAAAAACCCTGCATTGATTTGAATCAGGATTATTTTTTCTAAAGCGGCATAGTTCAAAACGCAAGCTTGATGCATTCATCAAGCTTGCGTTCCGAATCAATAAAACACATCAGGAGTTAACCATGTCAAGCAAATCAAATACCCCAGGTTCGGGCGCTGTATCGGAAGAATTCCATAATTTTCTTGCCGATGTCGAAGACCTGGTGAAAGACACTACCTCACTTACCGGCGATGATCTGGCCCGCGCCAAAGACAAGTTGAGTTCACGTTTGGCTTCTGCCAAGGAATCGCTGGGTGAACTCGGCAGCAATGTGGCGCAAAAAGCCCGTAAAACTGCCGACGTCACCAACAACTACGTGCACGAACAACCTTGGAAAGCCATTGGCATCGGTGCAACGGTGGGCTTGTTGCTCGGCTTCGCACTGGCACGTCGCTAAGTATTGCTTCGTCGATGAATACGAATCCCGCAACACCGGAATCATCGGCGCCAATGCCTGATTCCAATGCCTTCAACCCGCTGGACGCAATTCGCCTTTTGCGTTCAGCGGGTGGGGCACTGTTTGCACAAGCCAGTTTGCATGGCCAACTGGCACGTGTTGAGTGGGCTGAAGAAAAAAACCGTCTGATGAATATGGCCGTCGCCGCGTTGGCTGGTTTTGCCTTCCTGCTTTGCTTCCTGCTTTTTACCGGCGCATTACTGATCGCATTTAGTTGGGAAACCCAATACCGAATGGTGACGGTTGCCATACTTGTGATTATTTATGCATTGGCGGCTTACATGGCATGGCGCCGGTTTCATGCCTTATCGGCATTGAGTGATCAGGCCTTTGTAGCAACCCGTGAAGAAATCGCCGCCGATATTGCATTGATAAAGAGCAAGCTATGACATCAGATAGCCATGCATTAACCGTCTTGCCGGATCAATGGCCGGGCGGAAATTCCAAAATGCCTTTGACACAGCAACGTTTGATACTGCGCAGTAAAATTCGCGCGCAGCGCGAAGTATTGTCATATCAACTGGGCCCTGCGCCCGAAGCCAAAAGCGATTATCCACGCAGCATGATCATGCGTTTTCTTACGCAGCATCCTGCCCTGGCAACCGGTTTGTTCGGAAAGCTGGCAACGCTGGTGCTCGGCACCCGTTTTCTTAAATCTACCGGCGCTGCCATGGTCGTTGCCCGAGTCGCACAATCAATGCTGTCCAAACAGCGCTAATTATTGCTCTCAGGGGTGATTCGCCAGTCGTGCCGGTATCTGTTTGGCCATCTTGCAAAATGCAGGATCGCTTTGCAGCGCCGTGCAATTCGCAATGAATAAATAAAATCACTGTCTGCTTCAAAGGCTTCCAGGTCCGGCACGGGACTTGCAGTATCTATTCAAGCTATCTGCAAATTCACTTCGAAAGGACATTTATGCCCGCTTCCAAAGCTGAGAAGAAAAAAGCTGACAAGAAAACCATGGCAAAAAAATTGCCATTCGCTACCCGCCACGATTTGAGTGACGCGATTCGCACCAAAGTCGTCGCCGATTTAAACCAGACTCTCGCGGAAATTTTCGATTTGCAGAGTCAGGTCAAACAGGCGCACTGGAATGTAAAAGGCCCCAGTTTCTTCGGGCTGCATAAATTATTTGACGAAATTGCCGGGTCATTGACCGAACCGGTCGATACTGTTGCCGAGCGAATTTTATCCTTGGGTGGATTCGCCAAAGGCACCGTGCGCATGGCGGCAAACGCCAGCGCATTGCCCGAATTGCCGGCTGAATTCAGACAAGAAGATATTGTCGATGATATTGCTGATCGCGTTGCCCGCGCGGCAAAGTTGGCGCGTAAACGTATCGATAGCAGTGAAGATGCTGGTGACAAGGTGACCTCGGATCTTCTGATCGATGTCACCGCCACTTTGGATAAAGCGCTTTATTTCCTTGAGGCTTACCAATTCCGTGGCCAGAATGATCAATAATCCAGGCTGCGCCCATAACGCAGCCTTTGTCTGATTTTCACTGAATTTAATGGCGCCTGCGTGTTGGGTGCGCCACGGCACACCCTATAATGAATCTCGAATACAAACCAACTGAGATGACATCTGTGACCAAAAACGAAACGCCAGTAGCGGGACGTATTCTTGCGATTGACGATGATCGCCAATTACTCGAGAACTTTTCCATGTGTCTAAGCAAGGAAGGTTATCGGGTAACCACGGCTGAAACGGTGGAAGAGGGTATTCGGCTTGCTGCAACATTGCCGTTTCAGGTTTGTCTGCTCGACCGCAATATTGGCTATGATTCCGGGCTGGACGCATTGCCGAAGTTGCGTGAGTTGGCGCCCTTGATGCGGGTCATCATGGTGACCGGGCATTCCGGTGTGAACGAAGCGATAGATGCCATTGCCCAGGGTGCCAGTGATTATCTGGTCAAGCCTTGTTCTCCGGAACAATTGCGGATTGCTGTTGCGCGCCAGGTCGACACGCGACGCATGATCGATCGCCTGGACACGCTCGAACGGGAATCCAATAGCGAAACACCGCAATTAAACAGCAAGAACGAAGTGATGCTTGCAGCCATCAGTCTTGCCCTGCAAGTAGCCGGAACAGACGCGAATGTTTTATTGCTGGGTGAAAGCGGCACTGGCAAAGGCGTAATCGCTCGTGCAATTCACGATGCCAGCCACCGCAAGACGGGTGCGCTGGTGACGGTGAATTGTCCATCACTGACCGCCGAATTGCTTGAGAGCGAAATGTTCGGCCATATCAAGGGTTCTTTTACCGGGGCAAGCCAAACCAATGTCGGACGTGTCAGTCATGCCGATAGCGGCACGATTTTTCTGGATGAGGTCGGCGACTTCCCTTTGTCATTGCAACCAAAATTATTGCGCTTTATCCAGGACAAGGAATACGAACGTGTTGGCGATCCGGTCACGCGCAAAGCCGATGCCCGCATTGTGGCGGCGACCAATCGCGATCTTGATTCGATGGTGAAAGAGGGCCAGTTCCGGCTTGATCTTTTATATCGACTCAATGTCATCGCGATTACCTTGCCGGCTTTGCGCGAACGCATCGAGGATCTGGAAGATCTTGCTACCGGTTTCATCCGACGTTTTGCGGCAAGTTACAGCATGCCCGCCAGACGGCTCGCACCGGCGGCACTGGCACAAATGCAGATGTATTCCTGGCCCGGAAACGTTCGCGAATTGCAGAACATGATGGAGCGCGCGGTCATCTTGTGTCGCTCGGAAGAAATCGGTATCGAATTGCTGGCACTGGGCCGCTCCGATAGCGGAAAGCAGGAAGCGACTCCCGGTGCGGCAATCAGTCTGGAAGCACTTGAACGCATGCACATCGAACGCGTGTTGGCGACCAGCGACAATCTCGATGTTGCTGCCAAAACCCTGGGTATTGATGCGTCCACGCTCTACCGCAAGCGCAAGGCTTATAAATTGTGATGATTTTGTAAAGGCACGAGTCCGACTCGTGCAGGAAAGCATGGTGAAAAAATGGAACGGCTTCAGAACATTCAGGGTGATTGGCAAGCTACAAAAGAATACGCACACCCGAAACTAGCGCTTATCGCGTGGGTTGTTCTGATTCTTGGTCTTGGCAGTGGCATGGTGATTTTTTTTGGACCGGATAGCTGGTTTCAAACTTTGTCGAAACCAACCTGGAATCCGCCCGCCTGGGTGTTTGCTCCGGCCTGGACACTGCTTTATACATTGATGGGTATTAGTGTCTGGTGGGTTCGGCGTGATACCAGTGCATCCAGATCCGAAAAAAGCCTGGCAATGCGATTGTTCTGGATTCAGTTCGTACTTAATCTTGCCTGGACGCCGATTTTTTTCGGCTTGCACCAACCGGGACTTGCCTTCATTGAAATCTGTTTGCTATGGCTCGCCGCATTGTGGGCCGCCCTGGCATTCGGAAAGATATCAAGCGCCGCCGGATATCTATTGGTGCCCTATCAGGCATGGCTATCCTTTGCATTGGTGCTAAACGGTACCATCTGGTTGTTGAATAAATAAACGCGATTCATGCCGGACAAGGCTGAAAATGTAAAACCGACTGGCATTAGGGGTGGCGTCGATGGCAATTAGTCGTAACAGTAAATTTCGGCAACAGGTAAATAACGGTTTACTGGCGCTTGCTTTCGTACTGATTCTTGCCACTTCCGCCGTCTCGGTAACCTCGACCAACCAGCTTGGTGCTTCGATCGGGATGGTCAGCCACACGCATCAAACCCTGGAATTGCTCACGCGCATGAAAGTGGCGATTGGCGATGCACAGGCCAATGGTCTGCGATATTTGATTACCGGAGAGGACGCCAACCAATTGGCGCAACGCGAAGCGCTGGCTGAAATGTTCAGCCTGAAAGTCCAGCTCGGCCACATCATGAATGACAATGCGCTACAGCGTTCCTATATGGCGGATTTTGCAGAATTGAATGAGGCCTTCCTGATGCGCAGCATGGAGTCAATGGCCTATAAGCAGCAAGCGCTAAAAAAAGGTACCGATATGGCACCGGTAAAACGCATTCGCGAAGGCGTGGGGTTCAGCATCATCAAGAAAATGCATCATGTGCTGGACAAGATGACTGCCGAAGAAAATCGCCTGATGATTTTGCGGGTCGATGAGCGCGATACGCTCGTCAAGCAGACCAATGCCACGGTGCTGATAGCCAATGCACTCGCATTGGTGGCGGGGATGATCGGTTTTACCGCGATCCGGCGTTCGCAGGAAGAAGCCGAAAAAATGTTGATGGCCGAATTCAGGGCGGAACAGGCACGCCGTGCCAGCGAAGAAAAAAGTACTTTCCTGGCGAATATGAGCCATGAAATCCGCACGCCGATGAATGCGATTTTCGGATTCACGCAACTGCTATCCGACTCGGTTACCGCTCCGGTTGAACGGGCTTGGGTTTTGTCGATCAAAAAAAGCGGACAGTTGCTATTGGGTTTGATAAACGATGTGCTTGATTTATCCAAGATTGAAGCCGGCAAAATGCAGTTGCATGTCCAGGCTACGGATTTACACGACATCATTAACGAGACCGTCATGTTGTTCAAGCCGATGGCGGCGGAAAAGGGTATTTTTCTGACACACGAGATCGATGCGGCGGCGGATGCCCCCTTGATGCTGGATGCGCAGCGTCTAAGGCAGGTATTAATTAATTTGCTCAGTAATGCCGTCAAATATACCGAGCACGGAGGCGTAATTATAAAACTGATGCTGACACCAGCGGCAGATCCGAAATTGCGGGACATACGACTTCTAATCACCGATAGCGGTGTCGGTATTGATGCAGACCAGATCGAACGCATCTTCGACCCGTTTCATCAGGCCGAAAGTCCGGATGGGAAAGTACGACAGGGCACGGGCCTTGGCTTGAGCATTAGTCGGCGTCTGATCGACCTGATGAATGGCCGGATCGAGGTCAATAGCGATTTGGGGAAAGGTTCGACATTTATGGTCGAAATTCCCAATGTGCCGGTTGCACAAACCATGCCGGTGCGGCATGAACTTGCCCAGGCAAATGTAGATTTTAATTTACTACCACCACTTAAAATTCTCGTGGTGGATGACGTGATCTGGAATACCGAAATCGCTGCCGGCTTTCTCGCTAACAGCCATCATGAAGTGCATATCGCGAACAGCGGACTGGAGGCATTGGCCAGCGCCAAGACACTCAAGCCTGATCTAGTCCTGATGGATCTGCGAATGCCCGGCATGAGCGGTTACGAGGCGAGTGATGCAATACGTTCCGATCCCGTTCTTCAGGATCGGAACATAGCCATTGTGGCAGTCACCGCATCGAGTCTGGGCGATGACGAGAAAGCCTTGCGTGAAAGTTTTGATGGCTATGTTCGCAAGCCTTACACGCCGATTGAATTGTTCGGCGCGCTTCATAGCATTTACTGCTCGCCTGAGGCATTGCCTGAAGCAGCAAAAGCGCCCGGGAAATGGACTCCGGAATTGCGCGCACGCTGGAGACATCTGCAAGGCGAAAGCCTGGTTGAATTGCGCAACAGCATGCGTATCCGCGAGATTGGAGACTATGCCCAGCAACTTCACAAGTTTGCTTTCGAAGCAGAATTTGAGCTTCTCGGGTCGCATGCGCTGGTGCTGCAAAGAGCAGTACAGCAATTCGACATCACTGCGGTGACGACAGCACTTGCCGAACTGGCCGCGTGGCCGAAGGATTTTGATGATGCTTGATTCTCTGGTATCCGGTGCGCGAACCATCCCGGTGGTATTGGTCATTGACGATCAGGAACCGAACATACAAGTGGTCGGGCAATTGCTTGCACGCGCCGGTTATGAAATTGTGCCGGCCTTAACGGGTGAAGAAGGTTTGCAACGCGCAAAAGCATCGCCACCAGATCTTGTGCTGCTGGATATGCGTATGCCGGGCATGTCGGGATTTGATGTGCTCAAAGCCCTGAAGGCCGATGAAGTTACCCGCGACGTGCCGGTGATATTTCTCACTGCCGACGATGACCGGGATACGCTCAGCCGGGCCTTCGCCGATGGAGCCGTGGATTACATTACCAAGCCCTTTGTCGCCAAGGAATTGCTGGGTCGGGTAAATACGCATATTGATTTGAAGCAATCGCGCGATACCTTGCGACGCTTTGTTTCGGAAAAACAGCAAATGGTTGAAATGATCGCGCACGATTTGCGAAATTATTTTGCCAATATTCAATTCGCGGGCGACATGTTGCGCGATCCTGAACTCGCATTGCCTTCGCGTTTGCGTCTGGTTGAATCGATTCGCACCTCCTCGGATTCCGGCGTTCTATTTCTGCAAGCCTTGCTGGATCATCAGAACGCACAGGAGAAAGGGGTTCTTGTTCACAAGCTTTCGGCAAGCGAAGTGTTGAATGCAACGGTTGAAGTATTAAGCAGAGCGGCGCAAGCCAAGAACATCAAAGTCGGCGTTGTCCTGGCGGAAGACTTTATCGTGTGCGGACATCACGGCGGAGTTCTGCATGTGATGCAAAACCTGTTGTCCAATGCATTGAAGTTTTCGCCATCGGGTTCCGAGGTAATGCTGACGGCAGCCAAATTCGGGAAGCGCGGCAGACTTTCGGTCGTTGACCAGGGCCCTGGAGTATCCAGGCAGGACCAGGAGCGCTTGTTCCAGCGTTATGTTCGTCTGTCCGCCACTCCGACCGATGGTGAGTCTTCCACCGGTCTTGGGCTTGCGCTTGCGAAGCAGCGTGCACGCACCATGGATGGCGACCTATGGTACGACGATCGTGAAGGTGGCGGCTCGGTGTTTACACTCGACCTGGCGCTACCCAGGCCCTGAAGGTTTTTCAACAGCTTGCACTTGCTCCACGAGCTGGTGACGAGCATTACAAAAAAAGCGCCGTAAACGGCGCTTTTTTTGTAGCAAGTCTGTCGAGGTCACAACCTTTTTCGACCGAAAATCAGCGACACGACAAACAGTATCAAAAATACGAAGAACAGGATTTTGGCGATACCGACGGCTGTACCGGCAATTCCACCGAAGCCAAGTACACCGGCAATAAGTGCAATGACTAAAAACACGATAGCGTAATGCAGCATGGGATTCTCCTTGAGTATATTGAATCCGATTTTGTAAACCGGATAAATGCTACACATCATGTTTCGTGCCAAACCGTAAGCCCTTAGTTTAAAGCCTTTACGGGATTGAAGCTTTTCTCGAAGACTGCAAAATGCACGAGGAAGCGTGTTTTCGTGCAATTCGCGGTAATAAAAAAAGATACGCGTGATCATGCAAGTTGCGTTACAGACTCGGGTTTCTCGTGCAATTTACCTGCTTGGAAAAAGATACTGCAGTCATGAACGCCAGTATTGGCGCCCTTTCGATAGTTGGCACGCATCTTGATTAGCTGTCTATGCGGATCGTTAAAAGATACCGTTCCCACCTACCCGTAACCCCTGGAGATCCCATGAAAAATATTACCCGTACCCTGCTTGCACTTTCCTGTGCTTTGGCCTTGTCGGCCTGTGATAAACAAGAAGCGCCTGCCGAAGTGCAAGCCGATGTGGCTGAAGCACAAGCTGAAGCACAAACCGATGTAAACGAAGCTGCCAATGATGCCATTGCAACCGCAGCCGAAGGCAGCCAAGACGTAGCAGCCGAAGTTGGCGACGCCTCTGCCAATGCTGTTGAAAACAACGCAAAAGCGCAGTACGACCTTGACGTTGCAAAAGCCGATGGTGATTTGAAAATCGCCAAAGAAAAATGCGATGCACTTCCTTCTGCCCAGCAATCTGCCTGTAACGCTACTGCCGATGCAGCACGCGAAACTGCAAAAGCAGCAGCAGAAACTGTACGCGTAGCTTCGGAAGCCAGTGCCGAAGCAATGAAGAAGTAAGTAGCCGAATTGGTTTATTTACTTTTGAAAGTCTAGAGCCCGCAACACCTGCGCCGCCCATGCTCACTCCCCCGAGCATGGCCCGGTTTCCCGAGCTATACCATCCGGTTGGCTCGGGATTTTTTTGCCTTTTGGTCGCTAGTTTGGCCGTTCCCGGCGCTAATCATCGTTTTATACTTCCGAGATCATTCTCAAAATGACGTTTCCCAGGGAGAAATCACGATGGCCAGCGATTTGAAAGATATCTCGTTACTCGGTGTCGGCCTCGAGCCGATAGAGGGTGAAGTGGTCATGCCTATTGAGGGCAAGTCCAAATTCACGGCGAACACGCGAGATAAAAAAGGTGATCGCCGCGAGGTCGAAGATCGCCGCAAGGAGCTTCGGTTTCAGGAAAATCGTCGTGCCAACAAGGATCGCCGCCCGGTTAAAACCTGGGAAAAAGGACATAACTTGTAATTCGGCAGAACGGTCTGTTTCAAGTTCACTCTTTGTAACATTTAATGGTGCCAAATCAGCCTTCAAAGCGCTGACATGGTAGTAGACTGCGGCTATCAAGCGTGCGGGGTAGCTATGCAGCAAAGCAGATCCTTTTTTTCCAGTCGAAGAAAATTGCTGGCATTAGGTGCAGTGCTGCTGGTAGTTGCCGCAATCAGTGGCTGGTTTTTTACCGATTTCGTGATGCGAAACGGTGACCAACTGGAGCGTGCCCGAGTCGAGTCTTTGGCAAGTACGGCAGCTGCTTCGCTGGACGCCAGGCATGTCGCGATGATGGCGGGTGATGGTGCACACGATACGCGCACTCAAGCCTTCCATGATTTACGTAACCAACTGGCGAGGGTGCGTGACGTGAATCCGGATTTCCGCTTTGTGTATTTGATGCGGCCAAAGGCCGATAACCCAAAGCAGATGATTTTTCTGGCTGATGCCGAGACCATTGGTTCGCCAGATTACTCGGCTCCCGGTGACATCTATGATGGCCCGTCCGAGGTCTTGTTCAGCGTTTACAATACGGGCAATCCGACCGTTGAGCCTCCCACGCGTGATCGCTGGGGCTATTGGGTGACGGGTGTTGCGGCTGTCAAGCATCCGGAAACCGGCAAAGTGATTGCCATTCTGGGTATGGATATACGTGCAGATTCGTGGATAGCCGCCAATACACGCTATCGTAATTTTGCGATCACCATTTCCGCTTTGTTGACAGCACTGGTATTGCTGTTTTTACTGGGTCTGTATCTGCAGGAAAAATCGGCCACTCGGCTGGCACAGCAACTGGTCGAATTGGAGCGTGCGCAGGAAGGATTGCGTTTGGCAGATGTCGTGGTAAAGCATACCGGTGAAGGTATTGTGGTGCTTGATGCCGAGCTGAAAATTCAAAGCGTGAATCCCGGGTTTGAACGTGTCACCGGTTATTTCGCCAAAGAAGTTCTGGGTAAAAGCCCGCAAATGCTGGAAGCACCGGAGCACAGTGGCAATATATTTTTACAGATAAGTTCCAGCCTTCAATCGGGAGATCATTGGGAAGGAACACTGTGGGCCAGGAGAAAAAGCGGCGATAATTTCCCGATGGAAGCCAATGTCGATGTCGTGCATGCCGAAGACGGGTCGGTGTTACATCATGTGATGGTTTTTCACGACGCCACCGTACAAAAACAGCTGGAAGACCGTTTGCGTGAATTGTCCGCCACCGACGGCCTCACTCTGGTCGCGAATCGCCGAATGTTTGACGAAGTTCTGGAGCGCGAATGGCATCGGGCAATGCGCAACAACGAACCGGTGTCGCTGATCATGGCCGACATCGACATGTTCAAAAGTTATAACGATCTTTATGGCCATATGGCCGGTGACGAGTGTCTGCGCAAGGTAGCGCAGGCAATTTCCGACAGTGCGCAACGCGGTGGCGATCTGGTTGCCCGCTACGGTGGTGAAGAGTTCGCGGTGATTCTACCCAACACAAATGAAAAAGCGGCGAAAGACATTGCCGAGAAAATTCGTCTTGCGGTGGAAGAACTGCAGATTTCCCATGATGGCAATTTGATAGCAAGACACATCACGATTAGTCTGGGTGTTTCCACCAGAGTGCCGCCACAAACCACCGATTTCATCAGTTTGATGCAGAGTGCGGACAAGGCTCTGTATCGTGCCAAAGAGGGAGGTAGAAATGTCGTGGCCTCATGAGGCATGGTAATGCGTTGATTACTGCATACGCGTGTTTCGAAGAAGGGTTTCGGCAAACGGCGTAAAAGCAAATTTCAATAAATGTGGTGGTTTTTGGCTGGATAAAATGTCACGCTGTCCAGGCTAAATTTTACAGACGGTGAGTGCCGTCTTTGCAGGTGTTCAACAATGTCAGGGGGTTTTATGTCACGGTTTAATTCTTATCTTCGCGCGTCGGCTTTGAGCGCAGTTTTATTGATGGCGGCAACTACGGCGTTTGCACAAAATGCCCCGCGTATCGATGCCATTTATATTGATAATCCTACCAACAGCATCGTGATTGCCGGTTCCGATTTGCTCAAGAATAGCGGTATGAAAGTAACCCTCGGCGAAGCCGGCATGCCGGGGAATATCGCTTCGAGCTGCGTACAAGGCAGTAATACAACTTTGCTCATTTGTACTTTTGCCGGTGGTTTGCCGCCTGCAGGTGATTACGCTTTGGTAGTAGCTACGACCTATCCACCACAAGCCCGTTATTACGAAACCCGTTATAACCTCACGATTGGTGCGGCGGGTCCCCGCGGTCCAGCGGGTGCGGCCGGCCCAGCTGGTGCAGCAGGCCCACCGGGTGCTCCTGGTACGCCAGGAACCATGGGTCCTCCCGGTCCTCCGGGCGTACCAGGTACTCCAGGTTTGATGGGTCCTCCTGGTACACCTGGCGCGACAGGTCCAGCAGGTCCGCAAGGCGCCCCGGGCATACAAGGCGCTCCTGGGGCTCCGGGTACGCCGGGTACAATCGGTGCGACTGGTCCGCAAGGTCCACAGGGCATTCAAGGTATCCAAGGTCCGGCTGGAGTCGATACCAAGTTTGGCACCGATACGAGTCAGGCAGCAGATGGGCGCGGCGAATGTTATATGGGTACGGTTTTTCTTACTGCCGGTAGTGTGGGGATGGGTATTCAGGCAAACGGACAAATACTGTCAATCGCACAAAATACCGCTTTATTTTCTTTGTTAGGCACGTTATACGGCGGTAATGGTCAGACGACCTTTGCCTTGCCGGATCTCCGGGGCAAGGCGCCAAATGGATTGACCTACAACATTTGCATTCAGGGTATTTACCCTTCGCGCAATTAGTCTTCGTTGTCATATCGGAATAAAAGCACGCCCAATGGGCGTGCTTTTTTAATTGCGGAAAAGAAATTTATGCCTCGTCCGCGGAACCATACATCAACCAGCGTTCGGCATCTTCAACGCGATTAAAAATACGCACATTGATGCCGGCTTCACGGCCCTCGATTTCGGCATGCTCCATCGCCGGCACAAATTTCGCCGTCGGTTCAACCACGGCAATGCGATCGGCAATCGAG
>JBOHYH010000078.1:0-9862 GCA_050737775.1 Arenimonas sp.
CCCGGAATATATGGGTATCTACCGCCATGGTCGGATGCCCGAAAGCGGTATTCAGCACCACATTGGCCGTTTTGCGTCCAACACCTGGCAGTGATTCAAGGGCAACGCGGTCATCGGGTACTTCATCGTTATGGTGTTCGTGCAAGATTTTGCAGGTCGCCATCACATGGGCGGCCTTGCTGTTATACAAGCCAATGGTGCTGATATATTTTTTCAGGCCGGCTTCGCCGAGCTTCAAGATGGCAGTCGGCGTATTGGCGACAGGGAACAGTTTTTTTGTAGCTTTATTGACCCCGACATCGGTCGCTTGTGCCGATAGCATTACTGCGATCAATAATTCAAACGGACTCGAATAGACCAATTCGGTTTTCGGGTTCGGGTTCAATTCGGCAAGGCGGGAAAATAATTCCCGACGGTTTTCTAATTTCATGGTTTCTTCGATTGCTCGCGCTTTGCCTTGGCTCTCGCCAGGGCTTGGGCAACGGCGTCCGGGCTGGTGGACTGTTCCTTGTGCTCTTCCTGACGCTGATATTTCTGCTCGGCCACGCGAATAAGGCGCAAATTTCTGCGCTCGTATCGTAAACGGGCGGCATCACGTTTTGCCTGTTGTTGCGGATCGATAGGCGTCAAGATGAATTCCCGAAATCAGTGTCCGACGAATTGGGCTTTGCGTTTTTCAAGAAATGCGGCAGTACCTTCTTTCATATCGTCGGTAGAAAAGGCAATGGCAAAGGCTTGGGTTTCATAATCCAGTCCGACTTCCAGTCCGGCTTCACCGCCGATATGAATAGCATCGATCACACCACGCAATGCTTGTGGAGCGAGTTGCGACAGGTGGGTAGCATACTTTTCGGTTTCATCGAGCAATTGCTCGGCCGGAAAAATTCTTGTCACCAGATTGAGCGCATAAGCGCGAGTGGCATCAATCGTTTGCCCACCCAGGCACAATTCAAGTGCCGGGCCGCGACCAGCGAGGCGCAACAATCTTTGCGTGCCGCCAAAGCCCGGAATCAATCCCAGATTAACTTCCGGTTGTCCAAACTTTGCATTTTCGGAAGCAAATCGCAGATGGCAGGCCATCGCCAGCTCCATCCCGCCACCCAGTGCAAAGCCATTCACCATGCCGATAACCGGTTTGCCAAACTGCTCGATTTTTGACATCAGTTTTTGTCCGTGACGCGAAAAATCACGTGCCTGCACCGGACTCAATCCGCTCATTTCAGAAATATCGGCGCCGGCAACAAAAGCTTTGGCCCCGGTTCCGGTCAGTATCACCACGGTGACAGTGTCATCTACTGCGGCTTCATCGAAAGCGACATGCAGTTCACCAATAGTGGCTCGATTTAGCGCATTGAGCTTGTCTGGTCGATTCAGGCTGATGGTTCGTACGCGATCTTTTTGACCAATTATGAGGTTCTGAAATGCCATGGAATCTCCAAATACTTGAATGTAGGGAACTTTGCTGCCAAGAAACAGTCATTACTTCGCATGATACAGGCCCGTCAGTGGCGGTTCAGCGTCAAGGCCGGTATCCTATCGCGTCTCGGGGCTGTAGTTAGTCCCGTTTATTTTACTGGAGATTCATTAAATGAAATTGCGTTTGTTGGCTGCCACTTTGGCGGCATTTAGTTTAACCGCCGGTGTTGCCTTGGCTCAAACGGCAGCTCCCGCAAAACCAGCGGCTGCTCCAGCACAACCACAATACGCGGTACCAGACAAGGCGACTTTGAGTTACGCACTCGGCTATGAGCGCGGTGCCATGATTGCGCGTTCTGGTACAGATATTGACGCAGCTGCCGTAGTGCGCGGCCTGCAAGATGCCATTGCCAAGAAAGCGCCTACCACTGCTGAAGACAAAATGGGTAATGCACTTGGTTACTTCGAACAGAAGCTAGAAAGAGATGCCCGTGCAAATTTTGAAAAAGTTTCGCGCGAAAATAAAACGAAAGCGGATGCCTTCATGGCCGCCAACAAAACCAAGCCAGGCGTAGTAAGCATGCCCGGTGGCGTGCAGTACCGCGTCATTCAAGCCGGTACCGGCTTGAAACCGACGGCAACGAGTTCTGTGGTGGCACATATGCGAGCAGTGTTGTCGAGCGGCGTTGCATTGGGTGATACCTTTACTTCAAGCCCGTTGGCACCGCCCACACTGAAGGTTGCCGAAATGCCACCTGGCCTGCGTGAAGCATTGCTGCAAATGCCGGTGGGTTCGCGTTGGGAAATCACCATTCCACCAGAAAAAGGCGTTGGTAAGGATTCCCGTGCACCGGGTGGTCCGAATCAAGTCATGATTTACGATTTTCAACTGGTCAACATCAAGTAAAAATACAACGCGCCGGGAAACCGGCGCGTTTTTTATATGAGCAATCAACGTGCAATATTGAGCCCTTGTATCGGTGTATGCGCACTCGATGAGCAGGGCCTGTGCGAAGGTTGTCATCGAACTACTCACGAGATAGCATCGTGGTCTGTGTACAACGATGATCAACGCGCCCATATCATGGATACGCTATTACCAAAGCGCGAGTCGCAACGCGCGTGACCTGTGACTGAGACATCTCTCTTTTTTGAATCACTCTCCGGGGTTTTGCACTCCGCATCGACTCCTCCAGTCGAAACGCCTTGGAATTATCACGAATTGATTGACCTGATTTCGGAGAATGCTACCGTTATACGGCCTGCTGCCGTATTGATCGGTCTGATCGAACGCAAATCCGGCCTGCAGGTGATTCTGACCCGTCGTACCGAGGCATTGCGCCATCATGCCGGGCAAATCAGTTTTCCGGGCGGCCGTATCGAAGATGCTGATAAAGATCCCGTCGCCGCTGCCATCCGCGAGGCGCACGAAGAAATCGGCTTGTTACCCGAACACATACAGGCATTGGGTTACCTTGATTCTTTCCTGACGATCACCGGATTTCATGTTTATCCGGTGGTGGCGAGCGTATCTGCCGATTTCGTAGCGCAGGCGGACCCGAATGAAGTCGACGAGATTTTTGAAGTGCCACTCGAGTTTGTAATGAATTCGAAAAATGCAAAGCCAATCGAAATTGAATATCGCGGCAGAAACCGGACGATTATCGAATTTCAATATGAGCACTATCGAATATGGGGTGCTACTGCCTCGATGCTGGTGAATTTCAGAAAACGAATAGAACAGGCTCAGTCATGATGAACTGGAATACGATTGTCTCCGCAGGAGACTTGCTGCAGCATCTTGCTGATTCGGACCTGGTATTGGTTGATGCACGTTTTGCACTGGGAGATGCTCAAGCAGGAGAGCAGGCCTGGCAGGAAGCGCATTTGCCGAATGCCTCCTATGTTCATCTTGATCGTGATTTGTCCGACAAACAAAAGCCTTCGCAATTCGGAAGACATCCATTGCCGAATGCCGATGATTTTTGCCATAGCTTGATGCGTTGTGGTATTTCGCGACACTCGCAGGTAGTGGTGTATGACGCGAACGATGGCGCCATGGCAGCGGCACGATTCTGGTACTTGCTGCGCTTGCTGGGTCACGAAAATGTGGCTGTGCTCGATGGCGGTTTTGCCCGCTGGCGGGAATTGGGATTGCCGGTAAATAATGAAGTACCGGTTCTGCTGCCCTCGCTTTACCACGCCGATTTTGACCAGTTGCAAATAGTGAATACCGACGCCATCAAAAACAATTTGGCGAGCAATGAGTTTGTCTTGCTCGATGCCCGTGCACCCGAGCGTTATCGTGGCGAGATCGAACCCATCGATAAAGTGGCGGGCCATATTCCCGGTGCATTGAATCGTCCGTACTCCCTGAATCTTGAAAACGGACGTTTTCGAGCGCCGGAATTACTGCAGCATGATTTTCTTGCCTTGATGGGCAGTCATTCGGCTTCCGATACCGTTTTATATTGCGGTTCCGGTGTCACCGCTTGCCATAATTTATTGGCGATGGAAGTGGCTGGTTTGCGAGGTGCAAAAATATATTCGCCTTCCTGGAGCGGATGGATTAGCAATACGGATCACTAGAAAAATAAAAAATTATTCCGGCTGAAGAATTGTTTTCCACTTTGTCATAATCCAGTAGTGCATTGTGAGTAGTTTGTATCTCGCCATTTGGCGAATTTACTCGGATTACTCAGGCCATGAATCATCAAAAATATTTCTGGACGATATTGCTGTGGCTGCTTGTCGTATGTGATTCGGCAATGGCACAAGATGTTATCCGAATAAATGGCTCCAATACTCTCGGTAATCGGATGGTTCCGATTCTGGCAGTAGGGTGGATGAAGAAGTTTGGCTACGGTCAGATCACCCAGTCACGCGAAAGCGCGGGCTCGATAAAAATCGGTGCAAAACGCGATAATGAATCGATCACGCTAGAAATAAAAGGAAATGGCAGTGGGGCGGGGTTTCAGGATTTGGTCAATGGAAATGCTGAGATTGCGATGCTCTCAAGATCCTTGTCCGCAAAAGAAATTGACGATGGCTGGCAACTCGGTAGCTTGAATTCACCCGATCAGGAGCATGTCCTTGCATTGCAGGCGATTACTGCCATCGTAAATTCGGCGAATCAGCTTCCTGGTCTCGATGCATTGCAATTATCGAAAATTATCTCCGGTGAAATCACCGACTGGCGACAAGTAGGGGGCAAGCCCGGCGCTATTCATCTGCACATTGCTCGTCAAAATACGGGCTTGGCCGAAATGCAATCGACAATTTTGAATGTGCGATCGGTATCTGGTGATGCGCGTCGCCATGCTGATTCGAAAATTATTCAAGCCGCAGTTGCAGCCGATGCGAATGCAATCGGCATCACGGAATTTTCTGTCAAGCCTGGTGCATTCAGGACGTTGCCGGTACGGGTCGCCAATCGTTACATTCCGGCAGATCTGCTGCATATCAAAACCGAAGATTACCCCTTAATGCGACGCCTATATTTTTATACCGGACAGATTGTAACGGCTCTTGGCCGAGGATTTGTGACATATGCCGAGTCCGAAGAAGCGCAGCGTCTGCTTGCATCGCATGGCTATTTGAGCCTCGCACCCATGGCAATTATTGAAGACGATAAAGAGAATTTTCCGAAGGAATATGCACAATGGGTTGAAGGTGCATCAAGAGTGTCGCTGTCTTTTCGTTTCGGGAATGCATTTTCTATTTTCGATAGTCGAGGTGCACAGGATATTGTCCGACTGAAGGATTTCATGCAGCGTCCGGAAAACAGGAATCGCAAGGTGATATTGATTGGACACGCCGAAAAACAATCTTCCATTTACCAATCAAATTCAATCAGCAATGAGTATGCCGATCTGGTAGCTACATCATTGATGGAAATCGGTATCAATCCCATGAGGGTCAGGGGCGTTGGTTATTCGTTGCCACTTACTCTTGCAAACAATGCTGTTTATCGAAATCGACGCGTCGAGATTTGGTTGCGGTAAACCGTAATATCATTTTTCGTAGGTGGGCATCGCCCACCAAATATCCGAGATTAACCAAGGTGGGTAATGCCCACCGTACGTTATTTCTTAAGCTTGCTCATCAAGGCCTGCAGTGCCGTTTGCGTATCAGCCGAATACCAGCCTTCGACAAATTTTTCCAGATCGGCATCGGCAAAGGCATGCAATGCATGCACGACATCGGCACGGGCAATCTTGCGCGTCGCCAGCATCGGTGTTGATGGTAGTGCTAGCGTTCCGGTAAGCCATGCATTGGCAGCATCGACCACATTGGCGGCATCGGCGAGTTCATCGATCAAGCCAATCTTGTATGCAAGTTCGGATTCGATCATCGCACCGGCCACGATCAATCTTTCGGCACGTTGTGCGCCAACGACGCGACGCATCAAATATTGAATGGCTTCAGGTACTGCAAGACCGACCTGGGTTTCATTCAAGCCAATACGAAATGGCCCGCGCGCCATGACGCGATAATCGCAACACAGCGCGAGTACGCAGCCACCAGCGGGGTTATGGCCCGCAATAGCGGCCACCACCGGCACGGGTGAATTCGCCAGTGCGCGGGCGGCATCGAAGAAGCGTGACCAGCAACGCAACAAGCCTTCCTTGTCCAGGCTCATCAGATAAGGCACATCCAGACCACCGGAAAACACCTTTTCTCCGCCCGACAAAATCAAGCCGCGTGCGCCATTGGCTGGCGCAGCCTGGATGGCGTTCACCAGAGCATCCAGTAATTCAAAGTTCAGCGCGTTGACGGGCGGACGTGCCAATTTTATTTCATGGACATTGCCGTGCTGGATAATTTCAATCATGTGTCTTTCTCAATTCGGAATTTTGATGTCGGCGGCCCAACGATAGCGCACAGTGTAAGTCAAAGTGGTTTCGCTGTCGGCAGCGAGCGCAACATCAAAGCTTACCGTTTGTGCATTGCGTTTCTCGAAAGGCACCGAGCTCGAGACCATTTCCCAATCGCTCCAGCGCGGCAGGCGCTCGCTGACACGCACGGTTGCGGCCTGAGCCTTTGAATTAATCAATTTGATGCTGACGCGTTCGGTCATGCTGCGGCCATCGCGATCCATCTGGAAATCTTCACGGGTGCGGGTCGATTTCAGATCAAACACATTACCGATTTGCAACGTGACGTCCTGATTCGCAGCGGTATGGCCGATATTGGCTTCGCCCAGAAAATCCTTGCCATCGAACATTCGCACGCGACCGGCTGGAAGCGGCATGCCCAGTCCAGCAGCCTTGCTGTTCTTGAAACGCAGGGTGGCAAATACCGGTAATTCCTGGCCGTCACCAGCACCATAGTTCGCATCAATAATCGGATAAGGCGGCATCCAGTCGCCCATGCTGTAATGGGTTTCGTAGCGGCGCTCACAAGCAATATTGTTGGCAGGATTGACCAGGGGCAAACGTTGAACACTACCCTGTGGCAATGATCCGGCAGCGGGAAGTTTGTAGGCCTGATATTCGCCGGAAGCTTGAGCATCAGGTGCGCCGTCTGCCATCACCATGCCTTTACGCATCATGGGAGCCGCTGCTGCCATCATTTGAGGTCCTGCGGAAGGCGCGCGGTTAGGCTGTCCAGCCACCAGCGTCAACATGACATTGTTGAAATCGGCGCCGGAGCGATTGACCACCATCGCGGCGCCTTCAATATCCATCTTGCAATCTTTACCGAAGCCGTTGGCATTCACCAAATATTCTGCACGCCAGGCAAGTCCGGAAGTGGCGTAGGAAAGTGCGAAATTTTCACGACCGACATTAGTGTTGCCTATCGTCCAGCGCATTGTTGGCTCATTCACTACACCATCAGGCAGTCGTGGTAATTCAAAACTTGCATAGTTCGATAAGACCTTGATGCGACCATCGGTGAGTTTCAAGGTCAAGCCATTACCAGCCGACATCAATTGCCCGGTATAGGTTTGTCGATCATTGCCGACGGCTTGTTCAACCGTCACCGTTTGGCCGAGCGCGCGGCGAAGCAATTCATCCTGTCCGGCGATGGCGAAATCAAAACGCTGTCCGCGTATTTTCGCATTGCCATTCGAGCGTAATACCAAGGAACTTGAATCCATGCCTTGTGGCAGGCCACCAAGTGACACATCGTTGTCGCCAGCCTTGAGGTCAAAACCGATTTTGCGTTCGAACAAGGCAAAGCCCGGGCCGCCGGAATTGGCTTCGGACTGCGCTACGGATTCGTAATCGCCGCTGTAGATGGTCAGTGAGCCGTCTGCGGCTTGCGTGGTATTACTCATAATGGCGAGGCCTAAAGTGGTGGATGCAGCAAGAAGATTGATTTTCATAAACACTCCGTTCTCAGATAAAAGTATCATAGGCCCATGAACGGACAACAACTTTATTCGGGTCTACTTTCGCTGATGCTGGCTTCAGCTTCGGTTACAAGTCTGGCTGATACAGCAGTGAAGTCGCAGCCTGCAAAAAATGTGCTGGAATGCATGCCGGTGATCCAACAGGCATGGATACGCAGCGCGCCACCAGCTGCGCAAACACTGGCCGGATATCTGATATTGAAAAACCCGTGCAAGACCAGCATCCGTGTTACCGATGTTGAAAGCAGGGATTTCGGCATGCCGATGATTCATCGTACCGTTGTCGAAAACGGCATCAGCAAGATGCGGGATCCGGGTGTATTGGAAATAAAACCGGGCGCTTCATTGAAATTTGAAGCCGGTGGTTTGCATTTGATGTTGATGCAACCCTTACGTATTTTGAAGGAAGGCGAGAAAGCCGGTGTAAGACTTGTGCTGGCCGATGGCCGCAAAGTGTATGCGGAATTTCCGATTCAGAAACAAGCGCCGAAACTGTAGGAGCGCCTTTAGGCGCGACAAATTACGCCAGATCGGTCGCGCCTAAAGGCGCTCCTACGAAACAATCAATCTCTGCAAGCGTTCAAGACATTTTCCGGCAATGGCACCGTGCTGCCGGTCGAGCCATTGACCCACACCATGATGGTGTGTCCATCGGCATAAAGAATAGTTGCATCCGATGTTGATGTAATTCGATGGGCGAGTTTCAGGCTTTTTGTGCCGATATGTTCGCAAAACAATTCGACATGAATTTTTTCCGGCCAGGAAATCGGTTTTTTATAATTATTCTGGATGGCGGCAAGAATGGGTGCGCAATCGGCATCGGCCCAGTTCTCGACCAGTGATTTGAACCAGGTGACGCGCGCCTCTTCGATAAAGCGAAGATAACCGGTGTTGTTCACATGATTGAACGCATCCAGGTCGCCCCAGCGGATATCCATTTCGATTTTATAGAGTGACTTCATGCGGTCTTTTTCCGTTTGGCCGTTTTCGCAGGCATGCTTTCCGATGCTTCCAGCATTTTTGCCAGAAAGCGACCGGTATGCGATGCCGGATTTTGTGCCACATCTTCCGGCGTGCCTTGCGCGATGATTTGCCCGCCGCGATGACCACCTTCCGGACCCAAATCAATAATCCAGTCGGCCGTTTTTATCACATCAAGATTGTGTTCAATCACCACAATCGTATTGCCGTCGTCACGCAACTTGTGTAACACGGCAAGCAAATGTTCGATGTCATGAAAATGCAGGCCGGTGGTGGGCTCGTCAAGAATATACAAAGTTTGCCCGGTATCACGGCGCGACAATTCTTTCGACAGTTTCACGCGCTGGGCTTCACCGCCGGATAAGGTCGTCGCACTCTGGCCGAGTTTGATATAACTCAGGCCGACATCCATCAGCGTTTCCAGCTTTCTGGCAAGCGTCGGCACTGGCTCGAACAATTTAAGCGCATCCTCCACAGTCATCTGCAGGATGTCGTGAACGTTGTAACCCTTGTACAAAATTTCCAGCGTTTCGCGGTTGTAGCGCTTGCCGTGACAAACATCGCAAGGCACGTACACGTCCGGCAGGAAGTGCATTTCCACCTTGATCAGACCGTCGCCTTGGCAGGCTTCACAACGGCCACCGCGCACATTGAAACTGAAGCGGCCCGGCGAATAGCCGCGCGCACGTGCTTCGGGAACCTGGGCAAATAATTCACGCAGCGGGGTGAACAAGCCGGTGTAAGTGGCAGGATTTGAGCGCGGCGTACGGCCAATCGGCGATTGATCGATATCAACCACTTTATCGAACAGTTCAATGCCATGCACTTCACGATAAGGCGAAATGGTATGCGATGCGCCATTCAATTCATTCGCTGCAATGTGATAAAGCGTGTCGTTGATCAGCGTCGATTTGCCGGAACCCGATACGCCGGTAATGGCAACAAACAAGCCAGCCGGAATTTCCAGATCGACATTTTTCAGATTGTTGCCGGTGGCGCCCAATAATTTGAGCGACATTTTCGGTTTCGCCTTGTGGCGAACTTTCGGAATTTCGATTTTCATCCGACCGGATAAATACGCGCCGGTCAATGAGCGAGGTGCTTTCA
>JBOHYH010000079.1:0-11154 GCA_050737775.1 Arenimonas sp.
GGCGAGCGGTGTAACCCACTTGATCCAGATCATTGTGCTTGCCACCGGCACGCAAGCAACGCTGCGAGGAAACTGCACGTTTGTAGCTGCGTTTTTCCGCACCCAGAAACACATCCTTGAATTGCACCATGCCGGCATTGGTGAAGAGCAAAGTCGGATCATTACCGGGCACCAGCGGGCTGGATGCAACAATGCTGTGGCCTTTGGATTCGAAGAATTTCAAAAACGACTGGCGAATATCGGAAGTGGAAACGGGTGCTGGCTGGGTCATGGTGTCTGTGTTCTTAAGCAAAAGGGGCTGTCTCGGTCACCAGCCAAAATGCCGGGTGAGTCGAGTTTTCAAGTCATCTAAATGTGTGCCTAGAATATCAGGCATGGGCCCCTTAAGGCTCTAAAAATCTGAGTCGGGGCCGTGATTGCTCAGCTTGGCTGCTGCAAACGCCACGCGCTGGTCAAAGCCGCGACGCAGTAGAAAATCGGTCGCTTTGCGGCGAACGGCGGGATCGGACAGGTCTTTATTACCGTATTTGCGGCAAACCAGATCAATGGCGGTTGCCGACCAATTGGTTTCGATAATTTCCATAGCATGATCGATATCATCGCGATTCAAGCCATGGGTGCCGAGTTCAGCACGGATGCGGGTCGGGCCGTAGCCAGCAGAAACCCGGGAGCGCGCCAACACTTCGGCGAAGCGCGCATCGTTTTGGAAATCTTGCTTGTTTAGCTTGTCTAGAGCGGTATCGGCGTCTTCACGCTCGATACCCTTGGCTTTCAGCTTGCGGCCAAGTTCCTTCCGCGAGTGCTCCCGCCTGACCAGCAAGGCGAGGGCTCGCTGGTAGGCGGAAGGTTCTTCTCGCGGTTTTGCCATAAAAACTTCTTAAGCTTCCGTTGCTTCTTCGCTATCTTTTTTCGGCACGATCTTCGGTGCCAGTTTTTCCCGGATCTTGGCTTCCAGATCAAGCGCCATTTTCGGATTGTCCTTCAGATATTGGCGAGCATTTTCCTTACCTTGGCCAATACGCTCACCGAGGGCCGAGTACCAGGCGCCGGCTTTTTCTACGCATTTGGCATCGACACCCAGATCAATGATTTCGCCTTCGCGAGAAATGCCTTCACCGTACAAAATTTCGGTAACGATTTGCTTGAACGGAGGTGCCATCTTGTTCTTGACGACTTTGATCTTGGTTTCGTTACCAATGATTTCATCACCCTTCTTCACCGAACCGATGCGGCGAATATCCAGACGGACCGAGGCGTAGAATTTCAGCGCGTTACCGCCGGTGGTGGTTTCGGGATTCTGACCCGGCATCATCATGCCGATCTTCATACGTAATTGGTTGATGAAAATCACCATGCAATTGCTGCGCTTGATATTACCGGCGAGCTTACGCAGCGCCTGGCTCATCAAACGTGCTTGCAGACCGACTTGCAGTTCGCCCATTTCACCTTCGATTTCGGCGCGCGGGGTCAATGCAGCCACGGAATCGACGACCACGATATCAACGGCATTCGAACGTACCAGCATGTCGACGATTTCCAATGCCTGCTCACCGGTATCCGGTTGCGAGACCAGCAAATCATCGACTTTCACGCCAAGTTTCGAAGCGTAGTTGGGATCGAGTGCATGCTCAGCATCGACGAAGGCTGCAGTGCCACCGGCTTTTTGACATTGTGCAATCACTTGCAGGGTCAATGTGGTTTTACCGGAAGATTCTGGGCCGTAGATTTCGATCACGCGGCCTTTTGGCAAGCCGCCTATGCCGAGTGCCATATCGAGCATCAGGGAGCCCGTGCTGATAACGTCGGCAGCTTCAATGGCCTTGTCGCCCATGATCATGACAGTGCCTTTGCCAAATTGTTTTTCAATTTGGGCCAATGCAGCGGTCAAAGCGCGTTTCTTGTTGTCATCGATTGCCATGGCAAGATTCCTTAGGTGTTTAGTATTTGGTGTAAAGAAGTGTATTGGGCACTTGTCGCATAAGCTGAGACCGGCTTGAAATTAATTTGCCACGATTGAGCTTTGTTGAATGCAGGTGTTAATCCCGCTACTTTGTCAGGCGATGCCGCCTCGCTTTGTAGGGAGATATAACGGGCCTGACTCATCGTGAGGACCTTATCAAACCGCAATACAAACCCTCGATCGCAAAGTCCTGATCGGGGCGCACTTCAATCGGTGCAAAATCGGGATTGCGCGGCAATAAACGGATACCGTTCTTGCCAATCTTGAGACGCTTGATCGTGATTTCGTCATCGATACGCGCCACGACAATCTGGTCGGACTTGGCTTCGTTGGTACGGTGGATACCGACCAGATCACCATCAAAAATACCGTCATCGCGCATCGAATCACCCTGCACTCTTAGCAAGTAATCAGGTGATGGATAGAAGAACACGCGATCAAGCAAGACATAATCTTCGCCGCTGATATCGGCACCGATGGGAAGACCTGCCGCGACCCGTCCCAGTACCGGAAGGCGCAATGCGTGATCATCAATCGAGGATGCCTTGGAAGGCATGGGCACTTCGACGTCTTCCGCAGACTCTGTTGGCTCCGGATGGCAAAGACGAATGCTGCGCGCCTGACCCGGCAGGCGACGGATATAGCCGGCTTGCTCAAGAATATCGAGATGATATTGAGCGGCGCGAACACCGCGGAAGCCAAAAGCATTGGCAATTTCGGTTTGCGAAGGTGAGCCACCTTCTTGCTCGATACGCTGGGCAATGAAGTTCAGAATCGCTTGCTGGTTGTCGGTGATTTCCATTAGTAGTAATACTACTAACAAAAATTATACTGTCAAGGGTTACCTGTGGAATATTCAATAAAACAGCATTTATCCTTTTATATCAATAAGTTAAATCCTATCGCTTGATGCCGCCCGCAAACCGCCGCTTACCAGCTGCAAAGGGATTAGCGGCAACCGATCCTCGTACGCTGGTTTTCAAGTTGCAAAATATTGCGGAGGCCGTCGGCTTCTTTTAGTCGGCGCGAAGCCACTTGTGCTTCAACATTATCTATCTCATTTTGCAAAAGCCCACATGTACGCAAGGTGTTTCCGGTGTCACGCGGAGTGCCGAGCAAACCAGCACTGTCGTCATTCAAGATAGTGCCGACACCGGTATCGTCGAGTACACATGCCCCGATGGAATTGCCAAGGTAAACACCGAAGATTTCGTTCGGCTCACGTACCCGGTCACCCATGACTTTGACGACAAAATTCGCACTGGTCTGTCCTTGCGAAATGGTTTTGCCGCTCTGTTGCGAGGCCGCATAGTCTTTGCCAGCCAGAGCAATATTGCCGTTTGACTGCAAGTTGATGGTTTTTACATTGAAACTCACGCCGCCGATGGGCGCCGGACTAGATAAGCTGATCGTAAAACTGGGCAATACAACACCGGAATTGCCTTCAGTGACGGAGACATCATTGACCGACAATGAAGGCGATGGTGATGTTGATTGAATCGTCCAGGTACGGGAATGAACCATATCGTTAGCGGCCATTTCTTTCTTCACCAATGTCGAATTATCGGTCACGCGCAATTCCAGGCTTCGCGTATTTGGACACGGCGTAGATTGCTGGAAATTGAAGCTGTTGCCGGTGGCGCCTGCAATCGGCGCACCATCTAAATACCATTGCATGGTGACGGTATCGGGTGTTGGTTTTAAAACGCTTGCACTGAAATTTACTGTACTGCCAATCGTGTAAGCAACGGCACTTGCTGCCGATGGCACTTCGGTACCTGGCTCGACTAAATCGATACCTGCGGCTGGTGTACCCCAGCCGCCGCGATAAAGTTTAAGCACATAGGCCTGCGAACAAATCGAACAAAATTGTGCACCAAGACTTCGCATGCCGCAGGCATTGGCGGGCCTATAAATACCGGAAGTTTGATATCGAGCACCTTCAAACAAACCAATACCTGCAGTTCCGCCAGGCGTAGGAATCGGATTGCCAGGAGTAAACCAGGATTTCCATTTAACAAATACGGGGTCGGCCTGATTGGTAACATTCACTTCGCAAGCCGGACTGGTGATATCACTGCAGGCAGGAAAGCCGGGGTAAGCCGAAGTGTACTCATCGGCTAGGTCATGAAAGGTGTGGCCATATTCATGTATCACGATCAGACGGGCATTGGTGTTTGTTGTTGTGACGGCAATACTGCCGCCCGACCCACCGTATGTCGATTCGTTGACGATCACTACCAATTGGTCCCAGTCGGGGAACGCGCTGGCAGCAGCATAAACTTTCGAGCTGTTGATGGTCACCAGACGATGAATTTGCGAGGTGCAGAATTTCGCATCGAATGCCGTATTCACGAAGATGCCGGCGCCAGCTGCCTTCGGGTCGCTTTGCGCTGCAGTATCGGCGCAACAGCTTGAAGTCGTACAACCGGCCTGATACGGCGGATGATCGGAACCCGACTGTGTCGATGCGATAAATGCCGTTGTCCAATTCACGAAGTTGGCATACTGCTTGTACGGCACATAGTCGAACATCGCGACACGGAGGTTTTCTGCATCGGTATTGAACAGTGTTTGTTCGGCACTGGTGTAGCCGTCGCCAAACACCAGAATATCAACCCGATTGGCCGAGTTAATGAATGCCTTGGCGGGTGGTTTTATCTCGATATTTGCCAGCGCCAGTTTAGATGCGTTCGCTACGACGGTCTGAACATTTAGCTCGGATCTGACACCCATGTATTCAAGCTTGATACGCGCACCGGCACGTTTCGGTATACGCAAAGCAAACGATCTTTCCTGCTGCTCGACTTTATAGGACTTGATCGCACCATCAATGCCATTGGCAGCAAATTCGCCACGAATAAAGCGCGGTACCTCTGCAACATCGGCCCAGCCATTTCCGCTGATGAAAAGATGATCTGCATCATGCAGTGTCGATTTCAACATTGAAGCCGTGACAGATCGTTCTTCGGAAAAATTTACCTCGCGATAAAACACCGGTTGCGCCTTGCCGGTATCGTCCATGGTCACCACGATGTAATGCCCGGGAGCAGCAAAAGAAACCGTGCTGTAAAGCGCGGCCATCGTTACCAGCAATCGCAAGAGATAATTCTTCATGCGGCAATATTACTACTTCAAAGCTGCCATTTGACAAACAGAGCCCTCAGTGAGGTGAGTTTTGCCCACGGGCTTTCCGTTCAATGTGTGACCGGCTTCGGGTAATATCCCGACCATGAAGAAATACATGCAGTTACCCAATGTGCAATTACTACTGGCCCTGGTCGCCCTGATTGTGCTGTACCCGTTTCTGGAGCACCTGCAATCAGGCCGCATTGCCGTTATTGCGTTTGACTGGGCAATTTTAGTATTCGCCCTGCGCTCCGCCAAATCGACCGGTGTACAAACCAATCTCGGCTACGCCCTCTTGATACCGACCATCATTCTGCAAGCTACCGGGGCTCTCACTGGCGGAGGCGGGATCTACGTTGTGGTTTTGCTATTTCAAGCAGCACTGCATGCCTTCGTCATCGTCTGCCTGTTTCGCTATGTGCTCAGCGATGAAGTAATGACACTGGATGAATTGTTCGCAGCCGCATCGATGTACGCAATGCTGGCATTTGTTTTCGCGTACTTGTATTCGATCATTGAATATTTTTTGCCGAACTCTTTCTACATCAATGCCAGCAACAATCCTGATGGCATTTTCAGCTGGTTTGAGATGCTTTATTTCAGTTTTACCTGTCTGACCAGTGTCGGCTTTGGTGAAATTACACCAGTGAGCGATTACGCACGTTCACTGGTGATGATTCAACAAATTGCAGGTGTGCTTTATCTCGCTATCGTGATTTCAAGGCTGATTACCATGCAGGCCAAATCTGGCAAATAAATTCTGCCGGGCCGGAATTCAATCAAGAAAGTCTTCTTTCAACAAGGTCAACTCCGCGCGCTGTTCGGGAGTCCTGGCAGCCCACGTCGGCCAGGACTTGGCCTGGATCTTGTTCACCCGCTTCTTTTTCTTTTTATACACATTATCCATCGCTGATGTCTTTCTAATTATTTCCGTTTCAGTAATCCAGTTTCTGAATTGCGGGTTTTGGGGACTGTAATCTTGCGGACCATTTAGCTTGATCGGCCGGAGTTGATAACCGCGACTCATAATAAAACGGACCAGGACGAAATAGCGCTTGCCTGCTACAAAATCACCTTCCAGAAAGTGCGCATCACCATAGGCTACCGACATGAACCTGTGCTTCCCCGGTTCAACATCAACTATTATTTTTGTTTTCTTGTCCATCATTCCGATGAGTTTCCGATCGGAATCACCAAGCTCGAAAATTTCAGCCGGCCGATGACCGTAAACTAACGGTCCTGGCTTAAGAAACACGACCTGCGCCATCCCGGCCGTCGGCGAGGGAAGTTCATCGGAAACGACCGATAACTCGGCTGCCGATAACACGCTACTAAATTGCATTAGCAGGCATAACATCAAAATAATAATTTTCTTCACGGTTTTCCTAAATTAATTCAAAGTTCAAGGTATACAAAAAATTGGTGCGCGCTCAGTCCAGAAAGTCTGTCTTGTTCAGGGTCAACTCGGCACGTTGCTCCGGTGTTTTGGCGAGCCATTTCCCCCAGGACTCTTGCTGCGCCCTGGCAACCCATTTTTGAGATCTTTTATTGCCCCGATACGAAGCTTCGGTTTCTGGTGTCATCTTGTTCTCTGTCGAATCGGCAATCCATGATTCATACGGTGTATTTTCGGGCCTGTAATCAGACGGCCCATCGCGTTTTATAGGTCTGAATTGAAAGCCGTAATTATAAATCGCTCTAAGCAAAACGAAATACCGCTTGCCAGGCTCCAAATCGGCCTCCATGAAATGGGCAGACCCATAAAACGTTGTAGACATGAACCTGTGTTTACCCGGCGCCACATTAAGGATCATTCTTGTTTTAGACAACATAACGCCAACCAATTTCGTCTCAGTATCTGTTACATCAAATATTTGTACAGACACTTTGCCAACCACTTGCAGCGTGGGTTTCAAAAAAATAATCTGCGCTTTGTCTTTTTCAGGTGACGGCAAATCGAGAAGTGACGTGGGGGTGGCTGATACAGTTTCAACGGCCCACAATGGACTACTAAGTTGAAACAGGGCAATCAACAACAAGACGACAATTGGTTTCATGGCTTACCTAAATTAATTCAAAGTTCAAGAGACTAGTTTCAAAACACCGATCAAGGCTTCCGCCACCGTATGCCGACGTACGGCTTCACGATCACCATCGAAATGGAAAACCCTGGAAATGGGATAGCCTCCGCGGCGTTTCCAGGCAATCCACACTGTTCCAACCGGCTTGTCTTCGGTACCGCCGGTAGGGCCCGCAATACCCGTGACCGCGACTGAAATGCTGGCACCCGAAGTAATCATCGCGCCGGACACCATTTCGATCACGGTTTCATGGCTGACGGCGCCGTGCTGCATCAGGGTCTCCGGACGCACGCCCAGCAAAGCCTGCTTGGCTTCGTAGCTATAGGCCGCCATACCGGCTTCAAACCAATCCGAGCAGCCGGGAATATCGGTAATCATTTTGGCAATCCAGCCGCCGGTGCAGCTTTCTGCCGTCACCAGACTGAGATGTGCTGCTTTCAGCGCAGTGCCGACCTGCTCCGCAAGAGAGTGCAGGCGATTGTCATCGTAGGCAATATTTTCGTTGGCGATATCGTTCATTCCATTAGAATAGTGGGCCTTGCCGATGAAAGCCATGATGAAGCCGTGGATTTAAGCCAACACACGCCGCTGATGCGGCAATTTTTTACCGCGAAAGCCGAATATCCCGACATTCTGCTGTTTTTCCGCATGGGTGATTTCTACGAATTGTTCTATGACGATGCCCGAAAAGCGGCGAAGCTACTCGACATCACGCTGACACAGCGCGGCAACTCCGCCGGCCAGCCGATTGCGATGTGCGGTGTTCCCTATCACGCTGCCGAAGGTTATCTGGCGCGATTGGTGGCACTGGGCGAATCGGTCGCGATCTGCGAACAAATCGGATCCGGCACTGGCCAAAGGTCTGGTCGAACGCAAAGTCGTTCGCATTGTGACGCCAGGCACGGTCACCGATGAAGCCATGCTGCAGGAACGTCGCGATAGTTTGCTGCTGTCGATTTCACGCGGAGGCACCTCGTCTAAAAGCGGGGGCTTCGGAATTGCTTGGGCAGATTTATCCGCCGGCCGTTTTCTTGTCAATGAAGTAGCGAATGAAGATGCACTGCAAGCTGAGCTTGCGCGTCTGGACCCGGCAGAAATTCTGATTCCTGATGAAGATGGCTTGCCGGTATTTTTGCAAGGCATGACCGGCGTACGGCGTCGTGCACCCTGGTTATTCGATAGCGAAACCTGCCGCCGTCAATTGCTGCGATTTTTTTCGCTGCATGATTTGAGCGGCTTCGGTATCGAGAATTTACCACTGGCGATTGGTGCTGCCGGCGCCCTGCTCGCTTATGTTGAGGAAACCCAGAAGCAACGTTTGCCGCATCTGTCGAATATCGTGCTGGAGTCTTCCGACGACAGCATTGCGATGAATGCAGCAACAAGACGCCATCTGGAACTGGATTCACGCACCGATGGACGCATTGAACACACTTTGCTCGGCGTGCTCGATTCCACCGTCACGCCGATGGCGGGGCGCCTGTTGCGTCGCTGGCTGCATCGGCCATTACAGAACCGCGTTGTTGTCAGCGAACGATTGCACGCAGTAAAGACTCTTATTGAAAATCGCAGCGAACAAACCCTGCGCGAACAGTTCCGCGCGCTGGGCGATATCGAACGTATTTTGGCGCGCGTTGCCTTGCGCTCTGCCCGCCCACGCGATTTAAGTACGCTGCGTGATGCATTATTGAGTCTTCCGGGTTTGCGGGAAACGCTTTCTTCTCTTGATTCACCACGCTTGAAAGCACTACTGAAAGAATGTGGCCAGCATGACAGGCAAGCCGAATTATTAAAATCGGCGATCAACACACAACCTCCGGTTTTATTACGCGATGGCGGTGTCATTGCAAACGGCTACGATGCCGAACTCGATGAATTCCGCGAGCTGGCGACCAATGCCGATCAATTTCTGATTGATCTGGAAATTCGCGAGAAAGCAGAGACCGGAATACCGACACTGAAAGTCGGTTATAACCGTGTGCATGGCTATTACATTGAGATCAGCAAAGGCCAATCGGTCAAGGCGCCGACACATTACACACGCCGGCAAACTTTGACGGGTGCCGAGCGTTATATCACCGAAGAACTGAAAAACTTCGAAGATAAAGTGTTGTCGGCAAAAGACCGTTCACTGTCACGCGAGAAATTTCTTTACGAGGGCTTGCTTGATGCTCTGAATGAAAATCTCGAATCGTTGAAACGTTGTGCGGCAGCATTGAGCGAGCTTGATGTGCTCGCCTGTTTTGCCGAACGTGCCCAGGCACTCGACTGGGCCTGTCCGGAATTATCTGAAACACCAGGAATCCATATCGATCGCGGTAGACATCCGGTAGTGGAAGCGGTGCGCAGCGAACCCTTCGAGCCGAATGATTTGCTGCTTGATGAAGATCGACGCATGCTAATTATTACTGGCCCGAACATGGGCGGTAAATCGACATACATGCGGCAAAATGCCTTGATTGTTTTGCTCGCGCATATCGGTAGTTATGTACCGGCGAGCGCAGCGAAGATTGGACCGATTGATCGCATTCTGACTCGCATCGGTGCGGGTGATGATCTGGCAAAAGGACAATCGACTTTCATGGTGGAAATGTCCGAGACGAGTTATATCCTGCATCACGCAACAAAAAATTCGCTGGTATTGATGGACGAAATTGGCCGTGGCACATCGACTTATGATGGCTTATCCCTCGCTGAAGCCTGCGCGCAACATCTGGCAGAGCAAAATCGCGCCTACACTTTATTTGCCACGCATTATTTTGAACTCACCGCTCTGGCGGAAGCCGGAAGCGGCATTGCAAATGTACATCTGGATGCGATTGAACATGGCGACAAACTGGTCTTCATGCACGCGGTGAAAGACGGCCCTGCCAATCGCAGTTTCGGCCTGCAGGTTGCTGCGCTTGCCGGATTGCCACGCAGTGTGATCTCGCATGCAAAACGTACTTTGGCCGAACTGGAAGCACGCCCTTCCCATGCAAGCGAGATGTCGCCTGTCACCTTGGAACAACCTCAACAAATGGGATTGTTTGTAAAGCCTTCACCTATCGCAGATGCCCTTGCGGCGATTGATCCGGATGAATTGACACCGAAACAGGCGCTGGAAGCACTATACCGATTGAAGCTATTGAATTAGTTATTGCTACTTGATAACTATCGAACTATGGTTGAACTCCAACCATGGAGGTCACTATGAGCAACGATTTATTGAATTCAGTACTGGGTGCCTTGGGCCCGCAGGATATCGAGAAAGTGGCCAGCCAACTCGGCACCAATCCTCAGCAAACGCAAGGCGCCATTCAAGCCGCGCTGCCTTTATTGCTCGGTGCAATGGGCAAAAACGCCAGCCAGCCCGAAGGCGCACAAGCGTTGCATTCGGCACTGGGAAAAGATCATGCAGGCTTGGATTTGAGCAGCGTCTTGGGCGCTGTGATAGGTGGCGGTCAAAGTCAGGGCGGTAGTGGTCTTGGCGATATTCTCGGTGCGGTCATGGGCGGCGGACAAAATCAAAATAGCGGCGGAGGCCTGAGTGACATTCTCGGTGCCGTGATGGGCGGAAATGACAATTCACCCGCTACTCCTGCACCAAGCGCAGGCGAAAGCATTCTTCGTCATGTCTTCGGCGGCCAGCAACAACGCGCGACTCAAGGTCTTGGACAGGCTACCGGCCTGGGTGGTCAAGGGGCGAATCAATTACTCGCCATCCTGGCACCTATCGTGATGCAAATTCTCGCGAAAAAAATGCAATCCAACCATTGGTCACCGACTCAACTTGGCAGTGCGCTCGGACAACAACGCCAAGCCGTTGCACAAGAAGGTGGCCTTGCTGGCGGATTGATGAATGCCGTACTCGATAAAGATGGCGATGGTGATGTCGATTTTTCCGACATGTTGAGTTTGGGCGCCGGTTTTTTGAAGAAGTAGAGACATCTGTATTGTAGGAGCGAGCTCTGCTCGCGAAAAAATCTGCGACGAGGCATTTCG
>JBOHYH010000080.1:0-14254 GCA_050737775.1 Arenimonas sp.
CCCCGGGTCAGGTGGAGCCATGACCCGGGCTACGCTTTTCACAATCATATAACTCGCTACGTCCCTTCCCGGTTTAGAATCGATCCATCCCACAATCAGGAATGGTCATGAGCAACCAGCACCGCGCACTCCATCTCGCTGCACGTCCGCAAGACGAACCCAAAGACACCGATTTTGAACTTCGTGTTCAGGACCAAGCACCTTTGAACGACGGTCAGATTCGCATCGATGTTCGCTATATCTCGATTGATCCTGCCATGCGTATCTGGATGACCGAGCAAAAATCCTATTGGCCACCCGTGGAAATGGGCGCAGTGATGCGTGCGTCGGCAATTGGCGTGGTCTCAGAATCGAAGAATGAAAAATTCGCCGTCGGTGCCTGGGTGACAGGAATGATGGGCGTACAAAACAGCTTGGTCAGCGATGGCAAAGGCATGCGGGTATTCGATGCAGCACAACTGCCTGATCCCGCCTGGGCTTTAAGCGTATTTGGTGGCACGGGCCTGACTGCCTGGTTTGGTTTGACCGAGATTGGTAAGCCGCAGGCAGGCGAAGTGGTCGTGATCTCGGCCGCTGCCGGTGCTGTTGGATCAACTGCCGTGCAGATTGCGAAGAACCTCGGTTGCCGCGTGATCGGTATCGCCGGGGGCCCAGAAAAATGTGCCTTCGTGAAAAATGAACTCGGTGCCGATGAAGTCATCGATTATAAAAATGACAATATTTCCGATGCGCTGAAAGCACACTGCCCCGATGGTATTGATGTCTATTTCGACAACGTTGGCGGTGAAACACTGGATGCCGTATTAAAACGTTTGAAATTGAAAGCCCGCATCGTGTTATGTGGAGGTATTTCGCAATACAACGCTGGCAAGGATGCGCGTGGTCCGGCCAATTATCTCTCGCTCATTTCAGCTCGCGGCAAGATGGAAGGTTTCGTGATCATCGATTACCTCGACCGTGCGCAAGAAGGCATTGCGGCATTGGGCGCGATGACGGCGAAAGGCAAAATGAAAAGCAAACTGGATATCGTGGAAGGCTTGGATAATTTTCCAGAAGCGCTACGCCGTGTATTGACCGGTAAAAATTACGGCAAACAGTTGGTAAAAATCTAATCGTAGGGGCGCATGCTTGCTGCGCCCAGTCTCTCAATATTCCGTAGGGGCGCTTGCTTGCTGCGCCCTGTCTCTCGATATTCCGTAGGGGCGCTTGCTTGCTGCGCCCTGTCTCTCGATATTCCGCAGGGGCGCTTGCTTGCCGCGCCCATGAGATATCGGTTTTTTGGGCGCAGCAAGCATGCGCCCCTACTTTTAATCACATACTCAGCCAGGCCGATGTCATGGTCTTGTACAAAAGCTCTTTGTGCGGACGCAGTAGTTCGATATTTGCGCGAGCGGCTTCACTTTCTGGCCCCTGCATGACGTCCCCTATTTGCTGTCCGCCTGGAATACTTTCTTTTACGGCTTCAGCTGCAGCCTTTTGCGCTTCGGCAATGGCATCATTTACCGCTTTGTCGGCAACGGCATTGTCGTCCGTTACAACTGCTTCGGTAGCAGTATCTGTGTTTGTTGCAGGTGCCGGTGCATCCACTGCAAGATAAGGTAAAGCGGCGCTCACTTGGTCACGGATCCAGCGGTACTCTTCCAATGACATGTTTTGCACATTCAATGCCTCAACCTGCGCTTGTTTGGCTTTTGCCATCAAACCGGTTATGTCAGCGTAAGCCCCCATCACATCTTTGAGGCTTGCATCATCAGGCGCCGTTTCCTGCTCGCTCATTTTTTTGTACTTTTCTTCCAGCACAGCGAAGTCTGGCCCCATTTTGTCGTGAATCGTTTGCTGAGCCGTGACAAACGCATTGACTTGCGCCGCCGATAACTTTCCGTCCACAGGCGCCGTAAATGGGGATTTATTCTTCACTGCCTGCTCGGCCTCGCCGATTTTTTTCAAGTCATCGACTTGCCCCATCAAATCACCGCCCGAGGCTGCCAATGGGCGCCAGACAAACCAATATGCAGCACCGCAAACGACGACGACCAGTAATAAACCGGTGACCAAACAACCTATCAGCCACTTTTTCATGATGATTCTCCGGGGAACAAGACGCCACTATACGAAAAAAACCGCGGATCGGCATCGGTAACCGTTAAAATGCCTTAATGAAATCAACCTCTCTTGCTCATGGCTAGCGCTTCCCAATTCGATGCCGTGATCATAGGGGGTGGCGCGGCCGGTTTAATGTGCGCGATCGTTGCCGGTCAGCGTGGAAAGAAGGTATTGCTGATCGAGCATGCCAATCGCTGCGGCAAAAAAATCCTGATGTCCGGTGGTGGTCGTTGCAATTTCACCAATACAGGCACGACACCTGCGAACTACCTTTCCAATAATCCGCATTTTTGCAAATCGGCACTGGCACGTTATACGCCGCAACATTTTATCGACATGGTGGAACGCCACGGCATTGCGTACCACGAGAAAGAGTTGGGTCAATTGTTCTGTGACGACTCATCCAAACAGATTGTCAAAATGCTGCTTGATGAATGCGAGTGGGCGAATGTCCGTATCAATATTTCCTGTTCGGTGGACCGTATTGAAAAAAAACAGGACTCTTTCATCATCAAAACATCGCAAGGCATTGTCGAAACAGAAAAATGCGTGATCGCCACTGGCGGCTTGTCGATCCCCAGCATGGGCGCCAGTGGTTTTGGCTATGAAATCGCAAAACAATTTGGCCACAGCGTTTTACCGACGCGAGCAGGACTGGTGCCATTGACCCTGACAGGCAAGCCGCAGGAGCAATTGGCGGATTTAAGCGGACTATCGGTTCCGGTTGAAGTGATTTGCGGCAAAACCAAATTTAAGAATGCGATGCTCCTTACCCATCGCGGACTCAGCGGCCCGGCAATCCTGCAGATTTCATCGTATTGGCAACCCGGGCAAGCATTGCATGCGAACTTGTTGCCAGATATGGATGCAGATGATTTTTTGCAGAGTCAGCTGACAAAACACCCGGCGGCTGAATTGAAAAACTGCTTGGCCGATATGTTGCCTAAACGACTTGCACAAAGACTTTGCGAGATCGAGTTCGAGAACAAACCGATGAAACAATACAATCCGAAACAATTGAAAACGATTGCCGACGTGTTGAACCGCTGGCCCATCATCGCAAACGGCACCGAAGGTTATCGAACGGCGGAAGTGACACTAGGCGGTGTTGACACGAATGAATTGTCATCGAGCAGCATGGAATCGAACATGGTTTCCGGCTTGTATTTTATCGGCGAAGTCGTGGATGTCACCGGCCATCTCGGTGGCTATAACTTCCAGTGGGCCTGGGCTTGCGGACATGCTTGCGGTACAGCAATCTGATTATCCCGTGACATTTTATTAACCGCTGCAATGTTATTTTCAGTCTAATTCTTTATCTGGAAACCTTATGCCTTCCTACCGTGCACCCTTGCGTGACATGCGCTTTGTAATGTTTGAATTGCTTGATGCACAAACCATACTAAATCAGATGCCAGCGTATGTTGATCTCGATGCCGATACGATCAATGCCGTGCTGGAAGAAGGCGCCAAATTTGCCGAGAACATTGCGTTCCCATTGAATCAATCCGGCGATCTTGAAGGCTGTACCTTTCATGGCAACGGCGTTGTCACGACACCCAAGGGTTTCAAGGAAGCCTATCGGCAGTTCTCTGAAGCCGGCTGGCCAGCATTGAGTTGCGATGTCAATTACGGTGGTCAAGGCTTGCCGCGCCTGCTCAATAACCGTCTGTATGAAATGATGAACTCCGCGAACCAGGCCTGGCTGATGTACTCGGGTTTGTCGCACAGTGCCTATGAATGCTTGATAGCTCACGGCACCCAGCAGCAAAAAGATTTGTATTTGCCGAAAATCGTTTCCGGCCAATGGAGCGGCACCATGTGCCTGACCGAACCGCATTGCGGAACCGATCTCGGCCTGCTGAAAACCAAAGTAGAGCCGTCCGGTGATGGCAGCTTCACTATTACCGGCACGAAAATATTCATTACGTCCGGCGAACATGATGTTGCTGAAAACATTCTGCATCTGGTACTGGCACGACTACCGGATGCACCCGCTGGCAGTAAAGGCATATCCCTGTTTCTGGTGCCGAAATTCATTCCGGATGCAAATGGCGATATTGGCGAACGTAATTCCATTTTTGCCGGATCAATCGAACACAAGATGGGCATCCACGGCAACGCGACCTGCGTGATGAATATGGATGCTGCTCGTGGCTGGTTGATTGGCGAACCTAATAAAGGTCTGGCGGCAATGTTCGTGATGATGAATTCCGCTCGTCTTGGTGTCGGCATGCAAAGTCTGGGGCTCGCCGAAACAGCACATCAAAATGCTACTGCCTATGCCAAGGATCGCCTACAAGGTCGCTCCATGACCGGCATAAAAAATCCGGACAAAGCGGCTGATCCGATTCTGGTACATCCCGATGTACGTCGTATGCTACTGACCTCGCGTGCCTATACCGAAGCCGGTCGCGCTTTGACTACCTGGATTGCGCTGTTGATCGACCAGGAAGAATCCGGCGTTGATGCCGAGATTAAAAAATATTCGGAAGATATTGTCAGCCTGCTGACACCGGTAGTGAAAGCATTCATCACCGACAATGCGTTTGAAACCACGAATTTATGCGTGCAGGTTTTCGGTGGCCACGGCTATATCCGGGAATGGGGTATGGAACAATATGTCCGTGATGCCCGCATCAACATGATTTACGAGGGCACCAACGGCATTCAGGCACTGGATTTACTCGGCCGCAAGGTACTCGCCGATCACGGGGAAAAACTGTCGGTATTCATGAAAATCATCGTCGAGTTTATTGATAGCTGCAAATCCAACCCAGCCATGCAGGAATTTATCGAACCATTAAGTGCCTGCGTTGAATCAGTGCAGACGGTCACAAAGGAAATTGCCATCAATGCCAATGGCCATCCAGATGAAATCGGCGCTGCTGCCGTGCCCTATTTGCGTTTGATTGGACACCTGAGCTATGCCTGGATGTGGGCACGCATGGCGTCAGTTTCGCTTCAAGCAATTGAAACGAAAAGTGCCGACCATGACTTCTATCATGCGAAATTACTGACTGCGAGGTTTTACTATACGAAGCTACTACCCGAGAGTCTTGCGTTGATCGCCGTTATCAAGAGTGGTGCAGCTCCCATTATGGATATGGAGCTTGCAACCTTTTAAAGTGGCTCTGCATCCAAGCTCCACCTACATCAAGAAAAAGTTCACATAATGAATATTTCCCGTGCTGCCATGCTTTGCCTTGGCACGCTTGCTTTCAGCCACACGCTTTCCGCCAACCCCAGTACGATCATTGAAGTTCCCACACTTTCGGGCGATGTCGTCATCGATGGCGTTCCCGATGAAGATTTCTGGCTAAAAGCAAAAACCGTGCAATTGGAGATTGAGACCCAGCCGGCTGATAACGCTGTGGCATCCGTCAAAACGACTGCCTATATCGCCGACAATGGACGGGAAGTATTGCTTGCATTCCGTGCCGAAGATCCCGACCCGAGCAAAATTCGCGCTTTCCTGCGTGACCGCGATAGCTTGTGGAGTGACGACTTTATAGGCTTTACGATTGATACTTTCAACGATCAACGTCGTGCCTACGAATTTTATGTCAACCCGCTTGGCGCCCAAGGCGATCTCATCATCGATGGCGCTACCGGCAACGAAGATGATTCCTGGGATGGACTTTGGGACAGCGCCGCAAAAATAAACGCCACCGGTTATACGGTTGAAATGCGCATTCCCTACTCCACTTTACGCTTTCAAAAGACCAATGGCGTCGCGCAAAAATGGGGCGTGGACTTTCTGCGCTTTCGTCCCAGGGACAACCGCTACCGCATTTCCAACAATAAACTGATACGCGGAGAAAATTGCTACTTGTGCGGCCTGAGCAAACTCGAAGGATTCGCCAATGCCAATCCGGGGCGTGATCTGGAAATCACCCCAACGTTTACTGCTGGGTATGCGCAGGAAAGAAATGCTCCCGGTGCAGCTTGGCAAAGTGACGGCGGGCAATACGAATTGGGGGTAGACGTAAAATGGGGTGTCGGTCCCAACCTGACCTTGAATGGCACAATCAATCCAGATTTCTCGCAAGTTGAAAGCGATAGCGCACAGCTTGATCTCAACACTACTTTTGCCTTGTATTTTCCTGAAAAGCGTCCATTTTTTCTCGAAGGTGCCGATTACTTCAGCACCCCTTTCAACATCGTCTATACGCGCTCGGTCGCGGATCCCGATTATGGCGTTCGTGCTACCGGACGCAATGGCAAACATACCTACGGCTTTTTTGCTGCCCAAGATGCCGCAGCACGAATTCTTATTCCAAGTGCATTGGGGTCAGGGACCATGGATCCGATATCGGAATCCTTGGCCGTTGCTGGTCGCTATCGCTATGACTTTGACGGTCAAGCTAGTGTCGGTCTGATTACCACTTTGCGGGATGGTGATGACTACCAGAACTCCGTGATCGGCATTGATGGCCGCTGGCAAAAAAAGAGTCACACAGTGACCTCGCAATGGCTGCATTCTTCCTCGGAAAATCCGACGGCGATTTGGAATGACCCACCGAATTTCATACTGCCCGAAAAACAAAGTGGTAATGCCTATTCGCTTGGCTACGAATTTAGTAATCGCAACTGGGGTGCGTATGCGTCACAAACCAGTGTAGGCAAGGGCTTCCGGGCCGATCTTGGTTTCATCAATCAGGTCGATTACTACAAATCCGTTGCTGGTGGTTCGCACACCTGGCATGGAGAGGACGGCGCCAAAGTCACCCGTATGCGGCTCAACGGCGATTGGGATATTACACACCGCCAGGACGGCCAGTTGCTGGAGCGCGAAGTTGAAGCCTACTTTTCAATCAATGGTCCAAGCCAGGGCTTTTATCAGGCGGGCCTGCTGAAACGTGACCGTTTCTGGGAAGGTGTGTTGTTTGATGAATCCTGGTGGTCGCTTTATGGTGAAATAACGCCTGCATCGTGGGCCAGTTTTGAATTATTTCTTCGTCAGGGCGAACAGATCGATTATCGCAATGCGAAGCTCGCCGATATCACTGAAATTTCTCCCAGTGTCGATTTCAATATTGGCAAAGGCATCAGTTTCAAACTTGATCACACATACCAGAAATTATCGCGCGACAACGGTAATGTTTTTACTGCCAATCTGAGCGATGCACGTCTTTCCTGGCAACTCGATCCAAGGCAACGTCTGCGGCTCTCGTTGCAATATGGCAGTACGATTCGTGATTTGTTCCTGTACAACGTACCGGCAAACTTTGACAGCGAAGCTACGGATCTGAGCATGCAGTTGCTGTATTCCTACAAGATCAATCCGCGCACCGCTTTTTATGCAGGCTATTCGGAAGGGCAATTTTCAGACGACCAGTTCCCGGATTTGTTTGTCGGTAGCCGCGCTTTGTTCACGAAGTTCAGCTATGCGTGGCAACCCGATTGATATGACTGCACAGGGTGGGCAACGCCCACCCTACAGCCACAGCTTTTTCCAGCCCTCGGCACCTAAGGATTTCAGCGTCTCGATATTTTTCTCGTAGATTTTTCCGGCGTCCGGGAATGCAGCCACGGCTTTTTCGACACTGCTTTCTCTCAGCAAATGCAGGCAGGGATAGGGCGAACGGTTGCTGTAATTCTCGACATCTTCGTAACGGGTTTCGGCAAACTGGTAATCGGGATGAAAACTCGCTACCTGGATTTCGCCGTCGAGTGAGAGCTCTGAAACCGCTGCATCGGCGATTTCCAGGAAATCGTTGTAATCCAGAAACTCCTGCAGCACATACGGGTGAATCACGATAGTGGTTTCAACTTCATCAACTGCTGCATCGTAAAGCAACTGCAATTCATGCAATAAATCAGCCAGCAGCTCTTCTTCATTTTGTGCATTCGATATTACGTATCGAATCTGGTCTTTTACATGCACGGCTTTGGCGAACGGGCACAAATTTAGGCCAACCACGGCTTTCTCAAGCCAGTTTCTGGTTTCGGCAATCATTTGTTCGTCGGACTTGTTCATAACCAGCATGCAAAGCGTAGAGAGCACCATAATACTCCTCTCACGTCTGCCTGCTGTTACAAAAACAATCGTTTTGTCCGATCTGGCCCTAGTTCTCTAACCGTTTGGCCGTTAAAGTGGCACAATCCAACAACGGGGAATACCATGTATTTACAAGCGGCTTTAATCACAGCACTGACCACGGTCGTCATCACGATTGCCATGTTCATGGTCGGACGCGCACGCGGACTGACTCAAATTCACGCACCTGCCATTACCGGACACCCGGATTTCGAGCGGGCATTTCGTGCCCATCAAAACACGATTGAGCAAGCCATCATGTTCTTGCCATTGTTATGGTTGGCAACGATTTATTCCAGCGAACAATATGCCGCCTATTTCGGCTTTGCCTGGTTGGCGGGTCGCCTGTGGTACATATTTGGCTATATTGCCGATGCCAAAAAACGCAGTATGGGCTTTATGGTCGGTGCCTTAGCCCAACTGGCGCTTCTTGGAATGAGCTTCTGGGGAATTATCGCTCAGATGATGTAATTCAATAGTAGTCGGGCCTACGGCCCGACTTCGTATTTTGCAGGCGGATCGTCGGGCCGAAGGCCCGACCTACAAAGCTTTTTCGTGCACACCCTTCACTGCCCTTCCCGATGGATCGGCGGCATTCGCAAAACTGGCATCCCAAGCAATCGCGGCCGGTGACGAACATGCGATCGATTTACCACCCGGCACGGTTTTCGCGCAGGCTTCTTTCGGGAACTGTGCATCGAATATGCGGCGATACATCAGGGCTTCTTTGCTTTGTGGCGGATTGGTCTCATAGCCCGATTTTGCAGCTTCGAGTTCGGCATCGCTAATGCTGCTTTCCGCCAATGCTTTCAATGAATCAATCCAGCCATAACCGACGCCATCACTGAACTGTTCCTTCTGGCGCCATAAAATGGAATCCGGCAATGCACCGTCGAAGGCTTCGCGTAAAACGCGCTTTTCCATGCCGCCGGGTTTCACCATTTTATCGGCCGCATCGAAGGACATCGCGGTATCGATAAATTGCAGATCGAGAAACGGTACACGGGCTTCCACTCCCCAGGCCGCCATCGCCTTGTTGGCGCGGGCGCAATCGAACAAATGAAGTGCATCGATCTTGCGGACGGTTTCCTCATGGAATTCGAAGGCCGACGGCGCTTTATGGAAATACAGATAACCGCCGAAAATTTCGTCCGAGCCTTCGCCGGATAACACCATTTTCACGCCCATGGCCTTGATGCGGCGCGCCAGTAAATACATCGGCGTCGAAGCACGAATGGTGGTGACATCATAGGTTTCGATATGGCGAATCACTTCGGGAATCGCGTCGATACCTTCTTCCACCGTATATTTGAAACTGTGATGGATGGTTCCGATAGCTTCAGCGGCGATATGTGCAGCAGCCAGGTCCGGCGAGCCTTCAAGACCAATGGCGAAGGAATGCAAACGCGGCCACCAGGCTTCGGTCTTGTCGTCTTCTTCGACACGCTGGCGTGCGAAGCGCATGGCACAAGCAGCCACCAGTGATGAATCAAGCCCACCTGAAAGCAATACGCCATAAGGCACGTCGGTCATCATCTGGCGATGTACGGCTTGTTCAAAACTGCTGCGCAAGGTTTCGTTGGAAATTTTCACGCCCTTGGTTTTTTCGTAATCGCGCCATTGCGGCTGCCAGAAAGGCTTGATCACGCCTTCGCGACTATCGAGATAATGCCCAGGCGGAAACACCTCGATCTGGTCGCAGACATCGACCAGTGATTTCATTTCCGAGGCAATCCATAAACGACCTTGTGAATCACGACCTTGATACAAGGGGCAAACACCGAGCGGATCACGCGCGACCAAATAGCGTTGCTGTTCGGCGTCCCACAGGCAAAAAGCGTAAATGCCATTGAGCTTGGATAAAAACGCTGCCCCTTCCTGTGCATACAATGCATTGATGACTTCGCAATCCGAACCGGTCTGGAATTCGTAGGGAGTTTTCAACTCGCGTTCCAGATCACGATGGTTGTAAATTTCACCATTTACGGCCAATGCCAAGCGCCCATCGGCCGAGCGCAATGGTTGTGCGCCACCGGCAGGGTCGACAATCGCCAGTCTTTCATGAACCAGAACGGCGGCGGGATCAGTATAAACACCGCTCCAGTCCGGACCACGGTGCCGCTGTTTGGCTGATTGCGCCAAGGCCAGACTTCTCAATGCGGATAAATCGGTACCTGCCGTTAAATCAAAAATTCCCAGAATTGAACACATGGCTTTCTCTCGTTAAAAAATCTCTGCAAATAAAAACGGCCCGCTTTGTGGGCGGGCCGTCGTATGAAAACTAGGAACAAAAAGCAGCTAGTCGCCGACCCGCAATGTGGGCAGTCGATTATTATTAATGCTGGTGTTGATGTTCGTCATGGGTCGACCATAACCCAGCTTTTTGAAGCTTGCAAGGTTTTTTTGGATATACCTGTAGGAGCGCCTTTAGGCGCGAGTGTCCACACCATATCTGTCGCGCCTAAAGGACGCTCCTACGCAGGCTCTAATTCCATTAACATGCCCAATCGCATGGAGATTCCCTATGTTCAAATGGCTAAAACGGGTCTTGATATTGGTTCTGGTGCTCCTGTTATTGGCAGTCGCCACACTCTGGTATTTGATGAGCGGCAGTCTGGCAAAACTCGATGGCGAGATTTCGATTCCAAATCTATCGGCACCAGTCGACATTGAACGTGATGCCATTGGCACCGTGACCATTCACGCTGCAAACGAAGCCGATATGGCGCGCACACTCGGTTATATCCATGCACAAGAACGATTCTTTGAAATGGATTTGTTGCGCCGTTCGGCCGCAGGCGAACTTTCCGAACTATTCGGATCGGTTGCCATTGAAAAAGATAAATCCGCCAGAGTTCATCGATTGCGCACGCGTGTCGAAAACAATATGGCAGCGTTTGCCGGTGAAAAACTCGATGTCGTGAACGCTTACACAGATGGTGTGAATCAGGGCTTGAACGCTCTTAGTGTTCGGCCGTGGCCATATCTACTTTTGCAAACACAGCCAAAAAAATGGCAAGCCACCGACTCGGCGATGGTGGGCTACGCCATGTTTTTCGATTTGCAGGATGAAAGTAATTCACGCGAATTGGCATTATGGAAAATCAAGCAGTCGGTTCCCGATGCGCTTTATCAATTACTGGCTGCCGATGGCACGGAATGGGATGCGCCTTTAATGGGCGAGCCGCGCGGCAATGTCGCGCTGCCCAGTGCCGATGTTCTTGATTTGAGAAAACTGCCCGCCCCTGCTACCGGGCTGAGTTATGGTGATACCGAGCCAGCAGCGCCTGGCAGCAATAATTTTGCCGTTGCCGGGGCATTGACGAAAGATGGCCGTTCCATTGTTGCCGATGATATGCATCTTGGCTTGCGCGCACCGAACATCTGGTTTCGTGCGCGTCTGCTTTATAAAGATGCAAACAAAGCCGATGTCGATGTCAGTGGCTTTACCTTGCCCGGAATTCCCGCCGTCATCGTCGGTAGCAATACGCATGTGGCCTGGGGCTTTACCAATTCCTACGGTGATTGGCTCGACTGGTATGTCGTGCATCCGAAAACAGACGAAATAAAAATCCACAAAGAAAAAATTCTCGTCAAAGGTGCAGCACCGGTTGAATTTGAAGTTCGCGAAAGTGCTGACCGACCCATCATGGCCAAAGACATCAACGGTAGTGAGTTGGCATTGCAATGGGTCGCCCATGCTCCCGGCTCGCTCAGCACCAGGATTTTTTCATTGGCAAATGTGAGGAACAACGAAGAAGCACTGGCGCTTTTTCAGCAATCAGGCATGCCGCACCAAAATGCCGTGTTTGGCGACAGTAGCGGAAAAATTGCCTGGAAACTGACTGGCCTGCAAACATATTGGGCACAGGGCTGTCTGCGCACGATGCCGCTCGATGACAACAATCCGTACGATGATAAAAACCCGAACGACATCGCCTGTTTTACTGCACCACTCACACCGGATTATTTGCATCCGCAAATCGTGTCACCGGACTCCAACCGCTTATGGAGCGCCAATGCTCGCGTCACCGATGGTGAAATGCTCAGGCAGATTGGTGATGCAGGTTACGCCAACGGCGCTCGTGCCAAACAGATTCGTGATGACTTGTTTGCCAAGCAACAATTCACCGAAAAAGATTTGTTGGCCATCCAGCTCGATGACCGCACATTATTTTTACAGCGCTGGTGGCAACAGCTTCGCAAGCTTAGTGAAAATAAAGATGATCCGATGTTCAGCGATATTCGCGTCACGACAGAAAAATGGGACGCGCGCGCAACGACCGATGCTAAAAGCTACCGCTTTGTTCGCGCCTGGCGTTTGGCCGTTATTGACCGCATAAAAGACGGTCTTACTGCTCCGGCACAGGTGAAACTGGGCGTGGATTTCAAGATGCCGGACCTGCCACAAATCGAAGGCGTCAGTTGGCAGTTGATTACGCAACAGCCTGGGCATTTGTTACCGCATGAATATTCAAGCTGGGACGCATTGCTAAGTGATGCGGCCAAAGAAGTTTACGATCAACTGAGAACAGTCGGCTCCTTGAAAGACCGTACCTGGGGCGAAAGAAACACCGCTGCGATTTGCCATCCAATTTCGCGCGCATTGCCTGCGTTTACGAAGCGCTGGCTATGCATGCCAGCCGATCAACTCGATGGCGACATGAATATGCCCCGTGTGCAATCACCTGACTTCGGTGCCAGCGAACGCATGGTGGTGTCACCAGGTCACGAAGCCGATGGCATTATCCATATGCCAGGCGGACAAAGTGGACACCCCATGTCACCGTTCTGGGGCTCAGGTCATTCTGCCTGGGTGAAAGGTGAAGCAACGCCATTTTTGCCGGGAATGGCAGTCCATAAAATCCAAGCCAAACCCTGAAGATATTTCCGTAGGGGCGCATGCTTGCTGCGCCCACAGATTGTCGAGACGCTGAAGTAAAGCGGCATCATTTTTTACAGCAAGCACTGGTAAAAAAAATCCGCAGGGTGAATGCTGGCAGCACCTGAAGTTTGTCGAGGCTTTAGGGCGCAGCAAGCATGCGCCCCTACGGGTGTCGAAACTATGCGATACCTCTGGCATATTTTTATGCTTTCCCATAAAGGGGAGAATCGATTGATGACGCGCAAGCGCTTTGTAAAAATCATTCACGCTTGAACAGGAAAGCTTCTTGAAAACACTATTTTTCAACATCAACAATCGTCTTCGAAATGGTTGGTGGATGCTCATCTTTTTCGGATTCGTTGCGGCCACCCGACTGGTTTACGGCCCCATTACCAAAGGCTTGAAACAGCTTGGCACTCCCGAGCAATGGTTTGAGCCCGCAGCCTTTATCTTTATTCTGCTGGCCACCTGGGGCTGTACCCGGCTCCGTAAAGAACCGCTCTCAAGCATTGGGTTTCATCTTGATAAAAGATGGATGAAAGAAATCTTCATCGGCACTTTCATCGGCGCAAGCTTGATACTTGCTGCAACAGGTTTGATATGGGTAATTGGCGGTGTGCGCTTTGAACTGGACCCTGCCCGTAGCTTGAGCACCGTCACCTATGGTCTTTATGTTTTTCTTTTTGTCGCACTCTTTGAAGAAACATTGTTCAGGGGTTTTGTATTTCAGCGACTACTCGATGGCACAGGTATCTGGATTGCACAGATCGTATTGGCACTCTTGTTTGCTCTGGGCCACTGGGATAACCCGGGCATGGAGGGTGCCACCAAATTCTGGGCTTCACTTGACCTTGCGCTCGGAGCAATTCTGCTAGGACTCGCCTATATTCGTACGCGTAGCCTTGCTCTTCCTGTTGGCATCCATCTGGGATGGAATTGGGCACAAGGCTACTTACTAGGCTTTGGCGTCAGCGGTATGGATCAAAGCGGCTGGTTCAAGCCGGTTTTTCAGGGCAAGGCCGAATGGCTGACCGGCGATAATTTCGGCCCCGAGGCAAGTATCTTTGCGGTGATAGTGGACTTCATCTTCATCATCATGCTTTGGCAATGGAAAGGCTCACGCAAATCGAATGCCAATATTCCTGTCCTGGAGTTGAGGGACAGAGTGATTCGGTGAAGAGGCCTAAATTCCGTAGGGGCGCATGCTTGCTGCGCCCAAATAC
>JBOHYH010000081.1:0-8653 GCA_050737775.1 Arenimonas sp.
GCACCATTCGCGCCTGACGGGCGCTCCCACGATTATTCCAAACTTTTGATGCGCTTTGAAATCAGTTTATCGATTTACTGAAATGCTCGAAACCTTTTTTATCCAGCTCGAACAATTCACCGTTCTCATCGAAACACTTCAATTCCGTTCCGTCAACGATATGTCCAATCACGGTACCCACCAAATCGCATTCGGCCAGCGCCTGTTCAATCGCAAGGCTTTGGTGAGCCGGTGCAGTAAAGCATAATTCGTAGTCATCGCCACCGCTTAATTGCAAGCGATAGCGCTCTTGGTCATCCGGGAAGTGATCGAGCAGGGGCTTTGACATCGGCACCCGGCAAACTTCAATTTCCGCGCCTACTTTGCTTGCGTGCAAGATGTGGGAAAGATCGGCAAGCAGACCATCGCTGATATCAATGGCCGCATTGGCTATGCCACGTAAGGCGATACCCATATTTATACGTGCCGTTGGCCTGTCGAGGCGGTGGCGTAATTTTGCCGATTGCAGTCCTTGCGCACGCCATTGTGCAAGACCACCGGCAGCATCACCTATCGAGCCGGTAATCCAGATTTCGTCACCCGGTTTTGCCGCATCACGACGCAATGCCTGTCCTTTGGGAACAAAACCTTGCACGGTAACGGTTATCGAAAGTGGACCTTGTGTGGTATCACCACCAATCAATTGAACGCCATGCTCGTCGGCCAGTTCAAAAAAACCATCGAGAAATTTTTCCAGCCAGTCGATATCGGTTGTCGGCAAACTGATGGCCAGACTGGCCCAGGCCGGTGTCGCCCCCATCGCGGCAAGATCACTTAGATTGACTGCAAGTGATTTGTAGCCGATATCTTCCGGCGCGGTGTCTTCTGGGAAGTGCACGCCATTATTCAAGGTGTCGGTACTAACAACCAACAGCTGATCATTGGGCACCGATAGAAGTGCTGCGTCATCGCCAATGCCCAACACTACATCGCTGCGTGATTTGACACGTTGCCGGATAAGATCGATAAGGGCGAATTCGGATGGCATGCGTAATTTATCCACCATTTAAAATATCGTGGGAGCGTCCGTCGGGCGCGAATAATTTTGCGGTAGACTTTTCGCGCCTGACGGACGCTGCCACAGGTATGATTATTTACCGCTTCTGCTGCATTTCCGTTGCACGCCAATCGGCAGCCGCTTTATCGAGCACGCCGTTGACATAAGTATGGCCCTGGTCGGCACCAAAACGTTTTGAGGTTTCAATGGCTTCGTTGATCACCACGCGATACGGCACATCGGGGCGATAGCGTAATTCATAGGCTGCAATCAGCAATACGGCACGCTCGATCGGATCGACCTGCGCCAAAGTGCGATCAAGATATTTTTCAAGTTCCGCATCCAGTTCATCATGATGTTTTGCAACGCCCTGCACCAGGTCTTCAAAATATTGTAGATCGGCGATTTCCATGTCCTGCTCGTGCTGGAATTGCTCAATCACTTTTGCAATCGGCGAATTCGACATCTGCCAGGCATACACCGCTTGCAGGGCACGGCGGCGCGAACGCGAGCGTGCAGCGGGGTCGACACCATCGGTGCGAGCATGTTTCATGATTGAATCTCACTTATCTTGTTGAACAAGTTTGCCATTTCCATTGCCGCAAGTGCGACTTCTTCACCTTTGTTACCGGCCGAACCACCCGCACGTGCCTGGGCATGGGCATAGTCTTCGACTGCCAATACACCATTACAAACCGGAATATTGAATTTCAATGCCACGTCCATCAAGCCTCGTGCACATTCATCGGCGACATGCTCATAGTGACGGGTATCGCCACGCACGACACAGCCAAGCGCAATAATCGCGCTGTATTTTTTTGTGTCTGCCAATGCATTCGCCGCGATCGGAATTTCCCAGGCGCCTGGAACCCGCACGACATCCACCTGTTCATCGCTCAGGCCATTTTGTTTCAGACAAGCGCGCGCGCCCGTTACCAGAGTGTCAGTAATACTGGGGTTCCAGCGACTGGCCAGAATGGCAATTTTGCAACGGCTATCGGCTCGTAGATCGGCTTCAATCAGGGACATGGTGTTCGATGTGTTCAAGACAGGCGCGTAGTTTAACCGCGCGGGCTGACATACTCGATAACTTCCAGCCCGTAGCCCGCCAAAGCCACTTGCCGCCTAGCTGTGCCGAGCACACGCAGCTTGGACAGCCCCAAATCGGCCAGGATTTGCGCGCCCGCACCGTTCTGCCGCCATTGTTTAATCTTGGTTGCAGCGTGACCGTCCTGCTCGGTAATTTGTTCCAGCAATTGTTCGGATGACATCGGTTCCGACAATACGACCAGCACGCCGGCATTTTCTTTCGCAATCATCGCCATCGCCTGGTGTGCGCTCACGGCCAGGTCATCGCGCTGCCAATGCAATACATCGGTCAAGGGGTTTTTTACATGCACACGCACCAGTGTTGGAGTTTCGGCATTTACTTCACCACGCACCAATGCAAAATGGATGTCACGACTGATCTTGTCGCGATAAGTCACCAGTTTGAATTCGCCGTGCTCGGTCGTGATATTGCGCGTATCCACGCGTTCTACCGTGTGCTCGGTGTTCAGACGATAGCGAATCAATTCTTCGATACTGCAAATCAACAGTCCATGTTCTTTCGCGAAAATTTCCAGTTCCGGGCGGCGCGCCATGCTGCCGTCGCTATTGAGAATTTCAACCAATACACCGGCAGGTTCCAGTCCGGCCAACAAAGATAGATCAGCCGCTGCTTCGGTATGGCCGCTGCGTGTCAGCACGCCACCCGCTTGCGCCATCAACGGAAAAATATGACCTGGCTGCGTTACATGCTGGGGCTTTGCATCCGGCTTTACTGCCGTGCGAATCGTATGCGCACGGTCGTAGGCTGAAATGCCGGTAGTCACACCTTCTGATGCTTCGATACTGACCGTGAAATTGGTTTGATACGGCGAACGGTTGTCGGTCACCATCAAGGGCAATTGCAATTGTTCACAACGTTGCTTGGTCAATGACAAACACACTAGGCCGCGCGCATGCGTGACCATGAAATTGATATCGGATGGCCGCACAAGTTCGGCCGCCATGATTAAATCACCTTCGTTTTCACGATCTTCATCGTCGACAACGACCACCATTTTGCCCGCGCGGATGGCTTCAAGCACTTCCGGAATGGTTGCAAAACTCATTGCTTTTCTTCCACGTTGAATTGCATTAAACGTTCTACATAACGCGCCATCAAATCGACTTCGATATTGACCGGGCTGTCTTTTGCCAGAGCGGAAAAATTGGTGTGCTCGACCGTATGCGGAACCAGATTGACTTCGAAACCTTCGAAATCTGCTGCATTCACCGTCAAGCTGACGCCATTCACGGCAACCGAACCTTTTTCGGCGATATAACGCAGCAATGCTTTGTCGGCGGCAAAACGCCAGCGTTGCGAACGCGCATCTTCGCCAATACTTTGCACCGATGCGACACCATCGACATGACCCGACACCCAATGGCCGCCGATACGCGAACTTGCCAATAGCGCTCGTTCGAGATTCACCTTGTCGCCGACCACCAAATTTCCGAGCGTCGTGCGCGACAAGGTTTCATTGGAAACATCGGCAGCAAAATAATTTTCATCGAATGCCACCACGGTCAGGCAAACACCCGACACCGCAATGCTTTCGCCAAGCTCGACGTCATGCATCGGCAAGCCGTTAATCGCTAGCGACAAACGAACATCACCACCGATTTTTTGCAGTGATTGGATATGACCCACCGACTGGATAATGCCTGTAAACATGGATTTTCTACTCACTCATTTCTTGCGTAGCAGCAAACGGATATCATCGCCGACACTAGTATTTTCCAGTATCGAAAAATTGAAGCGCTGGCTCATTTGTTCAATATTGATATCGGAAAACAAGGGTTTTGCGGCATCACCAAGAATAACCGGTGCGATGTAAAGAAGAATTTCATCGACCAGACCCTGTTTCAGGAATGCACCCGATAGGCGTGGGCCGGCTTCGACCTGAAGCTCGTTCACGCCGCGCTGCGCCAATTGGTTCAGCACCGCCGGCAAATCAACATGGCCAAAGCTGCTCGGCACCGCAATCGCATCACGGTGCGCGCCATAATCGGGAACTACATCCATCGCATGCACGGTAATGCTTTCGGCGCTGTCATCGAAAATTCGGTAGTTATCGCCGAGATAGCCCTGACTGTCGAGCACGACCCGCAAAGGCGGCTTGAAATTTTCCGGCTCACGCATACGGACGGTCAGATGGGGATCATCGTGTTTCACGGTAACGTCGCTGGTCAGGATTGCGCCGCTTCGGGCACGCCATTCGGCGACATCGAAGCGCGAATCTTCCGAGCTGATCCATTTGGATTCGCCGCTAGCCAATGCAGTGCGACCATCCAGGCTCATCGCCAATTTGATTCTGGTCCAGGGGCGGCCGCGTTGCACGCGCGACAAAAAACCGCGATTGAGTTCGCGTGCCTGCTGTTCAAGCAGACCGACTTCAACCTGAATTCCCACTGCCTGCAGTTTTTCAAACCCGCGGCCCGAAACAGCATGAAAAGGATCGGCAATTGCCGCAACCACGCGCGTGATACCTGCTTGCACCAATGCATCTGCGCAAGGCGGTGTTTTACCGAAGTGCGAACAAGGTTCAAGCGTCACGTAGGCCGTTGCGCCTTGCGCCAACTCGCCCGCTTCCTGCAACGCAAATACTTCGGCATGCGGTTCACCGGCACGTTGGTGAAAGCCTTCGCCGACGATTTTGTCGCCGCGTGCAATTACGCAACCCACCATCGGGTTCGGCTTGGTCGTGTAGGCACCGCATTCCGCCAGAAGCAATGCACGTGCCATCATCTGGCTATCGCGTTGGGAAAATGTCATTCGGCCATCCCGGGGATTTGATAACTCATCACGTCTACTCTTTGTCCATTCACGTTTGCCTGCTGAAGCAGTTTCCAGCCAAGCGTTTGGTAAAACGCCTTGTGCTCCGGCGTGAAAAGAAAAATTTCTTTCAATGCAATATTTTTTGCATGCTGCATGAGTGCATTCACCAGTTGCGCGCCTAAACCGCGGCCTCGTTCTTGCGGCTTTACGTACAAGCTTGCCAGCCAGGCGTTACCAATGGCAGACAACTCGATGGCATCGTCTTCCAGCAAACTTACCGAGCCCAGCAATGCATCGTTTTCAATCATCACCAGAGTTGTCGGCAAGGTTCTGCACAGGGCATGAGACTGCAACTCTGCTCTTGCAACTTCGTGCGGCCAATCGGCATGGTAGTGATGCCACTGTGCATGATGCCAATCGGCAAGTTGATCGACATGTTGCGGCACATCAGCAAGAAACCTGATCTCAAGCACTCAAGACTTACCCTTGACCTTACTCACATTCGCTTCGAGCAGGCTGAGCTGGGCTTTATCCAGTCCTGGCAAATCGCGTTCGAGTTTTTCGATTTCCTCGCGGAATTCCTGCACGTCTTCGAAGCTGCGATAGACCGAAGCAAAACGCACATAAGCCACATGATCGAGTGATTTGAGTTCATTCATCACGAATTCGCCTACCCGCATCGATGGCAATTCACGCTCGCCCGACAAGCGCAGTGCATGCATGACATTACGTACCGCCTGATCGACTTGTTCTGCCGATACCGGACGTTTCTGCAAAGGCCGGTCAAAACTGGTGCGCAATTTTTTCTCGTCGAATGCTTCGCGACGGCCATCGCTTTTGATGATACTTGGCAATTTCAATTCTGCGGTTTCAAAAGTATTGAAACGCTCCGTGCAAGACGGACACTCGCGACGACGCCGAATGGTGGTTCCATCTTCGGAAACGCGTGAGTCGATTACGCGGGTGTCATCGTGCTGGCAGAAAGGGCAGTGCATTTTACGGGAGGTGGGAGGCGAGAAGTGGGAGGGGGGAAAGCGGAAGATTGGGGAAGCATGAAACAGTCGAGCGTGTACCGGCTAATTCATCGCATGAATTGCGATGCTTCGCCTCCCGCCTCCCGTCTCTCGCCTCCCGTAACTTAGCCATACACCGGGAACTGCTTGCACTGCAAGGTGACATTCTCACGCACACCGGCAATCACTTTTTCGTCTTTCGGGTTGTCCAATACATCGCAAATCCAGTTTGCCAACGCTACACAATCGGGCTCTTTGTAACCGCGTGTGGTCACGGCAGGTGTGCCGATACGCAGGCCGGAAGTTACAAACGGCGAACGCGGATCATTCGGCACGGCATTCTTATTGACCGTGATATGCGCTTCACCCAACGCGGCTTCAGCATCTTTACCGGTAGTTTCGCGGCCGATCAGATCAATCAGCATCAAATGGTTTTCAGTGCCGCCAGAGACGATTTTGTAGCCACGTGAAATCATGGTTTTCGCCATCGCCTGCGCGTTCTTCACCACTTGTTTTTGATAGTCAGTGAATTCCGGCTCCAGTGCTTCCTTGAAGGCCACGGCTTTCGCAGCAATCACGTGCATCAAGGGGCCGCCTTGCGTGCCGGGAAATACCAGAGACTGGAATTTCTTTTCGAGCGCTTCATTGGCTTTCGCCAGAATGATGCCGCCACGCGGGCCGCGTAATGTTTTGTGAGTTGTCGAAGTTACGACATCGGCATGTGGAACCGGATTCGGATAAATACCGGCGGCCACCAAACCGGCGACGTGCGCCATATCAACGAACAAATATGCACCGACCGATTTTGCGATCGCCGCCATGCGTTCCCAATCGATGATTTGCGAGTAGGCGGAAAAACCGCCGACGATCATTTTCGGTTTGTGTTCGTTCGCCAAGGCTTGAATTTCATCGTAATCAATCAAACCGGTGTCGGGATTGATGCCGTATTGCACCGAATTGAAAATCTTGCCGCTGAAATTCACTTTCGCGCCGTGAGTCAAATGGCCGCCATGGGCGAGGCTCATGCCGAGCACGGTATCGCCTGGGGTAAGCAATGCGAGATAGACCGCGATATTGGCCGACGAACCGGAATGCGGTTGTACGTTGGCGTAATCGGCGCCGAATAATTGTTTGACCCGTTCGATGGCCAATGATTCGGCAATATCGACATATTCGCAGCCGCCGTAATAACGCTTGCCGGGATAACCTTCGGCGTATTTATTGGTCAGTACGGAACCCTGTGCTTCCAGCACGCGCGGGCTGGCGTAATTTTCCGAAGCAATCAGCTCGACATGGTCTTCCTGACGCTGACGTTCTTGCGCAATCGAGCGCGCCAATTCGGGATCGTAGCCTTCAATACGCATTTCACGGGCAAACATGAACACCTCAGCATAATTGAAAAGCGCTAGTGTAGCGCCCCAGCCTCTATCCGGCCACAAAATATAGCGTTGGGTCATGCTTTGCGGGATAATTGCGAATTAAACGACCGCCAAGGCGAACGTTGCTTCGGCAACGCATCCGTCTGCGCGTCAGCAGATTGAACCGGAGCCCCTATGCAATACATCTACACCATGATCGGCGTCAGCAAGACTGTGCCACCAAAACGCGAAATCATCAAAGACATTTCGCTCAGCTTTTTCCCGGGTGCCAAAATCGGTCTACTGGGCCTGAACGGCTCCGGTAAATCCACCGTGCTGCGCATCATGGCGGGCGTTGATACCGATTTCCAGGGCGAATCACGTCCGCAGCCAGGCATCAAGGTTGGTTATCTGGAACAGGAACCGCGTTTGAACCCCGAGCACACCGTGCGCCAAGCGGTTGAAGAAGGCGTTGGCGAACTGCTGCACGCGCAAGCAATGCTGGATGAAGTCTATGCCGCCTATGCCGAACCGGATGCCGACTTCGACAAGCTCGCTGCCAAGCAGCAACGTCTCGAAGCGATTCTCGCGACAGCCGATGCCGACACGCTCGAGTTGCAGCTTGAAATAGCTGCCGATGCACTACGCCTTCCGCCTTGGGATGCGATTTGCGGAAAACTCTCCGGTGGTGAAAAACGTCGTGTCGCACTTTGCCGCCTGTTGCTGTCGAAACCCGACATGCTGCTGCTCGACGAACCGACCAACCACTTGGACGCCGAATCGGTCGAATGGCTGGAACAATTCCTGACCCGCTTTCCGGGCACCGTGGTCGCGGTTACCCATGATCGCTACTTCCTGGAAAATGCTGCCGAATGGATTCTGGAATTGGATCGCGGCAAGGGCATTCCATGGAAAGGTAATTACACCGCCTGGCTGGAACAAAAAGGTGATCGCCTGAAACGCGAAGAATCAGCCGAATCTGCACGTCAAAAAGCATTGGCGAAAGAACTTGAATGGGTTCGCAGCAATGCCAAGGGTGGCCGCAGCAAGGGAAAGGCGCGTTTGGCCCGCTTTGAAGAATTGAATGCGCAGGAATATCAAAAGCGCAATGAAACCAATGAAATCTTTATCCCGCCGGGCGAACGCCTGGGCGATAAAGTCATCGAGTTCAAGAACGTGACGAAATCTTTCGGTGATCGCATGCTGATTGACGATCTGAGCATCTCGATTCCACCCGGCGCCATCGTCGGCATTATCGGCCCGAATGGCGCCGGTAAATCGACCTTCTTCAAGCTCATTACCGGTCTGGAGCAACCCGATAGCGGCGAAGTGAATATTGGCCACACCGTCAAAATGGCCTATGTCGATCAAAACCGTGACG
>JBOHYH010000082.1:0-4916 GCA_050737775.1 Arenimonas sp.
CCAATCAGCAGGCCAACGGCAAGCTGGAAGCAGTCCAGCGCGCTGCTTTTTTGCAAAAGACGCAACGCGGCATCCAGGCACAGCAACGCTGCTAGACAAAGGAGTGCATCCGGTAAAGCCAGAAAACCAATCGGCAGCATCAAGGGCAAACAGCAGCTCAGTATGCCGGCCTGCCATGCTTGCACATCATCCGAAAATTGCCTTGCAATCCGGACGATCAAGAATGGTATCGCCGCACCTATCAAAATATACACAGAACGTGCCGCGAATGGCGAATAACCACCCACTTCAATGCCAAGCCGAATCAACCACGCAGTCATGCCGGGCAAATCCGAATACGCCAGGGCCGGTTTGGCGGCTTCCCATGCATAAAAAGCCTCGTCACCGAACAACTGTAATTGCCACGCCAGAAATAATTTGAGCAATAACATCAGTGCCCATACCTGACAAAATTTCACACGCCATGCGCTCGCATTTGTGTCAGCATTCTGTAAGTATTGATTCGATATCGCCAAATGGAACCCCCGCCATGTCTGCCAGCATAAGTAGTCCTATCCTAACCGACTTGCATCACCAGGCTTTACTGGACGCAAAAGCGCAGATCAACAGCATGGTGCTGGGCAAAAGCCACGAGGTAAGTTTGGCCATGACCTGCTTGCTCGCCGGCGGACATTTGCTGATTGAAGATTTACCGGGACTGGGCAAGACCACCCTGGCACGCACGATGGCAGCGACACTGGGGCTGGATTTTCAGCGTAGCCAATTTACCGCCGACTTATTGCCGTCGGATATTCTCGGCGTTTCCATTTTTGAACAGGCCACACACGAATTTCGTTTCCATCCCGGGCCGGTATTCACGCAATTATTACTGGCCGATGAAATCAATCGTGCACCGCCGCGCACACAAAGTGCATTGCTTGAGGCCATGGCGGAACAGCAAGTCAGCATTGATGGGCACACGCATAAATTGCCGCAACCTTTTTTCGTCATCGCCACGCAAAACCCGGTGGATCTGGCCGGTACATTTGCATTGCCGGACTCTCAACTGGACCGTTTCCTGCTGAGACTGAAACTGGGCTATCCCGATACAAACGCAGAGCGCGAAATGCTGGCGGGTGATGAACGTCGCCATCTCATTGCACAACTCTCACCTAAACTTTCGCAGACACAATTACTCTCGATACAGCATGCTGTTACCCAGGTGCATGCCAGCTCCGCGTTGATAAATTATGTTCAGGCATTGATGGCAGAAAGTCGTCGCCATAAAGGTGTCCGTGTCGGCTTGTCACCGCGCGCAGGGCTTTCCTTATTGCATGGAGCCAAAGCCTATGCTCTGCTTGAAGGTCGTCAACATGCATTACCCACCGATGTCCAGGTCTTGTTTACCGCGGTTGCGGCACATCGTCTGGTGCCGGAAGCAGAAGCCGATTCGCGTGAAGCACTGTGCCAGAGTATTTTGACATCGGTCGCCGTAGATTAATGATGGCAGAGGTTCGGGAAAAAGATATCGTAGAACGCTTTGGCGATCGCGCTGCACGCTGGGCTTTCATACGACCCAAAAAACCCGAGACTTTACCCATTGAACTTAACCGCGGAAGGATTTATGTCCTGCCGACCGGCTTTGGATTATTCGTTACCGGTGTTATTGCCGTACTATTGCTCGGCGCGCTGAACTACAACAATAATCCCGCAATATTTCTCGCATTCATTATTGCGGCGGCGGCCCATAACAGTCTGGTACACGCACATTTGCTGCTTTCAGGCCTCGGCATAAAAGCTTTGCACTCCGAGCCGGTACACGTCGGACAAACCATGCAACTCAGAATACGCTTCGAAGCCAAAGGAGCGCGCGATCGACTGGGTCTTGAACTGGTTTGCGGTGATGCCGAAGAAAAATTCGATTTATTGGCTCGTGAAGAAATTGAAATAAGCCTTTCGATCCCGACAATACGCCGCGGCTGGATGCAAACCGGCAGAATGCGTTTGAGTACGATACGCCCGCTGGGCCTTGCTCGCGCATGGAGCTGGATAAGACCCGACACAATGCTGTTGGTATATCCGGCCATGGAAACACTGACCCCCGCATTGCCCGAAGATCAGGGAGAAGGAAGCCAGGCGAGAATGCATGCGCAAGGAGAACACCTGCACCAGCTGCGTGAATATCGCCATGGTGATGCCAGAAAACAGATTGCCTGGAAAGCTTCGGCTCGCAGTGAACATCTGCTGGTTAGAGAATACGAAACGCAGACCGCAAAAGAAGTCCAGCTTGACTGGTTTTCGCTTGCATCGATGCCCTATGAGGCGAGGATTTCACGCCTGGCTCGCTGGGTAGTAAATGCCGAGCAAAGTGCTTGCCGCTACTCGCTGCGACTGCCGCATGAATCTATTGCAAGCGGCAATGGACTCGAGCATCGTCACGCCTGCTTGCGTGCCCTGGCTCTCATGCCGCATGTCTAAATCAATAAGCCACGACCAAAGGAAGATTGTTTTATTGGCAAGCATTGCTTGTTCTGCACCGATGCTGTTGATGCTTCCGGGTGCATTGATGGCAATCTTGATATTCAGCTCGGCGCTTGCATTCTTTTATCCCAAACAACTTCCGGGCGTACTCCGTTTTCTACTGGTGATGTTGCTGGGCGCCAGCGTCATGACCAATTATGACTTCGGCATTGGCCGCGACGCCGCAAGTGCTGGCTTGTTGGCCATGCTTGCCATCAAGCCTTTCGAAACACATACCCAACGCGATGCAAAAAGTCTGCTTGGATTTTCACTGTTCGCGCCATTCGCGGCATTCCTGCAAGATCAAGGTCCGCTCACGTTGGGATTAAGCGTCCTGGCCGTACTGCTTACTCTGGCTTCTTTTGCTGCTCTGACGCTAAATACGAATTTCTCATGGCGCACATCACTTAAATCAGCGACGAGTGCTGCACTGATCGCGCTACCGCTTGCCATGGTGGGCTTCTGGTTATTCCCGCGCCTGTCTACCCCGCTCTGGGGTCTGCCGCAAAATGCTCTTAGCGGCGCTGGGCTTGGCGATCGCATGGAGCCAAACGAATGGCTCGATAAACTGACGGATGACCGCATAGTCTTGCGTGCAAAATTTTTAGGCGCGACTCCAAAGCGTAATCAAATGTACTGGCGCGGCCCTGTATTAAGCAATTTTGACGGTACTGCATGGATTCGGGATCAGGGCGCGAAGGTGCGCCAGCGTCCGGAATTGAGCAAGGACTCGAATGCAGTGCGTTATGAAGTAATGCTGGAGCCAACATCAACCACGGATCTATTGGTTCTTGATCTGCCGACAGTTGCACCTGAAAACTCCCGACTTACCTACGAATTCACGGCTGTCGTTCGCGAGCCCATCAATTCAATTCAACGCTATCAAGCCTCAGCTTCGTTGCAACCAAGATTTGTCGAACCACTGGATGATCTCAGTCGCCTCGTGGCATTGCGTCTTCCGAACGAACTGAACCCACGTACACGCGAGCTGGCTCAGCGCTGGTTCAATGAAAACCCCGATCCGATTGCACTGGCAAACCGTTTTCAATCCTGGATTCAATCTGATTTCAAGTACACGCTGGAAGCTCCATTACTCGGGCGTGATAGCGCAGATGATTTTCTTTTCAATACCAAACGCGGCTTCTGTCAACATTTCAGCTCGTCGTTTGCTGTTTTCATGCGTTCTGCGGGGGTGCCAACTCGTGTAGTTACAGGCTTTGTCGGCGGTCGCTACAACAAGTTTGGTGACTACTGGATGCTGTATGGCAAAGATGCACATGCCTGGAACGAAATCTGGATCGATGGGTACGGCTGGATTCGTGTAGATCCTACTGCCGCGGTTGCACCAGAAAACATTCTTGACACACTTGAAGATTTGCCTGGCAGCGAAACTTTTACAGAATCCATGCTGAGTTCCACTTTCGAGACCAGCGATTGGCTACGTCGTAGCTGGAATGAACTGGTTTTGGGCTACAACGCAAGTCGTCAGAAAAATCTTTTACGGCCAATCGGTCTCGACACCGAAGATTCGAAACAGCTCACCTTGATTTTCATGATGGGGGCCGCCGCTGCCCTTGCAATTACCTTGATGCTTTTACTGCGACAGCGCCGGGAAAATCTGCACGAAATCGAGCAGGCGTGGCGCGTATTCATCAAACAAATGCGTAAACAACGGCATGACAAATTAAGCCATGAACCCGCCGACCGTTTCGCTGAACGCGTTGCCAAGCTTTACCAGAACAAAACGCCCGAACTGGCTGCACGCATCGAACAGCTTGGTGCACTTTACACTCAATCGCGTTACGAGAACAAAGAATTCGATTCAGGTGAAATTAAACAACTTGTTGCGGATTTAAGGCACTTTAGACTTACTTGATCTACGAGGACTCTTATGCGAACCGCTGCCATCGTTTTATCTGCCTGCTTGCTGAGTGCCTGTGTGACCGGGCCCAAACCCTTACGCGGCGAATTTTCCAATTTGTCACCGGCACAGGCTTCAAAAGAAAATACCGTGAACGCGAAAGTCCGCTGGGGCGGCCGCATTGTTGCCGTCAACAACAAAACCGATCGTACCTGTTTTGAAATTGTCGGTCTGTATTTAAGCAGTGGCGCCAGACCACAAAAACTGGATAAAAGCGAAGGCCGTTTTATTGCCTGCCGCAACGGCTTTTATGATCCCGATGTTTTCAAGGCCGGTCGTGAAATTACGATTACCGGTGCCATCGACAAATTCGAAAATGGCAAGATTGGCGACTACGACTATCGCTACCCGATCTTAAGCGCCGATGTGGTTTATCTGTGGCCGGAGCGCCGCGATGTCGATGTGATCGTCGAGCGGCCGTTTTTTATCTGGTGATTTGCTGTTTAGGTAGGAGCCCGCTTGCTGGCGACAGATAAATTGCTCCGTAGGGGCGCCT
>JBOHYH010000083.1:0-1219 GCA_050737775.1 Arenimonas sp.
TGTAGAGCAGATCCCCTTCTTCCAGCTCAGGCATAAATTCGCTGCCTAACTGACTCAATGGCAAGGCGGCACTTAATAAACCCAATACCGCCAATAGCACGATCACCTTGGGTTTTCGTAGTGCAAAAGCCAGCACGGGTCGATACGCCGCCGTTATCCATCGGGTAAAACGATGCTCGGATTCATCAGCAAAACGGCCGCGAATCCAATAACCCATCAACACCGGCACAACCGTAATCGACAAGCCCGCCGCCACCGCGAGTGCCCAGGTTTTGGTCCACGCGAGCGGTGCAAACATGCGACCTTCCTGAGCCTGCAACACAAACACCGGCAAAAACGATAAGGCGGTAATTAATAATGAGAAAAACAATGCAGGCCCGACTTCGACCGCACTGGCCGCGATGACTTTCCATTGATCGGGGCCTTCAGCGGCTTTGCCATCATGTTCTTTTGCCCAATCTTCCAGATGCTTGTGGGCGTTTTCAATCATCACGATCGCAGCATCGACCATGGCGCCAATGGCAATCGCGATACCACCCAGCGACATGATGTTCGCGTTCAATCCCTGCCAACGCATGATCGCCAAGGCAATCAACACGCCCAGCGGCAGACTGATCACCACGACAAGTGCCGAGCGCACGTGCCACAAGAACAAAGCACACACTAGCGACACCAACAATAACTCTTCGAATAATTTTCCGCGTAAATTTTCTACCGCCCGCTCGATCAAACTGGAACGGTCATACACCGGTACAATCTCCACGCCTTCAGGCAGGCTGGCACGCACGGCGTCCAGTCGAATTTTCACGGCATCGATTACGGCTTTGGCATTCTCGCCATCACGCATCACCACAATGCCGCCGACCGCTTCGCCTTCGCCATTGAGTTCGGTAATGCCGTTACGTGGCGCCGGACCAAAGCGTAACTCAGCCACATCGCGAATCAACACGGCTTTGCCGTTTTTCATCACACCGGTCGGCACCGCGCCTAAATCATCCAGTGACCGGATATAGCCGACACCGCGCACGATGTATTCGCTCTCGGCCATTTCTAAACGCGCACCGCTGGTTTCCTTGTTGGCCGCGCGAATCGCAGCGATCAATTGATTGAAACCAATGCCGTACGCCTGAAGTCTTCTCGGATCGACGACGGCTTCGTACTGCCGGACAAAACCACCGACACTCGCGACTTCGGCGACACCGGGCACGCGTTGTAATTC
>JBOHYH010000084.1:0-2619 GCA_050737775.1 Arenimonas sp.
GTGCTGCTTCAACTACAAAGTGCGGGATGGCCAGGCCATGATTCTGGAAATCAATCCGCGTTTTGGCGGCAGTCTATGTCAGTACTTCATATCGTTCATCAGGCATCTGGATTTAAAACAAGACGACCGAACCCATCACGTTTATGTGAATGCTGGAAACAAATCCGGAAGCCGGATTCCCTCACAAACCTCATAAAAAAACCCGCCGAAGCGGGGTTTTGTTTTCTGCAGAATGAAGCGCCTGGATTAGAAATCCATACCGCCCATACCACCCATGCCGCCGCCGTGTCCGCCGCCGCCATGACCTTCTTCTTTCTTCGGAGCTTCTGCCACCATGCACTCGGTGGTGATCATCAGACCGGCGATCGACGCTGCGTTTTGCAAGGCAGTACGTGTCACTTTGGTTGGATCCAGAATACCCATGGCTACCATGTCGCCGTATTCGCTGGTCGCTGCGTTGTAGCCGTAATTGCCTTCACCGGCTTTCACGTTGTTCAACACCACCGATGGCTCTTCGCCGCAGTTGGCAACGATTTCGCGCAGAGGCGCTTCCATCGCACGCATGGCGATGGTGATGCCGACGTTTTGATCGTCGTTGGCGCCTTTCAATTTACCCATCGCGGTCAAGGCACGGATCAGTGCAACGCCGCCGCCGGGAACGATACCTTCTTCGACCGCTGCACGGGTTGCGTGCAATGCGTCTTCAACGCGGGCTTTCTTTTCTTTCATTTCGACTTCGGTCGCAGCACCGACTTTGATTACTGCAACGCCGCCGGCCAATTTGGCAACGCGTTCCTGCAGTTTTTCTTTGTCGTAATCGGAAGAGGTTTCTTCGATTTGTGCTTTGATTTGCTTGATGCGAGCTTGGATGCCTTCTGCTTCGCCGGCCCCATCAATAATCGTGGTGTTTTCTTTCGAGACTTGAATCTTCTTCGCGCGGCCAAGATCTTTGATCGTGGCTTTATCCAACGCCAAGCCGACTTCTTCGGAAATCACGGTGCCGCCGGTGAGGATAGCCATGTCTTCGAGCATCGCTTTACGGCGATCACCGAAGCCAGGCGCTTTCACTGCGCAAACTTTCACGATGCCGCGAATGGTGTTTACAACCAAAGTGGCGAGGGCTTCGCCTTCGACTTCTTCGGCAACGATCAGCAATGGCTTGCCGGCTTTCGCCACGGCTTCCAGTACTGGCAATAATTCGCGGACGTTCGAGATTTTTTTGTCGTGCAACAAAATGAACGGGTCGTCTAAATCAGCCGCCATGCTTTGTTGGTTGTTGATGAAGTAAGGCGACAGGTAACCGCGATCAAACTGCATGCCTTCGACGATGTCGAGTTCATTTTCAAGACCAGAACCGTCTTCAACAGTAATAACGCCTTCTTTGCCGACTTTGTCCATGGCCTTGGCAATTAGTTCGCCAATGTCATGGTCGGAGTTGGCCGAAATTGCGCCGACTTGTGCAATTTCCTTGCTGGTGGCGCAAGGCTTGCTGATTTTTTTCAGTTCTTCTGTGGCTGCAATCACGGCTTTGTCCATACCGCGTTTCAGATCCATCGGGTTCATGCCGGCTGCAACAGCCTTCATGCCTTCGCGAATCATGGCTTGTGCCAGAACGGTGGCAGTGGTGGTGCCGTCACCGGCGTTGTCGGAAGTTTTTGAAGCCACTTCTTTCAACATTTGTGCGCCCATGTTTTCAAACTTGTCGGCGAGTTCAATTTCTTTCGCTACCGAAACGCCATCTTTAGTGATGGTCGGTGCGCCGAAACTTTTTTCCAATACGACATTGCGGCCTTTAGGGCCGAGAGTTGCCTTGACGGCATTGGCGAGAATGTTGACGCCTTTGACCATGCGTGAACGTGCGTCTTCACCAAAACGAATATCTTTAGCTGACATAAAAATTACCTCAAAAAAATGTATTGAATAGGGTGCGCTCCAGCGCACCGATTTCGAATCTGCTGAACCGTTGGTGCGCTTGAGCGCACCCTATGGCTCAACCCAATGACTCAACCCAAAATGGCGAAAATGTCGTCTTCTTTGGCGATCAGGTATTCGACGCCGTCGAGCTTGACTTCGGTACCGGCATATTTGCCAAACAACACTTTGTCGCCGACTTTGACTTTCGGCGCGCGGGTGCTGCCATTGTCCAAAGCTTTGCCATCACCGACGGCAATCACTTCACCCTTGATAGGTTTTTCAGTGGCCGAATCCGGGATTACGATGCCGCCAGCGGACAGTTTTTCTTCTTCCATACGCTTAATAACGACGCGATCAAACAGCGGTTTAATATTCATAGCTTCCTCTAGGTCAATAAAAACAGATACTTACGTGAATTTTGTGGTTTTTGTTAGCACTCTACCCCACCGAGTGCCAATTTTAACGCGTAAACCCGCCCGAGGGGCGAAGTTTCGGCTGCCTACTTAATGGGGGCGGCCCCATAGATCTTTCAAGGGGCGATTCCAAGAAAATGGATTGAGCCTCCCCCGGACCCATCAGCTTTTTGTCATAATCGCGCCCTACTATAAAAAGTCCGCGTCACCATCCATTTTCCGGGGAAAAGCATGTCATTGAAGAAAGCAGGAGCAGCCTGTCTGCTCGGGAGTTTTTTTGCCGTCGCAAGCC
>JBOHYH010000085.1:0-11173 GCA_050737775.1 Arenimonas sp.
ACCAAATGGTTATGGCGTTACAATCACCACCGGCCGAACATGGCCAACGGCGGCATCACCCCGATGCAGAAATTGCAAAGGGCGCTTCACTCCACTTTTACTGAATGATAAAAATGGGGGGATTACCCTTCGCCACGCTTGCGAGCTTCTTCAAGCTTGTACGCGGTTGGTTCTTCGGTTTTGTCTTGATCTTCAGTTGCCACGGCTCAGGCTCCAAATACCGCAGGAACGCGCGCGAACGCATCCTGGTAAAGCCGACCAATCAAGGCAGGAAAAAAGGGCAGTGTCATTGCCAATAACAAGAAGGCGATAGCGACCTTGAGCGGCAATGCCAGAAAGTAGACGTTCGCCTGCGGCATGGAACGAGTGGCATAGGCGACACCCATGTCCACCGCGAAAAGGCCAAGAATTACCGGCGCCATAATGCTGAGTCCCAGCAAAAAACTACTGCTTACCAATAATAGAAATGCCTCAAAATCCAGATGCAGACTCATGGCACCCAAGGGCAATATTTGCACGCTAACTGTCAACATTTGAAACAATTGCAAATGCAAATCGAGTGTAAAAAATAAAACAACTGCAGCCAGCATGGCAATAGTACCAAGCATGGATTCCGGTTCGTGTTGGCCGGCCGGATTGAATAGTGCTGCTGCACTCAAACCCGCTTGCATATCGGCCAGACGCGCCGACAATCCCATGGCGGCATTGGGTAGCATAACGGCAAGTGCGAAAGTAAGCCCAAGCAATAATTCACCAGCACAGGCCAATACCAGGCCCACCGGCTGATGCCACGCATCGCGAAATGCAATCAACGGTGACGACAACAGCGTTAGCCATGAAAGTGCAAGCAATAACGCAATCCGCACCATGCCCGGCGCCCAACTAAACGGTGAAAGCGATGGGATGACCATCACCGGCAAGTAACGTAGCGAAGCAAACAAGCCCATCGCTGCCAATGCCTGCAATTGGGTCATCATGTTCATAAGGCCGCAGCGGCTTCAAACATGTGTTTTGCCAATTCCACCAACGTGGCCATCATCCAGCCGCCGAGTATCATGCAGATAAGCGCAACTGCAATCAGCTTTGGTACGAAAGTCAGTGTCATTTCCTGAATTTGCGTTACTACTTGCAAGATGGAAATCAACAAACCCACTACCAGCGTAATAATCAAAAACGGTGCAGAAATTTTGATGGCAGCCATCAAAGCCTCTGTCAAAAAACGCATGGCGGTATCGGCATCCACGTCAGATTGCTTTGTGAGTAAATCGCGCACGCAAATTTTTGGCAAATTCGCGAACATCCATATTCATTGGTAATTTGGTCTGATGCAGCAGATCCGCCAATTGCGAATCCGCTTCATTGAACTGACCGGCGTCTGCCAACAACAAGGTTCTGGCGTAATGCGCCGTAACGCATTGCGGGTTCAAACGCAGGGCACGTTTGATTGCCTGTTCTGCTTCATCGCTGCGACCTTTGAGTGCATGAATTAATGCAAGCCCACCATGCGAGTCGGCGAAGTTACGATCAAGATCGTAGCCGCTTTGGTAACTCTTTTCGGCAGCATCAATATCACCCAGCAATAATTCGGTCCATGCCAGTGCATGCCAAGTACCAATATGGTCAGGCATTGCAATCACTGCCATATGCAGTTGTTCGCGTGCCTCGGGCAATCTGTTGAGCAACATCATTACCTGCCCATAACCAGAACGGGCTCGGCCGGAATTGGGATGACGGTCCAATACACGCACAAAATAATCACTGGCGTTTGCAACATCTTGGCGCCACAAACTGACCGTGCCTGCTACCAGCAAGGCTTCATGCTGTTCTGGGTAAAGCGAGAGGCATTTTGCTGCAGTATTAAATGCAATATCTTGCTTGTCGGAATCCAGATAGGTCAATGCTTGCAGGCCCATCGCTGTTGCATGCTCGGGGGCAAGGCTCAGTGCCTTGTTTAACTCGGCATGGGCAAGTTCGAAATTGCCATCCATCAATGCAACGCGACCAGCCACAATACTCAACTCTGCATTATCGCCATAGCGTTTGATTGCTTCGACAATTGCCTGGCTGGCGTCGGTGGTATTTCTTAAGCAAAGATAGCTAAATGCCAAGTCATGCCAAAGCGCAACATTGTCATGCCCCTGTTCAATCAGGCTTTTTAGTGACTGAATAGAATCTTCGTAACGACCAAGAATTAAACTGATGCGCGCATTCCGAAAAGCAACGCCAGGCGCAAGCAGTACTTCTGCATCCAGTGTTTTCAATAGCGCGTCGGCTTCATGGTATTGCGCTGCCGAAAAATAGGCATCCACTAAATCGCAAACCAACAAGGCATTCGCCGGGTCAGCCGCCTGATAGGATTTCAGGCGATCAATACGTTGCAATAAATCACTCACTACATTCCCCAAAACGCAGTAAACCCGTCAACAGGTAGCTAAACTTTCTGCCTGATGCCGGGATAGTTAATTTAGTTGATCCGATAGAATTAAAAGTTGTAGCGTTTGTAGGGCCTCAGAGCTTATAAAAGCGCCTTCTAGGCTCGCTTGCCTGTCACAACTCGTAACGATCAATCAAAGAGCCGCGAGCTTACAGGACAGTCTGTAGAACCGTCAAACTAATTGACTGGCTGCCCTAATAAGCTCTATTCCAGATATTAATATTTAAATATCAATGCTTTAGCTCAGAAAGCAGCTTTAAAAAACTAGCTTCGTGGGCTGGGTGGGCTTCAATCGACTGAGTGATGGTTTCCAGCATGGGCTGCCAGTCAGGGTGGTCTCGCAAGGTAGCGCCGAACTCCCAAAGCAGAATGCGGCGAACCATTTGAGGACGGACGCGTCGAATCGCTTCTTTATCGTCCAAGGCTACCGATTTAACCAAATCAGCAAGTTGCTGGCGCAGGACTTTGATATCGCCGCGCTTCGTGGGCACGGCTTCCTGGTTATCTTCCGTCTTTTTGCGCCGTGTCCGCTCGCCACGATCACTCGACTCGCCCCGCAAGGCCGCAATAATACCGGCAGTCGAATTAAGCTTGTCGATAGACATCTATTTTACTAATTACCCGCTTTGTCGTAGTTCGATAGATACATCGGGGTAGCGGCAGAAGTGCTTGTGGCCGTGGTTTGAGCGATTTCACCGCCGCCTGCCAAGGCAAGCAGATTATTGAGCACACGCTGCATATCCTGGGCAAGAGCCGGAATTTCCTGCTCACAGGTCAGGCCAGTCTGCAATTGACTAATGGCTTCATTGACGTCTTCATTGGCAGCCGCAATCAAGCCTTTCGCATAGCAAGACAAGGCTTGGCCTGCAGGCAGTTGCGCCAATGGCGCTAACAGATTTTTTGCCGACTCGGCATCACCTTTCACTAAATATAATTGCCCCAGTTGAAAGCGGGCCATCGGAAAGTCCGGCGCCAATTCGACAGTCTTAACGAAACCCTCTTCGGCACGGTCCATCATGCCTAACTGGGCATGCTCGGCAGCCAATAAATAGGTGCCAAAAACATGCTTGCTATCGCGTTCCAGCAGGGTTTTCAACATGCTCACGGCATCGGCATGCTTGTCCTGATTGATGGCATCCAGAGCAATGCGGAGCAGTTCGTCGTTATCTAGTTTTTCGTATGACATTGGAAGCCTAGCGTTGGAAAGTGAATACGGAGGGCTATTGTAACCGATGCGGGCGGGGCCGACCCATTCGCACGGGGACACCCACAGTATCCCATTCGCGGGGACACCCACAGTATCAACACCACCTGACCCTGCACCGACGGGATTCGCGGGGACGGATTCGCGGGGACACCCACAACATTCGCATTCGCGGGAACATTCGCATTCGCGGGGACCATTCGCGGGGACACCCACAGTATCAACACCTCCTGACCCTGCACCGAGTCAATCCCCTACATCTCTGTGCTGGTCCAGTGTCCATACTCGCTCCATGACGCAAGCTCGCTCTCAACTCATGCCACTCAATGCACCAAGCACCTACCATTGTGTTCAGCGCTGTGTTCGCCGTGCTTTTTTGTGTGGCATTGATCACTACACTCATCAAAGCTTTGAACACCGCAAACTATGGGTAGAAGACCGCTTGCATTTAGTGGCTCAATGCTTTGCAGTGGCCATTCATGCCTACGCCGTAATGAGCAACCATCTGCATGTCGTTTTACAACTGGACCCCGTTGCCACACACGCATGGTCGGAAGAAGAAGTGGCGGCTCGTTGGGTGCAGTTATTCCCACCGCGTGAAGACAACGACCCTGCTCGTGCTTTCAAAGCGCAAGCACTTATCGCAAACCCAAACCGCATGGCGATTATTCGCCATCGTCTGGGCAATCTTTCCTGGCTGATGAAATGCCTGGCTGAACCTATTGCTCGCAAAGCCAATGCTGAAGACTGCTGCAAAGGCCGGTTCTGGGAAGGACGCTTTAAATCGCAATTATTGTGTGATGACAAAGCCGTGCTGGCAGCGATGGCTTATGTCGATCTCAACCCCATTCGTGCAGGTATGACGAAGCGTTTAGAACATTCACGACACACTAGCATTATGGAACGATTAAAAACCCTAAAACAAAAACCTGCGTTGTTACAACAAAAAATGACGCCGGTAGCAGGAACCTTGATCGCGGTTCTGCCAATACGCCTAAATGAATATATCGAATTAGTGCAATGGACAGGAAAACAAGTCCGGCCTGATAAGCGCGGCGCAATACTAGCGGCCATGCCTAGTGTACTGAAACGCTATGAAAGCAAGCCAGAACGCTGGGCTACTCGCGTTAAAGCGATTGGCTCGGGGTATTGGCGCGTGGTGGGTGATGCACAGGATTTGATGGATTTGGCTGAACGATTAAACCAGCGTTGGCTGAAGGGTATTGGCACGGCATTGCGCTTACAAAAACAAGACTGAGCCTTGCAGTGGAATAGATTGGCCTGAAAGGGAGAAAGGCGTGTGCGTGATGGTTTTTGATTGGCACAGCACCAAGCAAAAAGCATCGCGATAAGGCGATGCTTTTAGGCGAACACGATGAACAAGCAGGGAAAGTCAGTGTTGGAAAACTCGGAGAGCCAGTTGGAATCTAGGTTGATGAGATGCACGCCCCCTCATCAACGGCGTCGTAATGCGCCAGACTGAGGTCGTGTTACTTCCAGTCAATCATGAGGAGGCGTCCGCCATGAAGCGTAAAGTTATCGGTATTGATTTAGCAAAGCGTGTCTTTCAAGCCTGTGCTTTGTCCGACACCCTACAGCCTGTATTTAACCGCAGCATCACGCGCAAAAAACTAGCCGCCACGGTGGCACAGTGGCCAAGCACCTTGATTGCGATGGAAGCCTGCGCCGGCGCCCATTATTGGGGGCGCATGTTTCAAGGTATGGGCCATACCGTGATGTTGATTCCGCCTCAGCATGTTAAAGCCTTTGCTCGTACGCATAAATCCGATGCTCGCGATGCTCTCGCTATTGCCGAAGCCTCGTTGCGTCCGCGCCTGCATGCGGTACCAATTAAAACCGTGGATCAGCAGGATGCGCAATTACTCAATCGCATGCGTCAGCGCTTGATTCAACAACGAACACGCACCGTGAATCAAATCCGTGGCTTTGCTGGCGAATATGGCTTGATCTTTCCCGTGAGCCGCCAACAACTATTGCTGCAATTACCGATGGCTTTGGAAGATGCCGAGAACAGCTTATCGTTTATCGCACGCGAACAATTGGCTATGCTGCGCGATGAGGTGATGGCGATCACAACAAAGTTAGAGACATTGAAGCAACAACAACGCGCCAAGGCCGAGCAAGATCCCGCTTATGCACGCCTGATGGCAATACCGGGCTTCGGCCCTGTCGTCACCGCAGGCTTCCTAGGTAGTGTTGGCAACGGCCATCAATTTCATCGTGGCCGTGATTGCTCGGCCTGGCTTGGCCTAGTGCCTAAACAAGACGGTACCGGCGGTAAAATTCGTTTACTCGGCATCACCAAAAACGGGGATCGGCATTTACGTTATCTGATGGTGCATGCCGCTCGTTCGATTATTCGTTGGATAGATAGGCGTGATGATGCCATCAGTGCGTGGCTCAAACCACTTATCGAACGACGTGGAGCCAATAGAGCGACCGTCGCTTTTGCCAACAAGCTGGCACGCATTGCCTGGAACATCGTGGCAAGAAACGAAAACTTTGATATCCACAAAGCCTTCGCTCCTTTGTCACCAGCATGAGCCTTGCATGATTTTCTTCACCGTGTCATTTCAATAGTCTGGATTCAAAAAATCAATTACTTTCTGTCACCCCGCCATCATGGAGAAGCCAAGGTCATTGCCGCGAGAGAGCCTGAACTTTTAGGACGCGGTTTTCATAAAACCGTTTGGTTGTGGAGGCACTCGCGGCGCCAAATGTCACCAAGGCACGAAGCTCACCAAAACGCTTCAACCGATGCCGTATGTATGTCCGCGAACCCGCTGCTTTGACATGACCGGAGTGAATGAAAAGGAGTGTTACTGCGTTAGTTAAAAAGCACCATCAAAGACAACATCAAAAGAACCTCTTGTCACCAAGGGGGCGTCCATGTATGTCCTTGTTTTCTTGTTACCCGTGCCTGTCTTTCTGGTGAGGCTCAGGAAAGCGTGAAATAGCCTTCTCAACAAGCCTATATCCATATGTAAGCATCTTCGGTAGCTCCTCCAAATCTTGCTCGGATGCAGGTCCAAAATGCTCGTCCCCAATCCAAACATCGCCGCCGACTGTTCGCTTCGACATCAAATTTTCAGAGGTTAAAATTTGTTGGACTCCAATTTTTGCCCAACGACCTTCCGTTACAGGATCAGAACTTGTGTAGTAAAGATCAGCTAACGCCTCGGCGTCAGGGAATTCCTTCACGTTTGGGTCTCGATATGTTGTTCTAAAAAGCCGAAGCAAAATAACATTCCTAAAGAATTCCGAAACGTAGATCACCTTCGCAAGCCCAAAACGTTCACCTGACGGTATTGCGATCATATCTCCAACATTCAATTCATTCATTTCCCAACCCTTTTCAACGTCGCGTCCCACAGTTCATTTGTCACTGAATTCTTATAAAGATTGGCATTTGGATTTTCTGGAGCAAATGACCGATATTTATTCAACAATGGTGTATTAGGGTTCTGCCGTGTTGCGCCACCATACTGATCCATTAATTTTTGCTCCAACCCTTTGGCCTGCGCTTTCGAAAGATTGTTTGGCCAGAGGATTTCGCCGATATAATCACCTTTATCAATTGAATCCGCATGAGTCGCAAGTCGATCTGGCGCATCTCCTCTGCCCACGTACTTAATGCTTCCGGCTTCATCACGAAGAACATATAAACCTTGCCCGACGGCCTTGTCATAGTTGGCTCCCGTCCCACCAACACCAGAAGGTAGCTTAGTTTCTAGTGCGGCATTTGCCCCGCTACCACCGCGAACATAATTATACTTCAACTTCGACATATCAACAGGAGATGTAATACTTGGCTTCGATGGCCCACCCCTGAATCCTCTTAGATCATTCCCGACTGCCCCTAACGCCGGAAATATACGGCCCGGACTTCCCGCAGATCCCGCGAGCTGCATATTCGGAACAGCATTTATACGATTGACCACATTGACAACTCGATTGCTATTGGAAAGCACTGCAAGCTCTGGGTTAATCAATGGTGCTCTTAGTCCTAGGAGAGAGAGCCCAGCAATTGCAACGCCGGTTTTTGTATTGCCTTGTCTAATCTGTTGAATGCCTTCGTAATACCCATATGCCGCCATTGCTCCGGGGGCTACTGCTGCAAGCACGCCACTGGCCATGGTGCCCCCCATGAATTTCAAGAAAGCCCTGTCATCGGCTCTCTTGAAGTCGGTCCAGAATTGCTCTGTTTGGAATAATGCCCCCCTTAGACGTTTATCGCTGAACACCATATGCGCTGTGCTGTATGCGTCAGGTCCTATCTCCAAGTCTGGATTAATAGCAATCGCACGAGACATAACGCCTAAAGCCATGTAACCCGCATTCAAATGCGACTGCTCCGTTAGGTTTTGACTTGCCCCAGGAGTAATCCACGGACGCCCATTTTCTTTGAAGTAACTGACAGTCCATTGCTCTTTTCCTATGGTGGCGACACATGTTTGACCACTTTGAATGTAGTCTCCACATTCCAGCGCCTCGTATCCATGAATGGCATTGCGATTTATGATCGCAAAATCTTTATAGCCTTCCAAAATTGGACGCTGATATTGGTCGTAATACTCCAACAACTGTTCTCGAGAAGCATGATCTGGAACATTTGGCATTATCCCAAGTTTTACAAAGGGTCGAGACCAGGGCTCTACTCTGCTGTCGAAGTTTTCTATCCATTCTTTTTCTGTCCACCCTTTTGCCCGCTCTCTAAATTCAGCAAGTGAAGGTGCTATTGACGATTTGAGCTGCTCGTCTAAGACCTTTCGCTGCTCAGCTTCATATTCTTCGGCAATTATTGACGCGCCAAGATCACCATTTAGATCAAAGCCTCCACCTGCGCTGCTAAAGAGCCCCATTGAGTTGGTTAGTCGTTCTCCAAATTGATTAAATTTGAAATCTTTATATTCCGACTTACTCATCCCCATCGATAAACGCTCTGTACGCGCGCTGATCGACGCACTCAACCCGCCCCCAATCGCATTCGCCAACGCATTCCCGAACGCATCAATCCCAATTTGCTTCCAGTCTTGTTTACCCAATCCAAACAGTCGGCGTGCACTGGCATTCACTGCACCGTTGATCAAGCCACTAGTTAGATCATTTACAAAACCTTCAGTAGCACCACCTTCCAGCGTTGGAACTTTACCGCCGACATAAGACGAGACCGCTGCTCCTACTGCTGCCGCTGCAACACCCGCCCAGCTAAAGCCTCCGTCTTGTCCGGTCGCAGCTCGGGCCACGACGCCACCAGCAAAACTGGCCACGCCTTGAATCGCTGCTTTACCGGCAAGAGCAAATTTTGTGCTAGCTAAAAGGGCTGTCCCTGTTTCCTTGGCACTTGATACAGCAGCAGCAGCTGTTTTCACCCACGCTGCTTTACCTAGAAGTTGTCCTACACCTGCTCCGATCGCCGAGGTAAGCCCTCCAATCAGCGCACTCTTGAGACTAAAGTGATCTACCACCCCCATTGCCATGCCTACTACTTGGCTTGCCACACTGCCGGCAACACCACCGACAAATGCGGCGCCAAGTGCTGCGCCTCCTGCCATAGCCCCCGATAACGCAGCGGTTCCAGCGGCCCAAAGCGTTTGACCTGCAACAGCCGTTAACGCACCCGCCGTAAACACCGTCACCACAACGGCAATCACAATCATGATAACCATCGCAATCGCCCCACACCCCGCCTTCGGCGGCGGCACATAAGCCAAGGTCGGACTCGTCGGCCCAATCGCCTCACTCGGGTTATACGGCTTGAAGGTGGTGGAATCGTTCTTATTGGTCCGCACATCCGGCACACTAATCTGCGTGCCGCCCACCAAGGCTTCATTACTGGCCAGGCCATTGGCTTCGGCCAGCAAGTACCACATGCTGCTATTGCCGTACACGCGTTGTGCGAGGGTTTGCAGGGTTTCGCCCGGCTGCACTTGCACCTTGCTCATGCCCGCGCCTTTGCCACCGTAACCGGCCCAGGTTTGCATGGCACCGGGAGCGTCGAGCGTGCCTTTTCGGATGAGTTTGTTTTGTTCTTTGTCTTGTTTGGCTTTCTCGCTCATCAAGGCGGCGTCTTTGGCACTCACGCCATAAGTTTTACCCGCCAGGCTGGCCAGCATGGCCATGCGCAAGGCACTGCCGCCGTGCGCCATGGCAAACGGGGTGCCTGCCACGCTGTCTTCAATACTCGGGCCACCGGCCACGCTGAACTCGCCGTCCTTGGTTTGCCTGGCCACTTGTTGGCCATTGCCGTAGGTGTAGAAGGTGTCACGCAAAGTTTCAGCACTGGTTTGCCACCAGTTACCACTGCTATTGAGGGTGCCTTCGCGCCTTCTTAGAATGCCGCCTTCGCCGTCGTAACTGTAGTAGCGCACGCGGTCTTTGATGCTGCTTTGGTTCGGCGTTTGTTCGCGAATGGCCACACGCCTACCCCAAGCGTCGTACTGGCTGGTAGTGGTGCTGGCTTTGAACAAGCTACTGCTGCTCCAGCCGCTATTGGTGTTTTCGAGATAGCTGCCACGCAATTGGTAGGTGATGGCATAACGATGGGTATAACCTGAAGGCGTGTCTTTGGTGGCACCGCTGCCTTCTTCGTTTTTCACGACATTATAGCTGTAGCCCATCATGCGGCCGGCGGCGTCGTAGCTACGCTCGTAATTGACCGCGCTCAACCAGTCACCGCTTTGGGCCAGTGAACTGAGCGAGGCCCCGTTAGCGACATAACTCGATTCCACAAACCAATCGACTTTACGGCCATAACTATTTTGATAGGTGGTGCGGCCATCTTTGTCATAGGCCGTTAAATCGGTATGTTTTACCCAACCGGCAATGCTGACCGTGTTATTGCTGACACTGGTGCTGCCATTCCAACCGGTAGTGCCAATTTTACGCACCATGCCGGCGGCAAAATATTCCTCGCGTTTTACCAAACGGCCCACCAAATCATAGACCCGCGATTCTTTCACCCCGCCGCCCACGCTACTGCCGATGGCCACCGGCTGGAATACATATTCCAACTGACCCCGCAAATTGTATTGCGACACTTCCACTTGTTCGACACCGCTAAAAATGGCGCGGCGAATGGTGGCATTGCCGGCGGCGTCGTAGCCCTGCACATAACTGATGTCTTGTGTGCCCAATAAAATCTGGCCATTTACCAATTTGCCATTCGCCACCAGAATGCGGTTCTCGCCGTCGTAGGTAAACCAGTAACCTTTTTGGGCTTCGGCAGCGGCGTAGGTGGTGACCGGGGTGGACCCCATGCCGCCGCCGGTGCTGTTACGACCGGCCCATTCCACGATGAAATCGTCGGTTTTGAATAAGCCCGCTGGGTCGCTGGCCTTCACGCGCACGGTGACATTGCCACCGAACGGCGCCAAGGGATCGTCCGCCGGGGGGGTGCCGCTGAAGGTGCGGGTGGCAGGATTAAATACCAACCAACTCGGCAAGGCGGCGCCGCTACTCAAGGTGGCGGTGTAGGTGAGTGCATCGCCATTGCTGTCGGTGAAATTATTAGC
>JBOHYH010000086.1:0-7066 GCA_050737775.1 Arenimonas sp.
GGGGCAATGCAGTGGCGCTAACTATGCAGGCGGTTTTATCCGCGATCAAAAAGATTATGTCGGCAATTATCGGTTTAATAAATAAGTCTTAACCCCGGTCATGGGTGTCAATCAAATGCCGAATAGCGAACTCTCAGAATATAAAATTTCGTGAGTCCGACAGGGAGCTGTGCTTCAAAGTCATCGTCGACACGCTTTTTCAACGCGGCGCGAGCCAGTGGCGAATCTATGCTGATCCAGCCAAGTTTGGCATCGGTTTCATCCGGCCCGACAATGCGATAACGCAAGTTTTCTCCCGTATCGGCATGTTCGATTTCAAACCAGGCACCAAAAAAAACAGCTTGCGGGTCACTGGGGGCATTCTCGATGACTTTCAGAACTTCCAGTCGCTTGCTCAGATAACGCACACGGCGATCAATTTCGCCAAGCTGTTTTTTCCGATAGGTATATTCGGCATTTTCGGAGCGGTCACCTTCAGCTGCAGCGGCAGCCAATGCTTTCACGACTTCGGGTCGCTTTTCTTTCCAGAGGAAATTAAGTTCGTCACGAAGCCGCTCAAAACCTTCGCGGGTAATCAATGCGGTTGATGGCAAGGATGGGGGGCGATAACGCGACATGATTATATTGCGGTGATTGCCTGTCTGGCGTTGCTTAAACGCTGTCTCTGCGTTTCATTGCGTGTGGTCGTGCAGGCTGCGTCCAGCAGGCTAAGCGCTTGTGTATTGGATTCACCGGTTTGGATCAATAATTCGCTGAGTCTGATGGCCCAGTCGCCGGTAACTGTTTCATTGGGGAAGTTTGCCAGCAGACTGACCAATAACTTCTTCTCCAGGCCATTTTGGCCGACGCGACGAGCTTCTTTGACCAAGGCATCTGTGGTCTCGCCATCCAGCGGTAAAAAATCCGGGTCCAGATTGTATTGCTGTATTGCCAGTGACATGGCGCGTGGCAGATTTTTTTCAGTCAACAGCTGGTGCAGAAATGTCTGCGCATGCAGCCTGATTTCGGCAATATTTCCCTTTTTTATTAGTAACTCGCGAAATTTTCCGTGTGCAGAAATACCCAGTACGCGCTCGCGTGATTCATACGTGACCTTCTCAATACAGGCTTCAAATTCTTCATTAAGAATGGCAGCGTCTATCGCTTGAATCAGCGTACCGTCTCGATCAAATCCACGTATTGCCTGTTCCTGATGGGCATTCGGTTCATAGCCCAGATCATTGTGAAACTGATAAATCAGATAACCCATGCAATAAGAACTGGCAAACAGGATCCACAGACCAACAAATTTCATAATCGCGGCAGCAATAAAGCCCGGCATAAATGAAAGGGCATGCCCGCCAAGCCAGTTTTCGAGCAGCTGACCACAAAATAAAAAGCTGGCTATCAAAAAATAGCCATTGCCCAATATCTGGCTGAGGCGTAGCCACTTCAGCGGATTCAATGCCGACAAAGCGCTGCCTTCAATCACGGCAAGCATGGTGTATGCCGGCTGGATAATGCACAGCAAGGCAAGCACGATAATCGCCGCGGTACTGCCCAAAAGCTTTTGTGCGAGCCAGTAAGCAATCGCCGCGATAAAAAGCACAACTAGATACTGAAAAACCAGGCCACCACTGATCGTCAATCATTGCTTCAGGCGGCTCTTCCCAGCCATCGGCGTGGTGCTGCAAAATTTCAAATGCAAATTTATAGGAGGCCATGGTGACGGCCACGGCGATCACCAGGCCTGCGATCGGCAGAAACCCTGCCGCTACACTGCAAGCGGTCAACATCGCCACTGCCGGTAAAACCGCCGCGCGGGCTGGGTAGCTAAAAAAAGTGCCTAGTTGTGTATGCCAGGCGGCTACTTTTTTTTTGGATTTTGGATGCAAGTTTGTGGACATATTCAGCGTCTTTTACTGCCCAGTAATCCGCCCAGCAGGCCGCGCAGTAATTGTCGTCCCAAACCATTTGCAACCGTGCGAGTGGCAGATTTTGCCGCTGCCTCAACAGCACCCTGACGACGTTTGGTGCCCCATAGGAATTCATTTAGTTTCGACGGTGGTTCTTCCGGCGTTGCAGCAGGCTTGGCGGGCACACTGGTCTTGCTGCTGATTTTTTCTGCATTTACCGGTTCGCTTTGTACGGCCTTGTTTAATATTTCGTAAGCCGATTCGCGATCAATCGCGGTGTCGTATTTGCCGCCGACCGGACTGCGGCTGCGCACGGCAGCGCGCTCTTCATCGGTGATGGCGCCCATGCGGCAACGTGGTGGGCAAATATAGGCACGTTCGACTGGCGATGGAATACCTTTGTCCTGCAGTGTCGATACTAACGCCTCACCCACTGCCAATTCCGAAATCACTTTGGCAACATCGAGCTTCGGATTTTGCACGAAAGTTTCCGCAGCGGTTTTTACCGCTTTCTGGTCACGCGGCGTGTAAGCACGCAAGGCATGCTGGATGCGGTTGCCGAGTTGGCCGAGGATAACGTCGGGAATATCATCCGGATTCTGCGAGCAGAAATAAACACCAACTCCTTTCGAGCGGATCAGGCGTACGACTTGTTCAACACGTTGTTGCAATGCAGGCGGGCAGTCCTGGAACAACAAATGCGCTTCATCGAAAATGAAGACCAATTTCGGCTTGTCCAGATCCCCCATTTCCGGCATGTTTTCGAATAATTCCGACAGCAACCATAGGAGAAAACTCGAATACAGTCTGGGTTTCATGATGAGTTGGTCGGCAGTCAGTAAATTGATAATGCCGCGACCACTCATGTCTTGTCGCATCAAATCATTCAAGTCCAATGCCGGCTCGCCGAAGAACTCTTCGCCGCCTTCCTGTTCAAGCCGGAGCAGGGCACGTTGAATCGCTGCCACCGATGCCGGGCTGACCAAACCATATTTTTTTGAAATTTCGGATTTATTTTCCGAGACAAAATTCAGCAGGGCACGCAGGTCGTTTAGATCCAGTAACAACAATCCTTCGTCATCGGCCAATTTGAATGCAATATCGAGAACACCACTCTGGGTTTCGTTCAATTCCAGAATACGATTGAAAAGTGTTGGGCCAAATTCGGACACCGTCGTACGGATGGGATGTCCTTTTTTGCCATATAAATCCCAGAACACGGTGGGGTTGGCTTCATTTACATAGCCTTCGATACCGATTTGCTGAACACGAGACGTTATTTTTTCGTTTGTTGTTCCGGGCATTGCAAGGCCACTGACATCGCCTTTCACATCAGCCATAAACACGGGAACTCCGAGCCTTGAGAAGCCCTCTGCCAATACCATTAGGGAGACAGATTTTCCGGTACCTGTTGCGCCAGCGATCAATCCATGCCGGTTGCCGTATTTTGCGAGCAGCTGTACCGGAACATCGCCTTTGCCAATCAGAATGTCGTTCATGTATGTCTCCTGTGAGGCCTCGATTCTAGAGACTTAATGGGAAATGTTAAACCTTGTAGTTCCAAGCTTCAGCCGATACCCTGCACAGTATTGTTTTTAGGAGTTTTCATGCTAAATCGCCGTCTTGTTTTCGTCACGCTTTTCGCGTTGCCGCTATCGTTTGCCCATGCTGCCCCCAAGTCCGATAAATTTGCTTCCTTGTATACGCAGATGGAGCAGGCCAGCGAACGTTATCGCCAGGCACAGGTCGTGTTGGCCAACGGTGATAATAAAGGCATGGCACAGATGGGCAAAGCGCTTGAAGATATTGAAGATATCGCGACCCAATGTTTTAAAACCAAAGGTTGTGAAGTTGCAAAAGTCATCACCGTGTATGAAAACCTGTTGAAATCACATGACCTGGGTCAGCTGCAAACCGAGCCTGGTCTTGCCGAGGAAGACTCTGCGATTTTGTCCCAATCTCCCGAAGCACAGAAATCACTGAGCTTGCTAGATAACGGCCGCAATCTTGAACGTATGGTTGAAATGAACGAGCCCATCCAGGCGGCGATTCGTGATTGGCTGACACAGCAGCGTTCGTTTTTGATTGATTCCTGGGAAAATTATCAATACATGCGTTATCTGATGTCGCCGGAATACGAAAAAGCCGGTCTGCCGGAAGCTTTGCTGTTTGGCATCATGGCAAAAGAATCCGGTGGTCGCGTTCATTCCATTTCACGCGCCGGTGCGAGTGGCCCGCTTCAGTTCATGTATGGCACGGGTACGCGTTTTGGTCTGGGCCGCGATGCAAGCGGTTTCGATACCCGTTTTGATCCGGAATATTCGGCACGAGCAAATGCACGCTATATCAACGAGCGCTTTTCGGAATTGAATCGCAATCTTGAAATGACGATTGCGGCCTATAACGGTGGCGAGGGTCGTGCACTGCGAATTTATAACCAATCCGGAGGCCGAAGCTTTTGGTCGCCTGAAGTCTATAACCAGTGGCCAGCTGAAACCCGCGACTATGTGCCGAAAGTGATTGCCGCTGCATGGCTATTTCTGCACCCCAAGAAATATGGTCTGGTCTTTCCGAAAATCGATACCACTCCGGATCAATTCACACTGGCACGAGCGACATCGATCAATGAATTAACCATTTGCCTTGGCAATGTCGATAATCGCGATGGCTGGTTTCGGGTATTGCGTAATTTGAACCCGCGTTACGATGCCGATGCCTATATTGCCGCAGGCACCGTATTGCGCGCACCGAAAAAACTGACTGAAATGTATCGTGCGCATTGTGTTCAAGGCCCTCGCGCTGAATTGGCTGCCGAGCTCATGCGTGCCAATAAAACCTTTTCACCGATGATGACACCCAATTCCATCGCCGCCATCAATGGCAATGCCAGCATGAATCCGCTGGTCAATACGGCTTCCGGCAATAATTCGAGTCTGGCGGAACAAATCGCCGCAGCAATACCGGTTGAACCGGTAAAGAAAACCGGAAAGAAAAAACCGGAGCCCAAAGTAAAGCAATACAAAGTCCGCAAAGGCGATAACCTGCTCGCCATTGTCAAGGAACATAATTGCGATCTGACAGCGGTAGCCAAGGCGAATAAATTGCGCTCACCGAATTACATGCTGCAACCGGGGCAGAAAATCCGACTGCAAGGTTGCGAAGATTGAGTCATGGCAATTCGAAGGACTGGCTGATCGTCGATGGTTTTGTCGATGTCATTCATGCCGATATTGTGCGTGGCAGACTTGAAGCCGAAGGCATTCCGGCAATATTGGGCAATCGACATTTGGTGACGGCCGAGTGGATTTGGTCTCAAGCCATGGGCGGCGTGCAGCTTATGGTGCCGTCTGAATATGTTGATGAAGCTCGGGAAATTATTGCCGAGATTGATTCGGGCAAATGCGATTACGATATTGAAGAATTAAAACAGGAAGATGCTTGCGACATTTGTGGAAAAACTCTTGTCCGCAAAACCGGGAGCAGTTGGAAGTTCGCGCTGGTTGTCGGCAATTTAATCGGGCTGCCATCACCCTTTAAGAAGAATGTGTTTTATTGCCCGCAGTGCAAGGCATGAATCGTGACTGGCGTTGCTTCGAGCGGCTGGATTCCCGGGGTCGGTGAAGTTGCCCCGGATTATAGTGCTTGCATGAAACTCACTTTTTCACATGCATCGGCGTAGTAATTTCAATGCATGGTTCAAGCTGGCACAGTCGGCATTAACGGGGTCAGCACAGGCTCCAGTTGCTCACGACGCCAGCCTTCCAATGCAGGTGGCCAATGGCCTTCCATCAATACTTCCAGATGCTTGCGCGATGCCAGCAAGCCATCGGGTATATTCAAGGCGGCGGCCTGTTGTGCGACGGTTTCCTGCATGGCGCGAAGTTTCTGCTTGTCGATACTGTCGACATTCTTGATGGGTGGAATCGCCAGTTCGATGTCAGTCAATGGACGGATCATTTCTTCCCATAGCTCGGTGCGAAATTTACGTGGTGCTTTCGGGCTGCGATCAAGAATGGCAATAAACGTGTTGTATTGATCCGGTGCACTGCGGGCCAAAAAAGCCGCCAGCTCATTATCCAGAATCCAGCTTTTAGGCTTGTCGCTGCTGCGGGCTTTTACGTCGCGCCAGCGCAACAGACGGCAGAGCAGTGCCTGTGCTCGATGGTCCAAACCTTGGGCGCGACTCAAACTCAAATGCGGAAATGGGTCGTCCACATCGTTGTTGGCGTTGCGCACGGCGCGATCACCATCGGCTTGCAGCCAAGCCAGGCGATTCAGTGCCTGCAGTTTTTCCAGCAAGACGGCGTGCACTTCATGCAAATAATGCACATCATCGGCGGCGTAATGGCATTGCGAATCACTTAATGGCCGTTTTAACCAATCCGAGCGTGTTTCGCCTTTTTCAAGTACTTTGCCGGTGATTAGTTCGACCAGCTTTTGATAACCAAGTCCTGTGCCCATGCCGCATAAGGCCCCGGCGGCCTGGGTATCGAAAATATTTACCGGCACCGCGCCCACGCCGCGCGAAAATGCCTGCAAGTCCTCGCTCGGACTATGAATGATTTTGCAGACCTCGGGATTCAGCAACCAGGGCTTGAGTACTTCGGCAATGCCGGATACCAGCGGGTCAATCAGTAAAATTTCACCGGGTACTCCAAGTTGCACGAGTGCAAGCTGGGGGTAGTAGGTTTTTTCACGGACAAATTCGGTGTCAAGTGCAACCGTTTTATGTTCAGACCAAGCAGCAAAGTGTGCTTTCAATTGCTCGGGCGAGTCGATCCAGTGGTTCATTCGTGTCCTGCGGTTGCGTGTGCCAACAGATTAGCCTACCTTCGCATCGCGTGCCTCCAATAATTTAATGCCCGGGACCAAGACAAAAACCTCGTATGCAGAAATTCTTGTCATTACTGAGTATTACCGCACTAAGCCTTTCCATCAGTGCATGCGGGCCGGACCGGCAGACTGCCTCGAAAGCGGTTGCGCCCGATAAAAATGCGCCAGCCATTACTTCAGGAAGATCGTCGGAAAACAGCAATCAAACGTCCGAACAACTTGATTTGCCCAATGTTGATGCGAGTAATTTGGCAGAAGCGTTCCGATTGGCAGAATCGGATTTCGCGGCAGCGCGATACGAGGATAGTCATCATGTCGCGCCCGCTGCGCTGGAATGG
>JBOHYH010000087.1:0-3032 GCA_050737775.1 Arenimonas sp.
CGGTGAAAACGGATATTGTCTAAAGCATCGTAGACATACTCACTGCTATCCCACCATTGGTGCGGTGCCTTGGTACCAATGAGTCGATCCAGGCCATCGTATTGCATGTCGCGGTGGCCGCCGTTACCGGAAGTGTTGTCGCGAATGCACAAGACATTTCCCGTGCTGTCGTAGGCCATGATCTCATCAAATACTGGCGCATTGGCCAATAGGTCTTGGCTACTCGCAGTCAAGCCACGCACGTTGGGAAGTTGTTTGTGGACGATGCCATTGCCGTAGTTAAACCCACGGATGTCACCATTGCTTCGGTAGGTAGCCCCGGTGGCGAAAGTACCCGCCTGGGAAGCCTGTCCCAGCGCATTAGGCGAGTAGGCAACGGCTAAGTTGCTCGGCAAAGTCAGTTGATCTTCCACACCATTGACGTTGTATCGATGACTAATGACCTTTGTGCGTCCGTCTAGGGTCAATGTTTCCGTCAACGGCTGAGCCAGTTTGTTATAGGTGTAATTCCAAACTACGCCGCCGTTGCTGAGGGTTTGCAACAAACCACCCGAATAGGTGTAGCTCAAATCGTTGGTGCTATTGGGCACATCCACAGTTTTGAGCCGGTTGAGCACATCATATGTACGTAATACACGTGCGGTGCTCGGAACGGCGCTCGGATTACAAGCCGTGGTATTGGCTACTGTTTGGCCCGGTGCATTCCACAGTACATTACCGAAGGCGTCATATTGCACAACGGTCGATCCCGATTCGGGTTCGGTGCGCTGACACAGACGCTGTTGCGCGTCGTACGCATAAATTCGAGTGTTCGTGATACTGGCATCACTGAGTGAACTGCGTGTCACCGTTAGCGGTTTGCCAAAACCATCACGGGTAAAGACCGTCAAGGAGTCTTCAGCAGCTTCGATACGCATCGGCAAATTAGCATCGGGGCTATCCCAAGCCATATAACTGGTCAGGGAAAAGTAGCCGCGCGGATTGATGGTTTTGGTTTTAAAGCCTGCTAGATATTCGGTGGAGCTAGTAAGAACCCCTAATTCGGAGTCTTGCATCACTTTGGTCGTGCGACCCAAACCATCAAATTCGGTGCGAACACCTTGGGTGATCAAATCGCCCGCACCGGGGTAGGAAGCGAATACCACACGACCTTCAGTGTCATAAGAATTACGCGTAAAGCGTTGCGTGCCAGCGATGTTGCTATTGTCATACTCGCGCGTGACTACGGGGCGCCACATGGCATCCATATAGGTTTCCTTGCGGTAATTCCCTTTGCTGATGCTGTACTTCCAACCGCCAGCAGGCACGCCATAGGCCGGCGTTGCCAACTTGGCGAAGGAGAAATCCGTACTGTTCCATGCCACCGTATCTCCGGCCGGCGGCGTGATGTTGGTAAGACGCCCCATGGTGTCGTATATAAAACCAGTAGTGTTACTACGCACATCGGTCATCGAGGTAATCCAGCCGTTGTCATTCACCACGCCAGTTTCAAAACTGGTGTCGGCATACGTGATTCGCTGAGGGATGCCGCGATGGTAATTACTCAAGCTTGTGAGGTTGTTGTTGGCGTCTCTGGCGCTCGCTAAAGTGCCGTCAGCATTCCATATGTAAGTGCCGACGGTCTGACCAAACTCGAGTTGCGAAGTGATAAGCGCAGTGTTGGCATCAAAGTTACGGAACACTTCAATTTTTCCAGACGCTACATCCGCCAGTGAGGCTAATTGGCCGAGGGTCCAGTTGCTACGGTTGTCATGGTAGGTAAGAAGTTCGTTCTTGCTGTAGCCCAAACTACTAAAACGTATGATGTCGTCGGGACGGCCAAAAGGATCAAAATGATTCACTTGCCACGTAAAAGTGGCCCCATCCTGTTCAATGATCCGCTTCTTTTGCGGCAAAACGAATTCCGTACTAATGGAGCCAAAGATGATCTTTGGGTTATCGCCGACCTTTGTTGCAAATCCTGCCTGTGCCGGATCCTTAGCGACATACTGATAATTCTCTTTGTAAATCACTACCACATTTTTCGTGAGTACGGCTTCCTGCAACTGCCCATCGGTCTGATCTATGCGCGTACCAAAGGTCAGCTTTTGCACTGTGCCATCAGGATTAGTGATTTGCGTATTCACGGTAGTAACACAGACCATTGTCGTGCAATCGTTTGGCAGGCCTTCTGAGGAGCCATTCGAATTAATAATTTTGGTTTGTGTACTGCTATTTTCTGGCCCATAACTAAAGGTCCAGATACTATTGGGCAACCCTGCACCCATAATTTTTTTGCTACTGATCGACAGCTCGGAAACGGCAAGAAACTCGCAACCAATGGCGTTGGATTTCCCTTGCAAGCGTGGCGCGAACTTAAACTCTCCAGTAGCACCACTTGGATGAGTGATGCTGTAGGTAAAAACGGGGTCCGGCTGTGGCTGTACATAACCGAACAATGCATCGTCATAGCAAGGTGAATAGGGAGCTTCTGGATCATTCATGCTCGCGGCAGAACCCGTCGCTTCATTTCCCGACTGGGCGTATGCCCAATACCGACCATCTGGCTGTGTGACTTTTACCAGTTGGTTAGTTGTGTCGTAGGTATATGCCCAGGTTCGCCCATTCGCAGTGGCTGAAATAGGAAACGGGTGCGCTGTACCATAAGTGAGAGTGATGGTGCGACCATCGTTTGCAACGATGCTCGTTAATTTATTGGTCGAATTGTAGTTGTAATTTACCCAGTTGCCGAAGGCGTCTTCGACACGAGTCGCAACGAGAAAATACCTTGATCGATACAGAACCGCTTTGATGTTGGAGGTTGATGTTCCTCCCTCTAATGTGCACCCGCCACCACTTCCGCCATCTTGCGCATTGAGCATTTCATAGTCATTCGATACCACGGTGACGCCACTGCAATTATATGCTCCGTAGCCACTTTCATAGGAATAAAGCGACTGGACGATTTTCGTCAGCAGGCCTGTGCCTTGCTTCGAATACATGTGATCGAAATAATATTTTTTGCCGTCAGGCGAGAGTGCAAGAAAGCCTTC
>JBOHYH010000088.1:0-1072 GCA_050737775.1 Arenimonas sp.
AGCCCAGCTGACCCGTTCGGAAGTCAGAGGCACGACAAAGAAATTCAAGAAACAAAAAGGTGGTGGTGCACGCCATGGTGACTATCGCGCTCCGATTTTTATCGGTGGTGGTGTAACCTTTGCTGCAAAACCACGTAGTTTCGAGCAAAAAGTAAATCGCAAAATGTACCGCGCAGCAATGTGTGCCATTTTGTCCGAACTCAATCGTCAAGACCGCCTGAAAGTGGTTGAAAGCTTTGAAGTCGACCAGCCGAAAACCAAGTTGCTTATTAGCAAGCTTGCTGAAATGGGTGCCGTAAAACGCCCGTTGATCGTGACGGAAGAAGGTTCGGAAGCTTTGTATCTGGCCGCTCGCAACATTCCATATGTGCAAATCCGTGATGTACAAGGTCTCGATCCAGCCAGTCTGGTGGGCGCCGACCATGTGGTCATCACTGCCGATGCCATCAAGCAAGTAGAGGAGTGGCTGGCATGAGTAACAACGCAACTGCACGCGATCTCTCGATCTTGCTTGCGCCATTGGTGTCTGAAAAGACGTCGCGCATCCAAGAAAACAACCAGTTCGTTTTCGAAGTGGCAACAACTGCAACCAAGGCTGAAGTCAAATCCGCCGTTGAGTCGCTGTTCAATGTCAAAGTCGAAGCAGTCAATGTGGTCAATGTGAAAGGCAAATCCAAGTCTTTCAAAAACCGCGCTGGCCGTCGTGGCAACTGGCGTAAAGCGTACGTTTGCTTGGCTCCCGGCCAAACAATCGACGTGATGTCCAAGGCTTGAGGTAGGTACCCATGGCATTAATGACATTTAAACCGACATCGCCTGGACGCCGCACGATGGTGCGCGTCTCGACGGCTGGTCTGCATAAAGGCGGCCCACTCGCAGCGTTGGTCGAAAAGAAAAGCAAGACCGGTGGTCGTAATAACAACGGTCGCATCACTACCCGTCATATCGGTGGTGGTCATAAGCAAGCGTATCGCTTGATCGATTTCAAACGCGACAAAGAGGGCATTCCAGCCCGCGTTGAGCGCATTGAATACGATCCAAACCGTACTGGCCATATTGCACTGTTGTGCTA
>JBOHYH010000089.1:0-1161 GCA_050737775.1 Arenimonas sp.
CAGCTTGTGTCTTCATTTTGTACTACTGTTGAAGTGAGAGCAGAGTACGGCAAGCCGATAAACAGCAGTGCATGAAGCACGAGTGGGAGCATGAGCTGCCGTACTCTTGACTCTCGCTTAAGCCCGAACAGTTGTACGAGTTACCGCTCGTAAATGCACAAGCCTGGGTCAGCGAGAGCGCTCTCTTTCTTAGTCTATAGGAGAGTGCATCATGAAGGTATGGGTCGGTATTGATGTGTCAAAAGATAGCTTGGCCGTTTGGATACGTCCGCTCAATCATTCGCTTACCGTGACCAATACGGTCGAGGGTTACCGTGAAATTCTGAAGCATTGTCGCGGCCATGCCGTGCAATGTCTGCTGGTGGAATCGACCGGCGGTTATGAACAAGGCGTAGTGGCGTTTTGTTTATCCAAAGCATTGCCTATCGCCCGCATCATGCCGCAACGGGCTCGAGCGTTCGCCAATGCCTTGGGCAAGCGGGCTAAAACCGATCCGATTGATGCGGCGGTATTGGCGCACTGTGCCGAAGTGATGGCGTTACCCGTTGTGCGTGCGACCAGCCCGGAGCGCCAGCATTTACAAGGCTTGGTGCAACGGCGGTTGCAGGTGGCCACCCAGCGGGACGATGAAAGACGACGTTTGGCGCAAGCACAGCATCCCGATATTATTGCCAGTATCAAGCGAGTTATTGATGGCTTTAAAAAGGAGCTGAAAGAACTCCAACCCATGATTGAGAAAGCCGTGGCAATCGTCGATAGCGACCGAGTCCATCGCTTGCGACAAGTGGGTGGCATTGGGGCTGTCTCAGCCTCGAACCTGATTGCCTTCTTGCCAGAGCTAGGCGAGCTGGGTCGGCGACAAATTGCCGCCTTGGTCGGCGTTGCGCCTTATAACCGTGACAGCGGCAAGCACCAAGGCAAACGCTGCACGAGTGGCGGTCGAGCAAAAGTCAGGCGGGTTTTATACATGGCAACGTGGTCCGCTATTCGAACCCATCCAACGCTAAAAGCGCGTTATCACCATTTAGTCGAAAAAGGAAAGCCCAAGAAAGTCGCCTTGATTGCCTGCCTGAGATCCTTCATTACCCAGCTAAATGCCATGCTGCGAGATAACACCGATTGGGGTGCAACGGCTAGGTGATGCAGACAGTTGCTCCCACA
>JBOHYH010000090.1:0-1367 GCA_050737775.1 Arenimonas sp.
CGATTGCCGATGCCAACTTTCTACAAAACGCCCAGATTCAGCCGCGTTATCGACAAGCCCAGGCAGAAGGAAACTTTGCCTGGGTCGCGACCGAAAGTGAAATTCAGGCCGTCGAGCAAGGCAAGAAAATCCTGTTGCTGAGCACTGAAACCATGCTGTTAAAGAAAACCCCTAAAGGTTGGAAGATTGTGCATATCCATTGGTCTTCGCGCAGTAAAAAACCGAGTGTATGACACTAACTATGTAAAACAGGGAGCATTGAAATGAAACGTATTGCACTGTTATTCCTGGCCGCATTGCTTTCCATGAACTTGGCCGGATGCACCCGGTCAGGTTCAGATCAAGCAGAGCAAACGGCTGTACCAAAAAGAGAAATCCCACCACTCGACGATAAGCTGTCGATGGAGCAGAAAGTCGCGGTGCTTAAAGTCGACATGATGCAGGAGGCCGCGCTGCCCCCGGTGACGGTTTACAAAAGCCCGACCTGTGGTTGCTGCAAATTATGGGTAGAGCATATGAAACATTCTGGTTTTCAAGTGTCGGTGGTTGAAACCCAGGATTTGAATCCGATCAAACGTAAACTCGGCGTGCCTGCCGGTTTGGGTTCATGCCATACGGCAAAAGTTGGCAATTACTTTGTCGAAGGTCACGTACCGGCATCTGACGTAAAGCGCTTACTCAAACAAAAGCCCGATGCCTTGGGTATCAGCGTTCCCGGCATGCCAATTGGCTCGCCAGGCATGGAAGTACCCTCGGGAGAAACGCAGCCCTACACGGTGACTCAGGTTAATAAGGACGGCAGCTTGAGTATTTTTAGTTCGCATCAAAAGTAAGGCTTGACTCTGGAGTAAACTCCAGAGTGCAGACTAGCCACGGCCTAAAATACAGGCTGTGGCGAGGTTTAGGAAACATTATTCCTCGCAACAAACCATCCACGTATTTGTTGAGGAGTGACACCATGAGCACCAAATTTTTAAACACCACTACGGTTTTATTCTTGGCTTTAGCCAGCATTGGCAATGCATACGCAAAAGGCCAGCCAAATCCGCACCAACGAGCACTGAGTCGTTGCCACCATGCTGCGATGGTGGCCGCTGAAAAACTCAGGGCAGAATTCAACGCGGTAGATAGCAACCAAAACGGGAGCTTGGAAAAAAATGAAACCGCTGCTGCCAAAATCGCCTCCCGCTGTTTTCGTCATTTAGACGGTAACAACGATGGCAAACTCAGTGCTGTCGAACTTCAACGCATCAGTTAAATTCAAATAGGCGGATCACATTGATGAATATCGGACAGCTTGCCAAGCTTGCGGGTGTCGGCATCGACACGATTCGTTATTACGAAAAAGAAGCGGTATTGCCCAAGCC
>JBOHYH010000091.1:0-6839 GCA_050737775.1 Arenimonas sp.
TTACAGAGCAGTTTAATGCGAGGAATAACTCCAGAATTATGACGGACAGCTTTTCGCGTCGCGGCTTTAGTAGATACAAGGCCGCGCAAGATATCTCGAATTTTAGCTCTCATGTAACTGCGCTCCCTGCGCATTTTAGATATCGCAAATCGCGATCATTAATACCGGCAACCCTCTAAGTGTATACTAGTTCACACTTTTTATTGTCTAGTCCGGCACCAGTGGCTGGCACTGTATCTACTGCCATGCCACGTATTCCAACTTTGCTTCTTACTTGCTGTGTATTGCTGCTCCTCTTGCCGGGTTGCGCAGACCGTCATGCCTCGCCACAGGTGGAGCTAGCGAAAGACCAGAATGATGCGTTACGGAGATCGGGCGAGCAGGTCTTTAGTGACCCGCGATTTAGTGTTGGTCGCGACATCAGTTGCGCCACATGTCACCAACCCCAGCATCATTTTGCTGACCTTAGAACTGTCTCCATTGGAGCCCATGCAAACCCGGGCACACGAAACGCGCCCAGTCTTCTTGGATTACCTCTACACGGCCCCTTGTTTTGGGACGGACGGCACACTGATCTGCATTTAGCTGTAACGGATGCGCTCACTAATCCGAGAGAAATGGGATTAAGATCCGAAGCTGAAGTTGTTTTGCGCCTCAAAGAGTCGCCAGAGTATGTCGGCTTGATCCGAGGCAACGATGCGCAGTCAATGGAGGCGCTACGCGTAGCATTGGTCGCACATCTTCAGTCGCTTCCAAAAAACACGAGTCGATTTGAGCTTTCTCGAAGCTCTCACGATAAGTCTGCTCTCGACGAGTGGGAACGTGCTGGTTTGAATCTGTTCACTGGCAAAGCTCGATGCAGTCAATGCCACACTCTGAGCAACGGCTCTCTGACTGACAATTCTTTTCATCACACAGGGATAGGATTTGAAAACGTTTCCGGGAATGTTGCCTCCATACTTCTGAAGCTTCAAACGGCCAAGGAAGACAAGAATGTTTCGTTAGGTCACATGATCCTAGCCGACCGTGATATCGGACAACTGGGCCGCTTCGTAGTGACCGGAAATGCGGACGACCTGGGTGCTTTCAGGACGCCCTCATTACGCAATGTCGCAGCAACTGCTCCCTACATGCATGACGGTAGCGTGCCAACTCTCGAAGCAGCCGTCGACCGAGAAATCTATTATCGCGGCCTCAACGAAAATGCGCCGATTAGCCTTACCGCAGAAGAACGAGATCAACTCATTTCTTTCATAAAGACATTCTCTGATACGAACTAAGGTGCGCTTTTACCTTGAGCGACAACTTCGATTTCTTGATGCGACATGACTTTCTCGTTCAATTTGAATTCAAGTAAATAACGACCGATATTCCAAGTGGGCTCAGGTTTGAAGGTAAAAACCACGTCGTTTTTTTTCGGTAATTCCAGCTGACTTTTTTGATTCGCCACCTTCTTACCGTCATTCATATAAAACAATGTCACATCGATATTGGTTGAACCAGAACCAACCAGTTCGATATTAACCACCATCGGGTCGGATTGAACGAAGGTTTTTTTTCCCACTCTGGCACTCCCCGACTCAGCGATATTAGTCACCCAAAGAGCCTTTATTCCCAATGGCACTTCAACCGTGACTTCCTTCTGAGAAGCTTTTTCGCAGCCCGCCAACACTGCAATAAATGCCAATGCAATCAGCACCACTCTAAAATAGTTCATCATCTGTATTTCCTCGATCTTTGCTGGCGACTATTATCGGTTGCCATTCGTCTTTTGACCACTCGGCAACATTATTTCAGGGTGAATTGGTGGTAGCGGCCTCGTTTTTATACTCCTGTCCTTTGTTACTCATGGATTAAATGACCCATAATCCCAGCAATTGCATCTGCTCGTTTTCGTTCCGCTTTGTCCATTGTGATAGTACGCGTTGTTCGCAAACCTACTATAAATAAATTGCCTATTTCTCCCACACTGGCCTTTTAGTTTAAAGCCATCGTGGCAGCCAAGTATTGGCGGTGAGCATCATTGAGTTTTGCCAGATCCTTATTCCTATACTTCCGGGGCGGCATCAAATCCTTGTAGAACGGTATCGCTTTTTCCAGATCCCCCATGCGGGAGCGCGGGATAAACCATAAATGCCCCGGCCGATTTGTATTAGGGATAGGCAATAGCTCGATCTTCGCCAGACGCGCCACCTTTAGCAGTGTTCGAATCTTGATCGAATAGTCCTTCAGAAGTCTCGCCGGACTTTCGAACTGGTCCCGAAATGCTATGACTGATTCCATCGAAACGTATCTGCGATCACCCGATGCCCGGGTCAAAGTCAGTTTCCCCATTTGCAACAAACCAATCGGATTATGGCAGTCGAGAATGACGTTGGCTTGCATCAACGTGCAATCATTTTTGACGTTGTATAAGACAGTACGCGCTGACTGTTCATCAAAAAGCAACCCTTTCACTCCCTTCTTATGTATCTTTCCGGTCGGAATCAACATGCCATTCAGCACCGCGGTTACCAACGCTATCTTGCCAGCGTTGCTCCCTTTGCCTTTCATCAATTGATGAAAATCCATTTCGGTTGGCGATTTCTCTGTTCGCCGTTGATGGGTTGTTCGTAGCAGGCGTTCAACGAATTGGTCAACGTCATACTTTATGATCGTCCTTCCGGCCCTGGCTGATATTTTGAACAGGCCATCACGTCTCAATTTCGACATGACTGCGCGACTGACTCCGCAGATGGCCCTTAGGCGAGGCGTACTGATCGGCTCGATCGGGACGCTGGCTTGTGCCTTGACCCATTCGACGGGAATTAGCCAGCAATGGTTTGATTTTTCTGAAATGCGCTTATGAGGGACCTGCCCCTTTCCTATTTTCTTTGTCAGGCTTGTCACGCAGATGCCGAGCTCATAGGCAGCTGCCGCGGCACTGACCCATTCGCACTCATCGACCAGAATTTTTAACGGAGATGATTTGCGTTTAATTCGACTGGCTGGCCAGTTTTTTTTTGCGTAAGCCAGCCATTTGGAGACTATCGTAATCTTCTTCGCCCTTTCCGCATTAAACAAAACGGAAAACCAAGTGAAGGTCTCTCGAAAAGAGCTGTGCTTGACGCCCTTTGAATCGTCATTACTGAGCCTGTCGAAAAGCGCTCTTTGTTGCTCCTCAGAGCCGAAAAACAAGTCATCCAAGGCCGTCATCGTGCTATCCAATCTGCTCAATGCGGACCGGCTACGCAGATATGACGTTGATTCATTCTGGTGCGAAAGTCGGTTAGTGATCCCAGCGGCAATTCTGCCAATTTCATATAAAGTTAAATCAGCAGCATCCGACTCCCTGACGGTTTTCCAGTCACCGACAAAGGGGTCGTTTTGCCCATAGAGTTTCAGGGCGATTAACCTGGCAAGACGAATACTATTCTTTGAAGCCGCTGTCGTTCTGCCTTGATTGAGCTTGTGCCCCTTCTGGCAGTGATCAAGCGTGGCACGTGACCACGTCACGCTAATATGGCATTCGGGGCACTTGGTCACGAGCTCGCACTCGTGAACCGGACAGCACGTGACCCATGCCAACTCCCAAAGCGACTCTAAATGTCCGTTCTGATCAATGCAAAGCGGACAAAGACGTGGATAACGGACATTGAGATCATAGATGCTGACTCGTTTGCCCAAAAGCTTGCCGAACGTCGGATCCTCCTCTGAATCAGAATAACGCAGTTGCTGAATCTGCTCTCGATTCAATCGCGCTGCTTTAGCAATCAAATCCGTGCTCAAGCCTCTGGTGGGGACGAACTGTGCGGCACCTTCCCGGGTCATAAAATAGCCAGGTGTCGGATAACCATTGGCTTGCGACAGACGAAGTGCGTATGGCAACAATGATTCCCGTGCGAAGGGTGCAGGTGTCCTCAATAGAGTAGAGGTTTGGAGACCCATTTCGTACATAGGCTTGATCGATACAGTAGGCATGATGTTGTTGACTATCATGCGAATGCGCCTCCCATTTGACGTCTATGTTCTTTCTTTGGGACGCAAGTCTTCTTTTTGCTCGGCAGAGTTGACGTAACCAAGGCTTTCGGCACTTTTTCCTTCACATCGTCTTCTGCGGTCGCAAGTTTCACGCAACGGGCGCGATGTTCCTCTGGCGGCGTACCAATCAGTTTAGAGACGAACGGACCCTCTTCGGCGGGAATGTCACTAGCAAAGCTGATGGCGCGACGAAAGGCTTTTTCCAACTCAGGAAGGCCTATCGCAGTACGCTTGTCTGCAATCGCGTCTTGGATCGCACGGTTCAACAACTTCACCACATAACCAATCAAACCGCCCGACGCAAGATAAAAGCGAAGTGCGACCGTTTCATCTTGCATGTCCGGCAAACTGAACGGTGCCAAGCCTTCTTGAAACCCACCCAACACGCCCAAAAACTGCGTGTACAAGGCATCGTCGTCCCAGTCGAAACGCGGCAGGCGGATTTCAGCATCAAAGCGTGCTTTCAGCTGCGCATCTTGGGTAATTACCGCGCGGGAAGTTTCCAAACCACATACCACCACCGCCCAGCGATTGGCATTGGCCAGTGCCTTGATCCAATCGCGGGTTTGTTTCAACATTCTGTTTTGGCCCTTGTCGACCAGATGTTGAAGCTCGTCGAGTACCAGCATGCGACAACCACACTTCTCCAATTGATCGATCACTCGCGCCAATTTATTACTGGCAGTTCCTTTCGACCACACAGGATCGCCTAATGCATAGAGTATATTTTCCATGACACCCATGATGGTGCCGGTCGGTGGAATTTCCGCATACACAATGCGAATTTGCACGCCGTCTTGAGCGCGGTATGACGGATAGAGTTTGCGGAACTCATTGATCAGGCACGTCTTCCCTGCACGACTTGCGCCCACAATGTGCAGGCATTGCGGAAAGTCAGTCGTGCCCACCGAATCGTAGCTACGCTTCAGCTCCGCGAGACCCATGTTGTAAGACGGGTGCGGGACGCGTACACGGGAGAGAAGATTTTTGTAGAGGGTAAAATCAATATTATTGTTCTTCATAAAGTCATCTCATTAGTGTGTTGAGGGAGGAGTTATTACCGGCGTATACCGAGGCGGTGCGATAGGTCGCGGTGCATGCGGGGGCGTCATGTATGCCGGTCTGTTTTGTTTGGCGTAATCGGTGTCGCGTGCCGGCACGGCGCGTGTCGGCGACAGGGGTGCGGGACTCGGCATGCTGTCGGGAACCAGCGGACCCGCCATGAAACGAGCCTGTTTTTGGCGTGTGCGTTTTTTGAAGAGTTGCACATCGCGTGCGATCAATTCACGGATGCCTTCTTTGGCTTCCAACAACTTCAAATAAATACCATCGCGTGTGGCGCGCAACTGCTGGTAGTTCTTGACCACCTTGTGCTGCCAGCGCGTCATGCCAGCGGCATAGTTCTGGTCCACCGCAAACACTTTCAACAGATTGGTAGACTCCGGTTCGGCGACGACGATAAAACCCAGATCGTCATCCATGATCTGCACCTGGACAGTAATTTCGCTGCCAAAACGCTCACGCACGCGGCGCAAGTCATCGGACTGGTAGAACAAGCAATCCATTTCAATGCCATCTTTAGTCAACCTGCGCGTGTCCAACTTGCTAAACGCACAATCGAGCAACACGGAGGATTCTGGCAACATCTGATCGGTGTTCACGATCTTCTCGGCCCACACCCTCGATGGCGTCAATTTCTTCAAGCCACGATGCGGACGCTGATGGTAATAGTCCACGATCCACTTGAGTACGACCATACGCAGTGTGCCTAACGTAATCGTGGCGTGCTTGGCCGGATCGTAGTCTTCGCGCATGAAAATGCTTTCAAAGGTTTTCCCCGATAGGTTGCCAATCAGCTTCAGACCCAATGTCCGAAAGAATCTTTCAACCTTGCCTTTAAACCATGCTTTCTTGCGCGTGCAAAATTGGAGTTTCATTCCGTACCGGAAACAACCGGCTTCGATGGTTTCACCGTGAAAATCCTGACCATTGTCGGCAATGATCCTGTCGATAACACCCCAGGCATCCCATGTGTTGACGATGCCAGGCACGGTAGCGAGAAGATCGTGCTTGGGTGCGATCGCGTTACGAATGCCTCGGGCCGTCGACACATTGGAAGGTTCTTCAAAGCCGATGTAAAACCCCACGATGCAACGCGTGCAAGTATCAATCAACAGCGTTAACCACGGCCTGCCCAAGGGCAGACCGGTGGATTCATCGATCACGAAGAAGTCGAGCTTGCAATGGTCCATCTCGACCCTTTCCAACGGTGCATTGGCGGGAATGCCGTCACGGCATGCACGGAATTTCATGCGTGCCGCAGCATCGCCATGACGTGCCGCATAGCGATCAAATGCGGGAATCATGGCGATGCGCGATTTAAGTGCGCAAATGCCCGGCAAGGCATGGGCGCATTCTGAGGGCAGAGCTTTATTGAGACGTTGAACACGGCCGCGGATATCCTCCAAAATATCCGCTCGCGTAGGACGCTCTTCGGTCAAGAAACGGGTATCAATCAAGTCGTCGATAATTTGCAGGACATCGGGGGGATACCGATCCTCATGATTACCCTGACTAAACTTCCTATCGACCAACACGCGAATATCCTTACCGGCGTGCTTGTACTTGCGAAGCCACCCTGCCACCGAATTCCAGCTCGGACAGTTGTCCGGGCGCTTTACCTTCTTCCACAATTCCAGATTGTCATACACCTCCTCGACCAAAGGCACCATAAGGGCTTTGGTCACCGGCGCCATCAACAGATTTTGCACAAAGACGTGCTTGGCCAATGCACGTTCCCAGGATTTGTCGCTGTACTT
>JBOHYH010000092.1:0-1350 GCA_050737775.1 Arenimonas sp.
ACGTCGCAGAGTCTGGGCGCAGCAAGCAAGCGCCCCTACAAATGTAGACCAAACAAAAAGCCGCCTTTCGGCGGCTTTTCATTGAACTGCAAAAGACAATTAAGCTTCTGGAGCCACGATGACTTTAACTTTGACTTCCACGTCGGCGTGCAGATGCACAACTACGTCGAATTCGCCAATGCGACGGATTGCGCCTTCGCCCATGATCACTTCGGATTTTTCCAATTTGTGACCAGCTTTCGTAAAGGCTTCTGCGACATCGCGGGCGCCGACTGAACCGAACAACTTGCCTTCGGTTGATGCGTTTGCGTGAATGGTTACCGATGCGCCTTCGAGAGCTGCTTTACGGGCTTCGGCGGCAGCCAGGGTGGCATTGGCTTTGGCTTCGTATTCAGCGCGCTTGGCTTCGAAAGTAGCGATGTTAGCGGCGTTGGCAGGAACTGCCTTGCCGGTCGGAATCAAATAGTTACGGCCATAACCTGGCTTTACATCGACTTGATCACCGAGACCACCAAGATTGGTCACTTTTTGTAAAAGAATCAATTGCATTTTAATACTCCGTTACGTTAGCAGAAAAAATTTCCGCAACTGTTGCTGTCCGTAAAGACGATTTCGTAAAAATCAGAAAAACAAACGCCTGCACGTATTGGGCAGGCGAAGTTTTTAGATGTTGTGGTTGTCGCAATATGGGATCAGGGCGAGTTCGCGCGCGATCTTGATTGCCGACGTCAGCTGACGCTGATATTTGGCCTTGGTGCCGGTGATGCGACTAGGAACGATTTTGCCGTTCTCGGTCAGGTACTGGCGCAAGGTGTTCAGATCTTTGTAATCGATGTGCGTAATGCCTTCAGCTGTGAATTTGCAGAATTTACGGCGGCGGAAAAATTTAGACATGTCTGGCTCCTGGCTTAAACAGCATCGACTTCGGATTCAACGTCGGCGTCTGCATCAACACCGTCAGCATCACCCGACATCACATCGTCATCGCGACGACGACGGTCACCTTTTTCATCTTTGTTCTTCATGATCAAAGATTGTTCGGTGGCGGCTTCTTCAGTTTTCAATACAACGTGACGCAATACAGCGTCGTTGTAACGGAAGCTGTCAGACAGTTCTGCCAAAACTTTTTGGCCACATTCGATGTTCATCAGAACATAGTGGGCTTTAACGAGGTTGGCGATTGGATAAGCCAATTGACGGCGGCCCCAATCTTCCAAACGGTGAATCTTGCCACCATCGGTTTCGATCAGCGATTTGTAACGCTCGATCATGGCTGGCACTTGTTCGCTTTGGTCCGGATGGACCATGAATACGACTTCATAATGACGCATGGTTAATTCCTTAAGGATG
>JBOHYH010000093.1:0-1801 GCA_050737775.1 Arenimonas sp.
CCCGTGCAGCTCAATAACCTAGGAGACCGATCATGATCCAGACCCAAAGTTATTTGCTGGCTGCCGACAATTCTGGCGCGAAAGAAGTGATGTGCATCAAGGTGCTCGGCGGTTCGAAACGTCGTTATGCCCATATCGGTGACGTCATCAAAGTCTCGGTAAAAGCTGCCATCCCGCGTGGCAAAGTGAAAAAAGGTGAAGTCTATGACGCCGTGGTGGTTCGTACCCGTTCGGGTGTGCGCCGCGCTGATGGCTCCTTGATTCGCTTTGATACCAATGCCTCAGTATTATTGAACAATAAACAAGATCCTATAGGCACACGTATTTTCGGGCCAGTAACCCGCGAACTGCGTACCGAGAAGTTCATGAAGATAGTCTCGCTTGCACCTGAAGTGCTTTGAGCTGAGGAATTTAAATGAACCGTTTTCGTAAAGGCGACCAGATCATTGTGATCGCAGGTGCCGACAAAGGTAAGAAAGGTGAAGTGGTACGTGTTGCCGGCGACAAAATCGTCGTGCAAAACGTCAACATCATCAAGCGCCATACCAAACCCAATCCACAAGCTGGTGTAGCCGGCGGGATTGTGGAGCGTGAAGCGCCTATCCATATATCCAACGTAATGTTGTTCAACTCTGCCGCTGGCAAAGGTGAGCGCGTTGGTTTCAAAGTGCTTGAGGATGGACGCAAAGTACGCGTGTTCCGCTCGAGCGGTGAGGCGATTGACGCCTAAGGAATGATGCAATGACTACTCGCTTAGAAAAATTTTATAAAGACGAAGTTGTGCCGAAACTGATGAAACAATTCGGTTACGCCAACATCATGGAAGTGCCGCGTTTGACCAAGATCACCCTGAATATGGGTGTGGGCGAAGCGGTAGGCAACAAGAAAATTCTTGAAAATGCCGTGGCCGACATGACCAAGATTGCCGGTCAAAAACCAGTCACCACCAAAGCACGCGTTTCAGTTGCAAGTTTCAAGATTCGTGACGGCTGGCCAATTGGCTGCAAAGTAACCTTGCGCCGTGCCCGCATGTACGAATTCTTCGATCGTTTTGTCAGTATTTCGCTGCCTCGCGTTCGCGATTTCCGTGGTGTGTCTGCCCGTTCGTTCGACGGTCGCGGCAACTACAACATGGGTATCAAGGAACAAATCATTTTCCCAGAAATTGATTATGATGCCGTCGATGCAATGCGTGGTATGGATATTGCCATCACCACAACCGCCAAAACCAACGAAGAAGCCAAGGCATTGCTGGAAGCCTTCCGTTTCCCGTTCCGCAACTGATACCCAGGACCTGACCCATGGCTAAGACCTCAATGGTAAACCGTGATGTGAAACGCTTGAAGCTGGCGAAGAAATACGCTGCTAAACGCGCCGAACTGAAAAAGGTTATCAGCAGTATTTCGGCTTCTTACGAAGACAAAATCGATGCTGCTACCAAGTTGCAAAAACTCCCTCGCGACTCTTCACCGTGCCGCATGCGTAATCGCTGTGCACTGACGGGTCGTTCACGTGGCGTCTACCAGAAGTTTGGTTTGGGCCGCAACAAGTTACGCGAAGCCACTATGCGTGGTGACGTTCCAGGCCTGCGTAAGGCTAGTTGGTAATCGTTAGGTTCCCGTTCGCGGGAACCCGGCGGATATCGGTGCACATAAAAAGGGTATGAAACAATGAGCATGACTGATCCAATCGCCGATATGTTGGTGCGTATCAAAAACGCACTCGCAGTCGGTAAAACGCAGGTTTCCATGCCTGCTTCGAAAATGAAACTCGCCATTGCCACCGTCCTGAAGGACGAGGG
>JBOHYH010000094.1:0-8748 GCA_050737775.1 Arenimonas sp.
GAGTAATTCAGAGCTACCGCTATTTCCGTTGAACACCGTCCTGTTTCCGGGCGGTGTCCTGCCTTTGCGGATTTTCGAGCCTCGTTATCTGGACATGGTGAAAAGCTGCATGCGAAACGAGCATGGCTTTGGCGTCTGCATGATTCTGCAGGGTGAAGAGGTCGGTCAAAATACCGCATCGGCAGCATTGGGTTGCGAGGCACGCATTATCGACTTTGACCAGACACCCGATGGTTTGCTGAGTATTACGGCATTGGGTGAGCGGCGCTTTCATGTCGAGCAAGTCAAAGTCCGTAATAATGGCCTCGTTGTCGGAGAAGTTTCGTGGCTTCACAAGCCGGAGGAAACTCTCGTTGCTCCGGAATATTTCGTGCTGTCGCAAATACTTCAACGGGTATTCGATAAAGCCGAAATCTCATTCGACAAGAAGCAACTGGAAAATGCTGACTGGGTAAGTTGGCGCTTGGCCGAATGGTTGCCATTGTCGAATCTCGAACGACAAGAATTGTTGCAGGAATCAGATGCCCATCTTCGATTGCAAAACCTGTTGGAAAAAATCCCGAATTTTCAGAGCATCTAAAACATGAGTGACTTGAAAGGCAAAACACTTTTTATTACCGGCGCTTCGCGAGGCATTGGTCTGGCTATCGCGCTGCGTGCCGCACGCGATGGCGCCAATGTGGTAGTCGCGGCCAAATCGGATGTGCCCAACCCCAAGTTGCCCGGCACCATTCATTCGGCGGCAAAAGCAGTCGAAGAGGCTGGCGGTAGAGCATTGGCAATACGCTGTGATATTCGAGAAGAAGATCAGGTCAAGGCCGCAGTTGAAAAAACCGTCGAAACTTTTGGTGGCATCGATATCCTGATTAATAATGCCAGCGCAATTTGGTTACGCGGTACGCTCGATACACCGATGAAACGCTATGACCTTATGAGCCAGGTCAATTCGCGCGGCACCTTCATGTGTTCGCAGATTTGTTTGCCGTATTTATTGAAAGCGGAAAATCCGCATATTCTGACTTTGGCGCCGCCGATCAATCTGGATCCGAAATGGTGGGCACCGCATACCGGCTATACCCTGGCAAAAATGGGCATGAGCTTTGTCACGCTGGGATTGGCCGAAGAATTCAAGGGAAAAGTTGCCGTTAATGCCTTGTGGCCACGTACCGTGATTGCCACAGATGCGATCAACATGATTCCCGGCGTCGAATTGTCCAAATGTCGCACGCCGGAAATTCTTTCCGATGCCGCGCATGCTGTTCTTGTTACACCACACAAGCAACTGAATGGTCAATTTATCCTGGATGAGGATTTCCTGCGTGAGCGAGGCGTCAGCGATTTTGACCGCTATGCAGTAGATCCATCGCAAAAATTATTGCCGGATTTGTTTTTGGACTAAACAAAGGTAGTTGCGATGACAAATACACGGTCGCGTCATAGTCACCAGGCACTGATCATTATCAGGGTAGCGCTTTCTATCTTGCTTCTTGTTCATGGCATTACGCGTTTACGCCTAGGCACAGTCGCCGGCTTCGGCGAGTTTCTGGCGGGCAACGGCATCCCGTTTGGCGTAGCAATAGCATGGTTTGTTACTTTCTTTGAATTAACAGCGACGTTGCTAATGGCTGCCGGACGCTTTGTTTCACCCATCGCCTGCATCTTCATTTCGATTTACGCCTGCGGAATCTGGCTGGTGCATTGGTCGCAAGGTTGGTTTGTTGTAGGGCCCGGAACAGGTGGCATGGAATACAGTGTACTTATTATTGCCTGCTTGTCAGGTTTGGCATGGGCGCATCGTTCCGAATTCTTCAAGTGAAGGAAACGCAGATGAAGTATTTACACGCAATGGTACGTGTTCGTGATCTGGAAGCTTCCATGGATTTCTATCGCGAGGCATTGGGCTTGATTGAAACCCGGCGGAAGGATTATCCGCAAGGCCGATTTACTCTTGTGTATCTTGCGGCACCTGAAAACCCCGATTCCGAGATAGAGCTTACCTACAATTATGACGACGAGGATTATGGCGGAGCCCGTAATTTCGGACATCTGGCTTTTGCAGTGAATAACATTTATGCGACTTGCGAAAAGCTTCAAGAGCATGGTGTTGTCATCAACAGGCCGCCGCGAGATGGTCGCATGGCGTTCGTTCGCTCGCCGGACAATATCTCGATCGAGTTATTGCAAAAAGGCGAAGCACTTCCGCCCGCAGAGCCTTGGTTTTCCATGGTGAACATTGGCAGCTGGTAAGCCGAAAATTCGAGCCTGTGGCCACTGGTGATGTGCGCACTGACTAAGAGTGACACTTTGTGACATTCAATGCTCTACCGGTAGGTCCTCACCCAGTTTTAGCAGACGGACATCGCATTTCCGGGATGGCTCGCTTCTTGCATCACAGTTCGCAACGCTCGGGCAAGTGTCCAAAATTCGGGGGAATTTTATGAAGCGCAGCAATGCCGGTTTCACACTAATTGAACTGATGATTGTGATTGCGATCCTCGGTATCCTGATTGCAATTGCAATGCCTGCATATCAGGATTACACGGTCCGTGCAAAGATGTCCGAAGCGTTAAGCTTGGCGGCAAAAGACAAGCTGGCAACAGCTGAATACTATATGTCCAACAGTGTCTTTCCTAACACGCTCGAGGAAGCCGGTTCCACTACCGTGGCCAATGCCAGCAAATACGTCGGTCAAATTCACATGTTAAGCCCCGGAACAATCTGCCTGCATGTGCAAAATACAGGCGAGCCGTCAGTCGATAGCGGGTTCCATCCACTGCGCCTGCAGGCAACCGTAAACGGTACCGGGGCAATTGAATGGGTGTGCGGGCATGGTGCGGGATCAAACGACAAATTTTATCCGGCCAATTGCAGGAATATTTTGTGATTTTTCGGTGAAACTAATTTCGCAGCGCCTGGCTTAAGTCCTCGATCAAGTCTTCCACGTTTTCCAAACCTATCGAAATACGTAGCAGGTTTTGCGGCGAGACCGCGTTCGGTCCTTCGACCGATGCCCTGTGTTCGACCAGGGATTCGCAGCCGCCCAGCGAGGTGGCATTAATGAATAACTTCAGCTTGCTGGCAAACAGCAACGTGGCTTCACGGCCGCCTTTGACGTGGACGGACAACATTCCGCCGTAGTCCCGCATTTGATTTTTTGCAGTTTCGTGATCGGGATGCGAAGGCAGTCCGGGATAATTGACCTTCTCAATGACAGCATGTGTATCGAGAAAATCGGCAATCTTTCTTGCATTGCTGCAGTGCCATGCCATCCGTGCAGCTAGCGAGCGACAACCGCGCAGTATCAGCCAAGCGCTGAATGGCGCCAGAATATTGCCAGTGACATGGCGACGGTGCGCGACTTTTTCATAAAGCGCATCCCGCTTCGCGAAAATCAAGGCGCCGCCCATGACGTCGCTATGCCCACCGAAATATTTTGTGGTGGAATGCATGACGATGTCGGCACCAAGTTCTAGCGGTTGCTGCAGAATCGGTGTCGCAAAGGTGTTGTCGCAAACCAGCAGAATGTTTTTTTGCTTGCATAAAGCAGCAATAGCCCTGATGTCGGATACCTGAAGAAGCGGGTTAGACGGAGTTTCCAGCCAGATACATTTTGTTTTTTCGGAAATGGCAGCGCCTACTGCATCAAGATCGGACATGTTTGTCGCCCGCATGTTCACTCCGCGCTCTGGAAGAAATTCCTGTCCAAGGCTGCGTAAGCCGCCGTAACAATCTTCCGGAATTAAAACCTCACACCCTGCTGGCAGGCATTCCAGCAAACCGTTCATCGCTGCCATGCCGGAGCCAAACGCTAACGCCGCCTCACCTTGTTCCATGGCCGCAAGACATTCTTCAAGTCTGGACTGTGTCGGATTGGCTTCACGTTGATATTCAAAACCGGCAAGGCGTTCGCCTGCAGGGCCGTGCTGGAATGTGGTTGCCAGATGGATGGGTGGCGATATCGCACCGGTTTCCCTGTCGGGTTCGCCGCCAGCATGGATTGCCAAGGTTTCAATGCGCATCGAGTGCTCCAATCGTGAGATAGCGTGTACCTAATTCAGAAATAAACTGCTCTTCGTTTTCAAAAACGAAAGCATCCAGGCCAGCCAGTTTTGCACCTTCAACATTTTTTGACTTGTCGTCGACAAACAGGGTCGAGTAGGGCGCAAAACCCAATCGTTGAACGCATTGCAAAAATGAGAATTCGTCAGGTTTGGCTGCGCCGATAGATCCAGAGCAGACGAAGCGTTGGCGAAACAAGGGCATCAACTCGGGCACTATTTGCGATGCATTTTGATAAAGCCAATGCGCATTATTGCTGAAGACACCGAGTTGCACTTGTTCAGAAATCTGTTCACAGATTTTCAGCATGCCGGGACGCACACGGGTCGCCTGCTTGCGTGCGTCAATAAAGGCGTCACCGGGAATGCTCAGGCCCCATTCGCTGCGCAACAAATTCATATACATATCCAGATCAAATTCACCGCGATCCGACCTTGTCTCCAGTCCACTGGCAAATACGGCGTCATGCACATACTTCTCGGACGCGCCGGTCATTTCTGCCAGCACACGGCAACGAATAGTGTGGCTGTAATCCACCAGCACGTCGTCGAGATCCAGCAGAAGTAATTTGGGTTTGATCATCACTATAGGTTTATTTTTTTGGATTCTATGAATGCTTCGCGCGCGGCTTCAATGGTGTGGTTGATTTCGATATCGCCATGCGCCGAGCTCAGGAATCCTGCCTCGTAGGCGGATGGTGCCAAGTAAACACCGCGCTTCAGCATGCCATGGAAAAATTTCCGGAATGCCGGAATATCGCAAGTGGTCGCATCGGTAAAATTATCAACGTGTTTGTCGTTGAAGAAGAGACCGAACATGGCGCAACTTCTGTTCGTGGTAACTGCAACTCCGGCTTCACGCGCTGCGTTTTCGAGGCCATCGCAAAGTTGATGCGTACGTTTTTCAAGATTTTCGTAAAAACCCGGTGCCTGAATCAGCTCAAGTGTCGCCAGACCTGCAGCCATGGCAACCGGATTGCCGCTGAGCGTGCCCGCTTGATAGATGGGGCCGCTCGGCGCGATTTGCTGCATCAAGTCCCTGCGACCACCATAGGCACCGACCGGCATGCCGCCGCCGATGATTTTTCCGAATGTGCTCAAATCCGGCGTTACGCCATAGCGCGCTTGTGCGCCGCCAAGGGCAACACGAAAACCGGTCATCACTTCATCGAAAATAAGTATCGCGCCAAATTGTGTGCACAGACTTCTCAAATGTTGCAGATAGCCATCCTTGGGAAGAATGCAATTGGCATTGCCGACGATGGGTTCAACAATCAAACCGGCAATATCCTTACCCGTTTCTTCGAATAATTTTGTTGCAGCATCGAAATCGTTGTAAGGCAGAGTTAAAGTCAGATCCGCTAGTTCCTTTGGCACTCCAGGGGAATCGGGTATGCCGAGTGTCAACATTCCAGAGCCCGCCTTCACCAGAAACGAATCGCCATGGCCGTGGTAACAACCTTCAAATTTCACGATTTTATTGCGGCCGGTTGCACCGCGCGCCAAGCGAATTGCCGAGAGAGTTGCCTCTGTGCCGGAGTTGACCATGCGTACCATTTCGCAGCTTGGGATGAGGCGGGTAAGTGTTTCCGCCATTGTCACTTCGAGGGCATTAGGCACGCCGAACGACAATCCGTTTTTCATCACATCAGAAACCGCTTGCAGGACTTTTGGATGTGCGTGGCCTGCAATCATCGGACCCCAGCTGCCGATGTAATCGATGTAGCGGTTGCCATCGACATCAATAATGTAGGCGCCTTCGGCACGCGCAGCAAAGAACGGCTCGCCGCCAACGGATTTGAATGCGCGTACCGGCGAATTAACGCCCCCTGGCAATAATGGTTTGGCGCGTGAAAATAATTCGTGACTTTTATCAGTGTTCATTAGGTTGCTCGAAAATATTCTTTTAAAAACAGGAAATGAATCTTTTTACTTCAAGTGCGGGGTCGGCAGCATCGAAAACGGCGCCAATCACGGCAAGAAAATTTGCACCGGCAGCAAGTATGCATGCAGCATTGTCGGGTGTTATGCCGCCAATGGCTACCATGGGTAAATTGAGCGCGGCTGCCTCTGAAAATAATTCCAGACTGGCTGTTTTGGCTAAAGGTTTGGTGCCGGAAGCATAAACTGCGCCAAATGCGATGTAGTCTGCTCCATCCGCAGCGGCTTTTTCGGCAAGCTCAAGCGAGTTGTAGCAAGACAAACCGATGATTGCTTTCGGGCCAAGCAAGTTTCTGGCAGTTTGCAGATTACTGTCGTGCTCACCCAGGTGTACGCCATCTGCAGCGAGTTCGTGGGCCAGATGCATGTTGTCATTGATAATGAAAACGATGTCGTATTGGCGGCAATGCTGAAGTAAGGCCGTTGCTTGTTCGCGCATTTGAACGGTGGTTGCCAGCTTGTTTCGATACTGCAGAATGGCTATTTGACTGTTCAGCACGGGCAAAACGCGCATTAAAAAGCTTTCACTATTGGCATCGTCAGGCGTAATCAGATAAAGGCCGCCATTTGGAAAAACAGTGCTGGAGTTCATGGCGGCGTCATTTGAAAAGTGCGAGAATAGCCGCGAATTTTAAAGGGTTTTATCTGTCTTATGAGTGATTCAACAGCATTTCGCAGCTATATGTGCGTCGTTTGCGGCTTTATCTACAATGAAGCCGATGGTTTGCCTGAAGAAGGTCTGGCACCTGGCACGCGTTGGGACGACATTCCCGATTCCTGGGTTTGCCCGGACTGCGGTGTGACAAAAATGGATTTTGAAATGGTGGATATGTAAGGCTTCGGTCAATTCAATTTTGTTCGAATACTGCTCATGTCTACTAAATAGTTGCGCACGGCTTCTTCATCTTCGGCGTTGGGCGTAAGTTGCAAGTACTTCGCCAGATCTTCACGAGCCCCTTTCACATAGCCGAGTTCACGATAAGCCAGGCCGCGGTCGCGTAGCGCATCCGAGCTATCGCTGCTGATTTTCAACAAGCGATCGGCACTGCGAGCGACGCGTTCCCAGTCGCCAGCTTCCATATACAGGCCTTTCAGATTCCTAAGCATGCGTGACAAGATCATGCGATGCGTGGCGGGCGCAAGAATCTGATAAAGCTCCTGATCATCCGGTGGATGGCCATTCATATGGGGTGTTGCACGCTCTTTCAATTCTTCGACACTGACCGGACGCCCTCTGTTGAAGGGGTCCATCACCAGAATGCCGTCGTCGACCGGAAGTCTTACAAGGAAGTGCCCGGGGAAGGATATGCCATCCAGAGCCAGTCCCAGTTTGCGCATCAATTCAATTTGAACTACGGCTAATGAAATCGGTATTCCGAGTTTCCGATCAAGAACTTCATTCAAGTAGCTATTGCGTGGATCATCATAATGCGTGTGATTACCGGCAAAGCCCTGTTCTTCAAACAAGTAACGGTTGATTGCCGTTAACTGCGAGGGTAAGTCGAGATCATTGTTTATGTGAGCTTGTAGATCAGTGGCAAAGCGACGTATCTGTTCAACATAAAAGCCCGCATCGAGTTGCGGATATTCATCGCGTGCAATTAACAGCGCGGTATCGAGCAATGGCAGTTCATCGTCGTCGTAGGCGGCGAGTGTATTCCAGTCTGGCAGTAAGTAAGTCGATGTCATTACCGTTAGGTGCTTGCGTCCGTTGGGCAAATCAAGGTGTGGCGGTTAATTCAATAGTGGACGAAACTTTCATTTCATCACCTGGTTTTATTTTAAATAATTCGACAGAGCCAGCGTTCAGTTCGAGCACATACAAAGCAGCCCCTTCGCTAGCATAGGGCGGGCAACGGTCGCCTGCACTGCAAGGCGGCACACGCTCTTGAGCAGAAACCAGTTTTCTGTCTTTGTTGAAATACAGAATATCCAGAGGGATATGCGTGTTTTTCATCCAATAGGCTTGCGGCTCTTCGTTGGCGTGAATGAACAGCATTCCGGTATCTTTTTCCAGTGAATCTCGAAACATCAATCCGCGTGCGCGCTCTTCATTTGTGTCGGCAACTTCAACGATGAAGCGCTGGCCGCGAATTTCAACCCAGGGCTTCGACTGCAGTGCTGAGCAGGCGGGCAGTGTGAAAACGAGAAGCAATAGACTAAATAAGCGCATGGAAAATCCTCTAGATATGAAGCGACCTTCTCCATTGCGTGTTCGCTTGTCAAGAAATTTATTTTCAATTCAAGGCTTCTAAAAAGCTTCTCAACTGTTTATAGTTCGCGGCCCTGATGAGGACAAGCCAAACGCTTGAACTTCTCGGGGAGGGCAAAAAAGTTTGAAATGAGGTGTTGACCTTCTTCAAAAATGCCCTATAATATGCGGCTCCCTTGAGCGAAACGCCTCGGGACGGGTTCTCCGGAATCCACGTATTTGATCTTTGACAGTGTGCGCAGGAAATTTGTGCGGGCGTCTGTAGAGCGGAGTGAAGTCCAATCTTGCAGATGTCTGTTAACAGCTTTAAGTCAATTTAAGTAGTAGATGTAACCATTTAGTACGCAAGCGATGTACAAGCCTTGATTCGATATCTGCAGATAAAAGCTAATAGATTTAAAAGTTTTATAAGTTTTAACTGAAGAGTTTGATCCTGGCTCAGAGTGAACGCTGGCGGCAGGCCTAACACATGCAAGTCGAACGGCAGCACAGCAGTAGCAATACTGTGGGTGGCGAGTGGCGGACGGGTGAGGAATA
>JBOHYH010000095.1:0-2337 GCA_050737775.1 Arenimonas sp.
CCTTAAGCGGCTAAAGCGTAGTTGTCGTCGTTGGCAACTAAATTTTGCTACTGGATTAACGAGGAAAGTCGCCCCCTCGGCATGCGCCAAATATCTTCGCTACCCCCGTCGAAGCCAGGACACCCCCGGTTCTGGGAATTACAAATTTACCGACAAGTGAATTATGGGGGGTGGGGTGGGGTAAAACAAGGTCAATAACCGTAGGAGCGCCTTCAGGCGCGATAGAGCTCGCGTGATTTGTCGCGCCTGAAGGCGCTCCTACGCTATGAGCTGCGTATACAACTCCGGCATTTCGTTCAGGTATTGGTATTGGAAATGTTTTTGCGCCATCCTGGTTTTGATGTTGTGGATGTCTTCCTTGTTTTTCAGTTCGAGGCCGACGACGACGGGGCCGGTTTCGCGGTTGTTCTTTTTGGCGAACTGGAAGTAGGTGATGTCATCTTCGTCGCCGAGGATGTCGTTGACGAATTCTTTCAATGCGCCGGGGCGCTGCGGGAACTGGATCATGAAGTAATGTTTCAGGCCTTCGAACAATAGCGAGCGTTCTTTTATTTCTTCGGTGCGCAGGATGTCGTTATTGCTGCCACTGACGACGCAGACAACGATTTTGCCCTTGATTTGGTCTTTGTAATAATCGAGTGCCGAAATGGTGAGTGCACCGGCGGGTTCGACGACCATGGCTTCTTCGTTGTAGAGACGCAAGATGGTGGTGCAGACTTTTCCTTCGGGAACCAGCACAACATCATCCAGTGCATTTTTGCAGATATCGAAAGTGAGATTGCCGACTTGTTTAACGGCAGCGCCATCCACGAATTTGTCGATATTCTCGAGCGCGGTGTTTTTACCTTGTGCGATAGACGTTTTCATCGAGGGTGCACCGGCGGGTTCAACGCCGATGATTTTCGTATTGGGGCTGAGTTGTTTGAAGACAGTCGATAAACCGGCCGCCAAGCCGCCACCGCCGATGGGCACGAAAATGTAATCGATGCTTTGCTTGGCCGCCTGCAATATTTCTAGGCCAACCGTGCCTTGGCCGGCGATGACTTGCAGATCATCAAACGGATGCACGAAAATCAGTTTGTTCGTGGTGGCATCTTCAAGCGCATACCGGTAAGCATCATCGAAGGTATCGCCGGCCAGCACGATGTCGACGAAGGACTTTCCGAACAATTGTACTTGTTTGATTTTCTGTTTCGGCGTGGTTTTCGGCATGACAATCTTGCCGTGGATTTTCAGCAACTGGCAGGAGTAGGCGACGCCTTGCGCATGGTTGCCAGCGCTGGCGCAGATAATGCCTTGTTGTTTCTCGGCTTCATCCAGCGAGCTGATTTTGTTGTAGGCGCCGCGAATCTTGTACGAACGAACAATTTGCAGATCTTCGCGCTTCAGCAAAATATTGGCCTGAAATTCCTCCGACAAATTTACATTCAGCGAAAGCGGTGTCGTGCTGACGACATCGCGCAGTTGCAGCTGCGCTTGCTCGATGCTCGCAAACAGCGGATCAACGCCCGGTAAAAAATCGGATTTTAAGGCCGGCAGATTCATAGCCAGGTCGCTTGAAACCGTGGCACGTCGACGTATTGATCGGCATTGCCGGGTTCGGATTCCAGATTGACGTTCTGTACGTCGTACAAACGACCGAGCTGTCGGCACAATACATTCGCATCGCGATCGCTTTCGACTTCCATGCTGATCTGCATGTTTTCGTTCGCGGTTTTTTCGACATGCAAGGTATTCAGGCTGTAGCCGCGGCGTTCCACCGTACCCAGTACGCGGATCAGCGCGCCTTCGCTTGCTGCCATTGTGATTTCCAGTCTTCTGCTCATGCTGCACACCCCATCATGTCGGCGTTGGATTTTCCCGGTGGCACCAATGGCCACACATTGGCCCGGGGGTCGATTTTTACGTGGCAAAACAGTGGGCCTTCTTCGCTCAAAATTCTTTCGATGGCGGCCGGTACTTCGTCGCGGCGTTCAACGGTGAAAGCGGGGATGCCGAAGGCGCGGGCGAGTTGTGCGAAGTCCGGATTGTCGGATAAATCAACTTCGCTATAACGTTCGGCGAAAAACAATTCCTGCCATTGCCGCACCATTCCCAAACAAGAGTTGTCGAGCAACACGATTTTTACCGGAATGCCGTAGCGTTTCAGTGTGGCCAATTCCTGGATATTCATCATGATCGAACCATCACCACTGACGCAGATGACCGTTGCATTCGGTTTCGCAAATTGCGCACCGATGGCAGCAGGCAAGCCATAACCCATCGTACCCAAACCACCGCTGGATAAATGCGCCGAGGTGCGATTCACGCGCCAGTGTTGTGCGACCCACATCTGGT
>JBOHYH010000096.1:0-3585 GCA_050737775.1 Arenimonas sp.
CCCGGAAGGATTCGAACCTCCGACCCCCAAGTTCGTAGCCTGGTGCTCTATCCAACTGAGCTACGGGCGCAGAAGCGGAATTATGAAGGCCACGAAAATATTCGTCAACTCAAATTTACGAAAAAAGAGACTTACCTTGATTATTTGCAATATCCAGCAAGCAAAAACGATCGTTGGATTTCTGTTTTCACTATGGAAATTCAGCGCTTCAAATGGAGCTCATGACGATAATTAACAAGGAACAAGCCTTTGAAACCAGGTTCGTCTAGTGCAGCCAACCTTGCCAACCTGTCCAGATTGCCGCCAATACAAGTACCACGCCCATGGCTCGACCTAGCCAAACCTGCCCGATTTTATTTGTGCTTAAGCATATTCGTGCGTTGTGAGCACCTAGGACGATAGCGCCGTAAACCATGATTTGATTCAGCACGATAATGCCGCCAAGCACCAAAGCTTGCGTTGCAAGGGGGCCGTATTCATTGCGAATAAACTGCGGAAATATCGCCAGCATGAAAATATAAGCTTTGGGATTCAGCAGGCAAGTCACGAATGCCCTGCTGAATGTTGCTCTCATGGTTTTCGGCGAAGCTTTAGTGACTTCATCGAGTGCCCTTGCACCGCGAAATAATGACCAGCCTATCCAGGCGATGTAGATTGAGCCTGCCATCAGCATGCTATTGAATGCCTGCGGAAATGTTTTCAGCAAGACGCCGACACCCAGCACACCCATCAAAACATGCAACATGCCACCCAGCACAATGCCGGCCACGGCGAAGAAACCAGCTTTACGCCCACCGACCAGACTGCTCGCCATCACGTAGGCCATGTCCATGCCTGGCATCACGATGATGCCAAGCACGAGCACAAAAAATAGCCAGAGATGACTGGTTTGGACGAGCTCCATTATTTGCCCGATACCGTTTTTTCAACAGTGCGTTCAAATCGCATAAACCAATTATCTTCCCAGGTTTTTCCATCATCCATAGAAGTCGCTTGCTCCCAAGTCACTTCGTTTTCTGAAATGCGCCGCCAAACGCCACGCGCTAAAATGGTTTTTCCCTCATAGGAATCCGGGGCAATAAAGGTGCCCACATCACCTTCAAAACGGCCTTCTATCGGCGATTGCAAAACGCCACTGCCAGCCGACACCCAGGCATCCAGCCAGATACGGCGCTTGATATCGAAAGTGCGCATGGCACTGCCGAAGGGCGCGCCCTTGGCATCGCGAAGCTCTTCTACACTAACGATGCCATCCAGCAAGCTGAAGAAAGACGCAGTTCCTTCAAACTCGATCCATTCTTCCTTGTCAGTCAGTGGCTCCTTGAGTTTTTTATGGTGTACGCGCCAGTGACCGTCCAGGAACGAAAAACCTTCTGCTTCGCCAGGACCATTAGAGCCTTGTTTTGCTGCATCGGCAGCGATTGTATTGTTCGACATAAAAATAAGTGCTCCTGAAAATATAAGTGTTACAAACATTTTCGTAATATTCATTGCCATCGCGTTCACCCTTGCTCATTGTGTGGCTCAAGCCTAATGGCTAATACATGACACCGAATGTCATGTATTCCTGTTAACATCAAAAAATGCGTGCGAGCCGACTACTATCCATCCTGATGCTGCTGCAAACCCGCGGACGCATGAGTGCGCCCACGCTTGCGGCCGAACTTGAAGTATCACAACGCACCATATTGCGAGACATAGATCATTTATCTGCTGCCGGTGTACCAATTTGGTCCGACCGGGGGCGTGATGGCGGCTTCCAGTTGCGGGAAGGCTGGAGCACAAACCTGACCGGACTTACCGAAAACGAAGCACAGGCATTATTTCTTTCGGGCATGCCCAGTGCGGCTGCCGAATTAGGCCTCGGCAATGCATCGGTCTCGGCAAGATTAAAAATGCTGGCTTCGCTACCCGACGAATTACGGGAAAATGCCGAGCGGGTAAATGCACGCTTGCATTTCGATCCGATTGACTGGTTTCGCGCTGCCGTGCCGACCGACCATCTGCAGACCATCGCACATTGCGTCTGGCACCAACGCATTGCAAACATGCAATATGAAAGCTGGAAAGGCACGAAGATACGCACAATCAAACCTCTCGGACTCGTGCTGAAGGCGGGAATTTGGTACATGGTGGCGCTGGCGGATGATGCAAAGGAAGCCCGCATCTACCGACTCTCGAACATTCACCAACTCGACCTGAGCGAAACTGCCTTTCGACGCCCGAAGCAATTTGATCTGGCGGAATTCTGGAAACAATCGACACAGCGATTCGAAACCGAAATTTACAGTGACGTTGCTACTCTGCTGGTGAGCAAGAACGGCATGAAAAAATTGCTGGAACTAAGCGCCACAGTAGGCGAAGCAGCAAAAAAATCCACCGTCGCAGACCCCAACCAAAAAGGCTGGAGCAAGGTGGTTGTGCCCATTGAATCGATTGATCACGCATCGGGACAACTACTGGGCATCGGAATCGACGTGCAGGTGATCGGACCGCCTGCACTGCGTGATCGCATGAAAGCATTGATCAATGCGATAAAAATATATTATCCGTAGCGGCAACTCGCTCTACTGGTCAAAAATGTTCAATAAGACTTTCTGACAACAAAAACACTTGGCCCAAAGGCGGCGTTTTCGCTAGTCTATTGGTCACTTCAAAAAAAGCCAGACTATGCCCAATGAAGCACGTGTGACCGTAAAAATTATTTTGGCCCTGGCGGCAGGCCTTGCAGTGAACTTTGCGCTAACGATTATTGCAGCACCTGGCCACATGGGCACCGCATTGGCAGTCGGCTTGCTGCTGACTTCATTTGGCATCATGTTCGCTGCCTTTTCCATGCAAGCCGTAATGCTACCGTTGGGCATAATCTCTATAGTGCTAAACGTTATCAAGCGTGAAAATCTGACGAAGTCTGATAAAAAACGCGACAAGATAGAATTTTTTGGTCGCATTCTGTTTGTAGCGGTCTATGCGCTCATTTCATCAATCACCGGGATTTATGTCGGCTCGCTGAGTGGTGGCATGGGATGGTTTCTCACTGCCGTCAGTTTCTTTGTTGTCGGCATAGTACTGGCGGTTCTTCTGCCTGGAGAATTAATCTGGGCTTTTGATGATGCAGGCACTGTCACGACCGAAGCTAACTCAACGCAGCACGAGCAACTCAAGCAGGCCGTGAAAAATAATGAGCCCGTGGCGGTTTTTACCGACAAGGTCGCCAAAAGCATCGTCAAGGTAGTAACGAGTGGGCAATCGGCTGATAAGCCAGACGTGACAAACACTTAATCTTCGAACTCGGCAGCACGATTTTTGCCGAAATAAAAAAGGCGGCAATGCCGCCTTTTTATTTGCACTAATCTGCTATCAGGGTGCCAAATTTGCCAGCGGACGGGCCTGCCCATTTCTAAGGCTTTCATTGATGACACCCAATACTTTCTGGTCGGCTTGCTTGCTCAATGCTTCCTGCTGTTTTCCAAGCACCGACATTTGCTGGCCAAGCGACTCCATCGGCTTGCTGGCAACTTCCATTTCGCGACTCAAGGCTTCAAGCGGCTTCAGGTCGTTCTCAAGCTTCGTACTGTGCTGTTC
>JBOHYH010000097.1:0-9267 GCA_050737775.1 Arenimonas sp.
GGTTTAATTTTCTTGCTAAACAGTCTGGTGACTTGCGCGATGAACAAGGTGCAGCCAATACAGCACAAAACATGCTGAAAGGATTTCCGCTGTGAAAAATCGCAATGCTGTTTCACATGCCCTTTTCCTGGCATTGGCTTTCGTACTTTCAAGCAATTCCGCCAATGCCCAGGCTATTTATGAAGATGCCAAGCCGGGCGACCGACCTGCAAGCAACACCGATGAAGCCGAGCTTTGGTACATCATCGATCGACAGGAAGAATATTTAAGGAACTCGCCATTTTTGGTACGCGATCCTGCACTGAACGAATACGTCAGAAATGTAGCTTGCAAGGTCGCCAGCGATTACTGCAAGGATTTGCGCATCTATATTCTCGACGTACCTTTTTTCAATGCTTCGATGGCACCCAATGGGGTAATGATTATCTGGACTGGCGCACTATTACGAATGCAAAACGAGTCGGATCTTGCCCTTATCATGGGGCATGAATTTGGCCATTACAAAAAACGGCACAGCATCCAGCAATGGCGAAAACTGAAAAAAAGCAGCGCCTTTCTGGGCACCTTCGGCATTCTGACTGCAGGCGCAGGTGTTGGCATGGCAGGCATGATTGCCAATATTGCCGGTGGCGCCACCATGGCCAAGTTCAGTCGAGACAAGGAACGCGAAGCGGACCGCATTGGCATGGGCATTATCGGCGACCAGCATTACGATCCGGAATCGAGTGTTCGTTTATGGGAAGCCATGTTGCGCGAAGAAAACGCGCGTGATTACGGCAAACCCTTCCCTGTTTTTGCCAGCCATCCACAGACAAAAGAACGCGTCGAAGACGTACGTGCAGCGGCAACCGCCATTACAAACCCGGGCAAAGAACTGGGTCGTGATGCCTATCGAAAGGTCACGCGCCCATTTCTGCAGCAATGGCTGCAAAATGAACTCACTCGCCGCATGTACAACACCTCGGTGCAAGTCATCGGCGACCTGAGAAAAACAGCCGACCCCAGCGACGCTGGCATGTACACGTTTTACCTGGGCGAAGCCTATCGCCAACGCAACAAGAATGATGATCGTGCTCAAGCAACGAAACTCTATGCACAGGCCGTTACCGAGGCAGGCTCGCCGGCACAAGCTTGGCGGGAGAACGGACTGGCACTGCGTGATAGCAAACACTACCTCGATGCCATCAAAAACCTGCAGGAATATTTAACCAGAGACCCCGGTGCACCGGATCGCGGTTTTATCGAAAGCTATTTGAAGCAAATGGAGACGCTGAAATGAAAAAACTGATCACACGCATCTTCATCGCTTCGCTATTGCTGCTGCTGGTTTCCTGCGCATCGCAAGGTGGCCGTCTGGTTACCGCCAGAGAAGGAATCACCATTTTCAATGACATGACGGTAGATTCAAGCCTGGACTGGGCCCGCATGAAATATCCCCGTGCGCAGTTATGGACGATTGATGGCAGCCCGCTGAATCAATTTATTTTCATATCGAAAGTAAAGGCAAACGAGCATGTATTTTTATCCGGTCGCGAAAGAAAAAGTCGTCCCGATGGCCCGTGGTTCAAGCCCGGCATGAGGCCTGATGAAGTACAAAACATCATGCTTGACGGCTGGCGCCAAGGTGGCTTTGCACAAGTCTCGGCCTCAAATCTGCGACCAACCAAGTATGGCAACATCGACGGATTACGCTTTGATGTCACGATGACCAACCAAAATGGGTTGATCTACAAAGGCACCGCTGGCGCAGTTGAACGAAACGGCCGCTTGAACGTGATGTACTGGATTGCGCCTCAGGAGCATTATTACGGTCGTGACATTGCCGCGATCAACAAGATGTTCGACAGTCTTAAATTCATTAAATAATCGCAAAAAAAACGGGAGCCGAGGCTCCCGTTTTCATGGCATGTAAAAAAATTACGCGGCGTCGAGCACGGCATTCCATTCGGTAATGCGGGCTGCTTGCGATGCCAGCAATGCCGAGGCATCGCCTTCGATCGTGATACTTTCCAGTGCATCGCTACCCTTGACGGCATCCACTATTTTCTGGTCACTACTGTCGATCACTTCGCCGAACACGGTGTGCTTGCCGTCGAGCCAGGGAGTAGCCGTGTGCGTAATAAAGAACTGGCTACCGTTGGTCTTTGGGCCGGCATTGGCCATCGACAACACGCCGGGTTTATCGTGACGTGCATCAGGACGGCATTCGTCTTCAAACTTGTAGCCCGGGCCACCGGTACCAGTGCCGCGCGGGCAGCCACCTTGGATCATGAAGTCCGGAATCACGCGATGGAAGTTCAAGCCGTTGTAGTAACCGCGCTGGGCAAGATTAACGAAATTGGCCACCGTAACCGGGGCTTTATCGGCAAATAAACGGACGCGGATAGGGCCGCGTGCTGTGTTGAAAGTCGCAATCAGGTCGCTCATAGAAGTCCTTTGGTCGCTGGTTCGTAAATTTTGGCCTGCTATTGTGCCACAAGGAGCAATTACTCAGCTCATCGAGCCGGTTTCCAGCTATAATATTGGGCTAACTTCCCAACAGTGAAGCGCTGGTCTCGGCGCCCTTCGTTATGTCTATTGAAAAAATCCGCAATGTCGCTATCGTCGCCCACGTTGACCATGGCAAAACCACCCTCGTTGACAAGCTGCTGCAGCAATCGGGCACCTTCAGCGAACGTGCCGTCGTCACCGAACGCGTCATGGATAGCAACGATCTTGAAAAAGAACGCGGCATCACCATTCTTTCGAAGAACACCGCCATCCGCTGGAAATCCCCGGAAGGCGAGGAATACCGCATCAATATCGTCGATACCCCGGGCCATGCCGACTTCGGCGGCGAAGTGGAACGCGTATTGTCGATGGTCGACTCGGTTTTGATTCTGGTCGATGCAATGGACGGCCCAATGCCGCAAACCCGCTTCGTCACCCAGAAAGCATTCGCGATGGGCTTCAAGCCAATCGTTGTAGTCAACAAGGTCGACCGTCCAGGCGCGCGTCCTGATTGGGTTCTGGACCAAACCTTCGATTTGTTTGATCGTTTGGGCGCTACCGATGAACAACTCGATTTCCATACCGTTTACGCCTCGGCATTACACGGCTACGCCGGCCTGAGCCCGGACGTCCGTTCTGGCGACATGACCCCATTGTTCCAGGCCATCGTCGACCATGTGTCGCCGCCGCCGGTGGACATGGAAGGTCCGTTTCAGATGCGCGTTACCTCGCTGAGCTACAGCAACTACGTCGGCATCATTGGTACCGGTCGCGTGCAGCGCGGCAAAGTCCGCACCAATATGCCGGTAGCCATCGTTGATCGCGAAGGCAAAATCCGCAACGGTAAAGTATTGCAAGTCATGGGCTTCATGGGACTGGAACGCATTGACGTGCCGGAAGCAGGCGCTGGTGACATCATTGCCATTTCCGGGATCGAAAATCTGGGGATTTCTGAAACCGTTTGTGCCGTCGATGCACCGGAACAATTACCCGTGCTGACCGTCGATGAACCCACCATCAGCATGACCTTCCAGGTCAATAATTCTCCGTTCGCCGGCAACAAAGACCGCAGCGGTGGCAAGTTCCTGACCTCGCGCCAGTTACGCGACCGCTTGATGCGCGAAGCCATGCATAACGTGGCATTGAAAGTGGAAGAAACCGATGACGCCGACAAATTCAAAGTATCGGGTCGTGGCGAATTGCATCTTTCGATCTTGATTGAAACCATGCGCCGCGAAGGTTACGAATTAGCCGTGTCGCGCCCGGAAGTTATCGTGAAAATGGTGGATGGCCAAAAAATGGAACCGATCGAAAGTTTGGTCGTCGATTTGGAAGAGCAATTCCAAGGTGGCGTCATGCAGCGATTGGGCGAGCGTCGTGCGCAAATGACCAATATGGAACCCGACGGCAAAGGCCGCGTCCGTATCGACTTCATGATTCCCGCTCGTGGCTTGATTGGCTTCCAAACCGAGTTCCGCACAATTACTGCAGGTACCGGCTTGTTATTCCATGTGTTTGATCATTATGGTCCACGCTCGGAAGGCGCCATTGCCGAACGCCAAAATGGCGTGATGATCTCCAATGGTACCGGCCCATCGCCTGCTTACGCACAAATCGCGATGCAGGAACGTGGTCGCTTGCTGGTTGAACCAGGCGAAGAAATTTACGAAGGTCAAATTGTCGGTATTCATTCCAAAGACAACGATCTGACTGTCAATGCACTACGCGCAAAACAGCTGACCAACTTCCGCGCCTCGGGCAAGGATTTTGACGAAGGCCTGACACCAGCGATCAAGTTCTCGCTGGAGCAATCGCTTGAATTCATCTCCGATGATGAATTGGTGGAAGTCACTCCGATCGCCATCCGTTTGCGCAAAAAAGAACGTACCGAGAATGATCGCAAGAAAGCCAACCGCGGTTAATCTTTTGTTTGTGAATTCAAATTAAAAACCCGCCGAAAGGCGGGTTTTTAATTCCAGTCACATGGCATATTCCGCTATCATCATTAAAAATGGAGAATCCAATGCGCCTATTGATCTTTTCACTCTGCCTGTTATTTTCTTGCTCCGTATCGGCCGCACCCAAGACGGGTGATGCTGCACCAAACTTTCTGGGCAGGAATGGGAATGGAGATGACATTACCGTTGCCCAATTCAAGGGAAAGGTCGTCGTTGTTTCGTTCTGGGCAACCTGGTGTGGCTATTGCCTAAAAGAGTTGCCAGCCCTGAATCATATTCAAAACAGCGTGGGTACCGATTTCATTCAAGTCGTGGCGGTCAATTACAAGGAAGATATGCGTGAAGCCAACGGCGTCATGCGGAAAATGAAGAATAAACAATTACTTTCGCTTTATGATCGCAAAGGTTTGGTTGGCGACAGCTATGACGTCAAAGGCCTTCCCAACTTGTGGATCATCGCTCCGGATGGAAAAGTTGCCGCACACCATATCGGATACGGTGAAGCTTCATTAAGCACTATCGCAAAAGATATCTTGCGTGTGTTGCAAAAACATAATCCGGAATTAATTGAAAAAACGTAGGGATGCCATCTAGGCCAGATCGCTTTGACAATTTCTAGACCCAATATTCAATCTCTACCCGGACGCTAGATTGGAAATAGATACAACACTGTGGTTGCTCACGGCACTAGCTGGTTTCGCTGCCGGTTTTCTGGATAGCATCGTTGGCGGCGGTGGACTTATTCTTACACCTGCCATGCTGAACCTGCACCCTGGCTTGAATATATTGCAAGCCATTGGCACCCAACGCACCAGCTCGATTGCAGGCACGACCGTGGCGGCCTGGAATTATTTCCGCCGCATCAGCATCTCCTGGAAAATCGTGCTGCCCGCCTGCATTGCCGCACTGCTTGCATCGGCAATTGGAGTGCAATTTGCAAAAGCCATGGACAAGGAAATATTGAAGTGGATCGTACTTTCCATGTGCGTGCTATTGGCGGTCTATACCGTTTTCAAAAAAGATCTAGGTAACTTGCATATTCCTCGCTACCAGGGAAAACACGAAAGTATTGCCGCTGCTTGTGTAGGTGCTGCCTGCGGTTTTTATAACGGCTTGATTGGCCCGGGAACGGGCACCTTGATGGTATTCGCTTTTGTCAGCGTGATGGGCATGGATTTTTTACGTTCGTCGGCCATTTCAAAAGCTAGCAATGTTGCGGCTGATTTGAGCTCATGGACAATACTGCTGTTTTCCGGTTTTGTTATATGGATATTGGCAATACCACTCATCGTCGGCAACATGATTGGCAGCTATATCGGGAGCCATATCGCCATTAAAAAAGGCCAGGGGTTTATTCGAGCATTTTTCCTGATCGTCGTATTCTTACTGATTATGAAACTGGCCTGGGATTTATGGCACTGAACTATCCAGCCCCGGCCCTGACCCTGGCTTTATCTGATCCGTGTTATGAATTACGCTTCACGAAGATGATTAATGAATGACTTACTCATTCAAACTTTTGGCAAATGGCCGCAACCCGGATTTCAATAAAGTGGCTTTCATTTGAGTACAGTCAATGATCGAAGGGCCACATAGAACCTGCACGCTAACAGTTGGCTTCTCGGCTGGAATTTTTTTATAGAGCGCCGCCAGCTTGAACTTGAATGTCCTATTGTCAGCAAGAAAAAGCCAGATGTCACCACTCTCGTTTTCAAGTTGCAGCATCTGTTGAATCGGCCTCAAACTAACGAGGCGATATGGCTCCCGGCCAACTTTCGTTCTGGCTTGCTCAACGGTTTCAAATGGAAACGGAGATTCATCCAGCACAAAATACGCTTGTTTATGACTGGAAGGCCAGACAACTTTTTCGGCTTTATATTCTTTTTTATCAACCGTAAATTTATAAGGAACCTCAATTCGAGATAGTTCCTGATCCGAATCATCATCACGACTAAAGACAGACTTGTTTGCAGCCTCAATTGCAGCGCCGTCTAATAACTTATTGCGACTGCTTTCAATGACCTCGGATTTCTGCACACGCCCGCACTTGTCTATCCACACCGCGAGCACTACTCCGCCATCTTTTTTATCTCTGAGCGCTTGAGCCGGGTAAAGTGGAATGGCTTTCTTGACAATAATGCCGGCACATTCTGCAACTGCTTCAGGCTTCTCGTCCGAAGCAAATGAATTTGCAATAACGGCCAGATAAAACAGCAAAAACAAAATTTGACGCATTGAGGCAATCCTGAATTATTTAGGCTTGAAGTCCAAGCGCCGAACGCTTACGCACAATCAACATCGCAATTTCCAGCGACTGCTCGTAATTCATGCGCGGATCAACAGTGCTGGTGTATGCACGCTCCAGATCAATCTCTGTCAACTCACGCGCGCCGCCCAGACATTCAGTGACATTTTCACCCGTCAACTCGAGGTGCACTCCGCCGAGTCTTGATCCTAGCGCAGCATGCACATCAAAACTTTGATCAAGCTCGCTGCGGATATTATCGAAGCGGCGGGTTTTGTAACCGTTGGATGTGCTTTCAGTATTGCCGTGCATCGGATCGCAAACCCACAAAACTTTTTTTCCTTCGGCCTGTACGGCTTTGATGAGTGGCGGTAGCTTCTCGGTGACTTTTCCTGCACCCATGCGCTGTATGAATGTCAAACGTCCTGCTTCATTATCAGGGTTCAACACATCGGCCAATTTCAACAATTGATCCGGCGTTACCGAAGGACCGATCTTGATTGCTATTGGGTTGCGAATGCCACGGAAGTATTCGGTATGGGCGCCATCGATATCGGCGGTACGCATACCGATCCACGGGAAATGCGTCGATAAATTGAACCAGCCATTTTGGCGCGGCACTTTACGGGTCAGCGCTTCTTCGTAAGGCAGTAAAAGTGCTTCATGCGATGTGTAGAAATCGGCACGATTGAGATTATGCAGGTCGACCCCGGAAATGGTTTCCATGAAACGAACCGCATTGCCGACCGCTTCCACCATCTTGTGGTATTCATCAGACAGCGGCGAATGGCTTACCCAATCGAGATCCCAATATTCCGGATGATGCAGATCGGCAAAACCGCCGTCTATCAAAGCACGAACAAAATTCATTGTCATTGCCGAACGAGCATGGCCTTTCACCATCCGACGTGGATCGGGTACACGAGCAGCTTCGGTGAATTCCGGTTGATTGATGAAATCACCGCGATAGCTCGGCAACGTTATACCGTCTTTGGTTTCGGTATCCGTTGAGCGCGGTTTGGCATATTGGCCCGCGAAACGACCGACGCGCACTACCGGCAGACGTAATCCGTGTACCAGCACGAGGCTCATCTGCAATAAAACTTTCAGTCGATTGGAAATCAGTCCTGATTCGCAATCGGAAAAGCTCTCGGCGCAATCACCGCCTTGCAACAAAAAGCGTTTGCCTTCCTGTGCCTCTGCCAATTGTTTTTTCAACGCCAGAATTTCCCATGACGTTACTAATGGCGGCAAGCAGGACAATTCATTTTGAACACCCGCAAGTTCGATCGCATCCGGATAGGTCGGCTGCTGCAAGGCAACGCGCGAGCGCCATGACGATGGATTCCAGTTGCCGGTATTGAGTTCAGTGTTAATCATGCTGGATTCGTCAATATTCATTACTGCGTTATTCGAGAGGTTGTAGTTCATCAGTTTACTTTACGTTTTTTGAATGCCGCGATTACGGCACCCATGGTCAGCAGGGAGAAACACAGCAAGGTCCATTCCGGCATTGGGCGTCCCAGGAAGGTCCAATTAATTTCGGCGCATTCACCCGATCCTTTCAGTACTTCCTTGATCAAATCAAATTTACCTGGGTAGGCTTCCATCATGTACGCCAAGCCAGGGCCGCAGGATGGTACTTGATCCAGCGGAAGATGCTGCAGATAAACATGATGACCCGCCAGATAAATACCAATACCGCCTGCGATTAGTGCAAGCACACCATAAAACGCGCGCCCCCCGCGTGATTTGGGGTTATGCAAAGCGCCCAGCAATCCGACCACGCCCAATGCGAAGAAGGCGACGCGCTGGAATATGCATAGCGGACATGGCTCGAAACCCAATATTTTGTCGGCGTACAGGGCGTAGGCAATCAACGCAGCGCAAGCGAAGAAGCCGAAAAAGAATTGAAGGCGAAATGACCAGGCAAATGGATTGAGTTTCATGGGCGATTAATAGGTGGGCTTATATTAATGACAGTAACGCAAGTCATAGGGTTCCGGTAGTGATTATTTTGAATATGAAAAGAACCACAGCTATAAAAAAACCCGGCGTTGGCCGGGTTTTTTTATAATGCTGAAGCTGTCGCTTATTCGGCAGTTGCGACTGCTGAAACCGGACGATCAACCAATTCTACATAAGCCATCGGAGCATTGTCGCCATCACGGAAACCGCATTTCAGGATGCGTAGATAACCGCCCTGGCGTTCCTTGTAACGAGGACCGAGTTCGACGAACAGCTTGCCTACGGCTTCCTTGTCGCTAAGACGCGACATGGCGAGACGGCGATTGGCTTGGCCGTCGACTTTACCGATGGTGATCAACGGTTCGGCAACGCGACGCAGTTCTTTTGCTTTTGGCAAAGTGGTACGAATGAGTTCGTGCTTGATAAGGGACGCTGCCATATTGGTAAACATCGCTTTGCGATGTGAACTGGTACGGCTAAATTTACGTCCTGATTTTTGGTGGCGCATGGTCGTATTCCTTAAATATCCGGGCTCAGCCCATCATGCCTTGTTGAAGACCGGCGGGTGGCCAGTTTTCCAACTTCATGCCGAGAGCCAAAGCGCGC
>JBOHYH010000098.1:0-1898 GCA_050737775.1 Arenimonas sp.
GCTTTTGCTCGAACGGTCACGTTGACCGATGCCTTGAATAACACAACGACTTACGGTTACAGCGATGTCAATCGCAGCATGACGGTGTTGTCGCAAGAAGGTTTGTTGATCAGCACGGTGCATAACCGTCATGGTCAAACTGTCACGGTAACCGATCCAGCCAATGTCGTGGTCAGCACCTTGGTGTATGACAAAAATGGTGCCGTAGTAAACAGCACCAACGCACTCAACCAAACCAGTACCAACAGCTATGATGTGCGGGGTTTGTTAACCGAAACCACCGATGCCAGCGGTCGTAAAGTGGCTTATAGCTATGATGCGGTGGGTCGTGTACTGACGCGCAGTGAAGATGCGGCCACACTGAATCTGATCAGCGCGACGCAGTTTGATGGTCAAGGCCGTCAGATCAAAGTGACCGACGCCAGCGGTCGTATCACGACAATGAGTTACGACCAGGAAGGTCGTTTATTGACGATGGCACAAGACCCGAGCGGTCTGAATCTGATCACGCAATACGCCTATGATGCTGCCGGTCGCCAAGTCACGGTGACTGAAGGGGCGGGCTCCTCCAATTCGAAGACCACGCAATATAACTATGATGTGTTTGGCCGCCGCGACAGCGAGATTATCGATCCTGGTATCGGCAAACTCGTCCTGAGTACGAACTATCTCTATGATGCCAATGACAATGTGGTGCAACGTACCGATGGCACCGGCAAGGTTGCACGCTTTGTCTATGACGAAGCCAATCGCCGTACACACGAGATTGATCCCAATGGTGGCGTAACCAAAACGACCTATGACGCCGATGGGCGCGTGGTGGCCGTGCGTTCCTATGCTACCGCGATTACGGTCTCGGATTTATCCAGTACCGCCGCTGTGGCGGTGGCCACCATCAAACCCCGTGTTGATGCCATTGCCAATGAAGCAATTGATCCCATCACTTATCGCGTCTATGACCGCGATAGTCGTGTGCGCTTTAGCATCACCAATTTGACCAGCACCAGTGCCACGGTGACCGAACAACGCTACGACACCGCAGGACGCGTCAGTCAAACACTGACGTATCCGGTTGCGGCAACGGTGGATGCAGCGCTCAAGACCAAATTGCAGGCAGGTACTGTGGTGTTGGCCGATATGAGTGCCTTCATCACCGCCAATGAATCTGGTGCCCAGCGGCAACGCTATGTTTACGATGCCGCCGGTCGCGTGGTCTATACGATCGATGCTTTGGGGGCCTATACCCGCAATTGGTACGATGCGGCGGGTCGCGTCGTGAGCTCGCGTCAGTTTGTGACCCCCTTCAGTGCGGCGACACTCAACGGCAGCATGACGGTGGCGGTGCTGGATCCTTTACTCGTCTGGGGCGCGGGGGATCTGGGAGAGTCCCGGGTTTATGATGCCGCCGGTCGTTTGGTGCTGACCTACGGTGGTCAAGGCCAAGTGACACGTTTTGATTATGATGCGGCCAACCGTTTGTTGAGTACGCGTGCGTACACGGTGCCGCATTGGGTGGATGGCACGGTGCAGAACAAGTTATTTGCCGGCACGGCAAGTGTGGCGGATTTCGCCAGTTTTACCGTGGCTAACGATGCGAGCGCGCAACGTCAGAGCTTGATCTACGATGCGGCAGGTCGTTTACGCTTTAGCGTCGATGCCTTGGGCGATGTGACCGAGCAGCGTTATGACGCGGCCGGTCGAGTGACGCAAACACTGGCTTACACCTCCGCACTGTTGGCGGCCGATCTGGCCACGGTTCGCGCTGGAACCGCGACACTGGCTACTTTCAGTGCCTTCATCACCGCCAATGAATCTGGTGCCCAGCGGCAACGCTATGTTTATGATGCCGCCGGTCGCGTGGTCTATACGATCGATGCTTTGGGGGCCTATACCCGCAA
>JBOHYH010000099.1:0-1018 GCA_050737775.1 Arenimonas sp.
CGGGATGAAACAGGAAATGATGAATGCCTCCGGTGTGCACAAAGGCATTGCCGATTTTTTCCAGCTCGGCTTGGATAATCGCATGTTCCTGTAATGATGCATTTTCATGCAATTCAACACAGAGCACCGGCAGTTGCTCACCGAATTTCCCGACGCCAACCAACGCCGTACGTTTTACTTTGGGATGGGTGTTGAATATGGGTTCGACCTGTTCGGTAAACAGCGGTCCTTGTGCAGCTTCGACACGATGTGATTTGCGGCCACAAAACCACAGTCGGCCGTGTTCGTCGATCCAGCCCAGATCACCCATGCGGTGAATAATGCGCTTCGTGCCATCCGGCATTGTTTCGCTAATTTTCGCCAGCGCCGTTGCTTGCGGTCTTTCAAAATACTCGTCCGTGGCGGTCGGACCTGCCACGGTAATTTCACCGACACGGCCCGGTTCCACTTGCAATCCATCGCGCCAATGTTCAATGGCTTTGTCGGTAATTTCGATAATGCGAACGGTGTTGGCTGCCATCGGACGCCCGACACAGGTGCCCGCACCTTGTTCGGTTTGTTCGCGGGTGTTCTGCAATTCGCAACTTTCAATGACCGCCACCGGCAAACATTCGGTAGCACCGTATGGCGTCCATAAGCGCCCGTTTTCCGGCAGCAATTCACGCATTTTCGAAACCACATCGGCAGGCACCGGAGCGCCTGCTGAGGTGATGCGTAAAATGCTTGGCAACGGCTGATTGTATTTTGCCAATACGGCGACCAGCGCGGGTGAGCCGAACAATTGATCAATACCGAATTTATTGATGGCATGATGCAATTTTTTCGGGTCGGCCCATGCCGGCTTGGTCGGGTCCATGTCGGGAATAATCGAAGTCAATCCAAGTGCTGGATCGAACAAGGCGAATGGTGGAAACGTCGGCAGGTTTACGCCGCCGGGTTTGGTATCGAAGGCTTCACGCAATAGTTCAATCTGCGCGACAAAGTGTCGATGCCGATACACCACGCCTTTGGGAATGCC
>JBOHYH010000100.1:0-2908 GCA_050737775.1 Arenimonas sp.
TTTGTATTGAGTGACCGCGCCGGTCGCATCGACCTCGGCATCGAGGCGACCTTTGTCATCATAAAAGAAGTAACGCCTTGCACCGCTGGCGTCCTGACTGCCACGTAATTGACCGGCCGTGTCGTAGAACATTTGCGTGGTGCGGGTGGTTTGACCGCTGCCCGATTGCGTTGCGCTGGTCGTTTGACCTGCCTGATTATGCGTCTCGGTGCGTATTGCACCACTGTCGAGTGTTACGACAATTTGTTTACTCGAATCGGCATACAGATAGGTTGCACTAACGGTGGCGTTATCATTAGCAGCAGTACTCAGATAACTGACCATCTGAGCATTCGTAGGATTCGTTCCCCAGCCGGTAAATTCCGATGCACGCGACAAGGTACCGAGCAAACGGCCCATGCCGTCATATACATAATCAACCGCTTCGCTTCCTGCCGGAATAGCCACAGCAGTATCTGTCGAACGAGTCGCGCCTCGTACCGTTACTTTTTGCAACAACAAGCCTTGAGTATCGTAAACATATCGCGTGATGGTGTTGGCTGTATCGGCAACACCAACACCGGCTGCATTCACCGCAGCAAAACTTGCGCTTTGCTGCAAACGGCCTTTGGCATCATAAGTAAATTCGGTTAACTGGCTGCTGGCTTTTTGTGTTGTGGTGGCCCAAGCACTCAACGATGTTTCGTCATAGACGCCGCTATAGCTCGCACCAAAGTACACGCGCGTACTCGCCGCCTGACCGATACCATTACCGCTGCTGGCGTAAGTGCGTTCGATCACCACACCCGTGGCATCCACCGTAAAACGCAAACGGTTTTGAGCATCGTAAATAAAATTGGTGGTTAATCCGCCTGTTGGCGATTGTGTCGCTACCGGGCCATCGGTATCCAAGCCGGTATATCGGGTCTCGGTCAGCACCTGGTTGGCGCTATTGTAAGTGCGTTGCACAGCAATCGCCGAGGCATTTGCACCATCGACACGCGTCCATTGCCAGAGCACATTCCCATTGCTGTCAAAACTTTGATCGGTCTGCGACAAAGTCGTTGCACCGCTAACGGTTTTTACTTGCGTGACATTGCCCGAAGCATCGTAGGTGTAGCTGGTGGTATCACGTTGACCACTAATCGCCGGAGCCAGAATCGCCGTCAGTCGTTTGTTGGCATCGTATTGATAGGTCCAGACACGAGCCAAACTATCCGTTACATCAGTGCTGTTGCTATTGTAGGTAAAGGTCGCAGTCTGGGCCGAACCGTCACTGGAATTGCCTTGCGTAACCGTCTTGACGCGATAACCGCCACCGCCGTCGGCTTCATACGTATAAGCCACCGTCATACCATCGCTTTGGGCCACGCTGGCAATTCTCAGATCGCTGGGGGTCGTGGTGACATAGGTGTAAGTGGTGCGGAAACGCAGACCGTTATTGTTGGCAGAGGTCACAGCATCCCAGGCGTTATCAGTACCGATGGTCGGCGTTAAATCCTGCTGTACCCAGCTCAAGCGGCCCTGGGTATCGTAGCCATAACTGACCTGCCCTTTGGTGATACCGCCTTCACGGGTAGTGATCGAGATCAGGCGGTTGCTGCCGTCATAAGCAAACAAAATCGCATCGGCACTGGCGCCAGTTCCATCAATCGAAAGAACTTCAGTAATGCGGGCCGATGCAGTGTTATCGCTGTAGAGCACGTCAAACTCGGCTGGCGTGATGCCATTGGATTTAAGATCACGAATACGAATCAAACGACCCAGCAAGCCGCTATCGGCATGATTGGCGTATTGCTCTTCACGACGGCTGCTGCCTTCGGTCATCGTCCAAGTGCTGCTGCCGCTGTTCCATACCAGCGTATCGTGGGCACCTTCGCCGTCGGTACTGGTATAGGTGTTGGCGCTCGAATAGGTGAAGACCTGTGTCTGGCCATCACCGGTCGATAACGTCATCTGGCTACCGGCCACATTCAAGGTACCACTGGTCAGCGCAACTTTGCGTTCGTAGCCAGTCACAAAACTGTCTTGGCCCATGCCGGCAACTGTTCCGCGGCTGTTATAGGTGCGGAGGACGCCCGTACTTAAGCCACGTACCAGCAAGGTCTCGTCTTGGTCCTGCAGGATCAGGTTGCCGTTGGTGATGTTCACCACTTGCGATCCGGCACGTCCGCCCAAGCCCGCTGGCCCGCCTTGCAAGCCACCCAAAGCCGTTAACGAGGTGTTGAACAAGCCCAAACCATTACCCGAGACCACTGCGACCATGACATCTATCCTTGAAAATCTGCCCGCAAGACGGTTTGAGGGCTAACTTCCAGTAATCCCAAGGTCGAAGGGAAAGTTTAGGGGTATAGAACGATCTGTGATGATTGCCGTGGAATCGGATCTTCGTTACTGCTCCGAATGACCTCACCTAAATTCACTTCCCTGAACTTGCCGGAAAACTGAGATGTGGCTGGATAAGAAACCCGGACGGTCATAGCGACGCAGCAGATCGGCATCGAAGGCGGATTACTATTCATGACCAAATCATATTTGGCATGCATCTAAAGTTCTTTGGCTTTGATCAAACGCAAAACAAAAAACCGCCTTTCGGCGGAATTTAATATGGTGGTTGTGGGTGGACTCGAACCACCGACCCCGGCATTATGAGTGCCGTGCTCTAACCGGCTGAGCTACACAACCATCGACCGCTGCCGCGATTAGTCCGGCAGGGCCGCGAATTTTACTTTGCATCGGCGGCGCTGTCCATCACAACAGTTTTGCTTGTCCTGCGGCTATCGCTTGTGGCAGGCTTGCAGGCAGTGAATTTGGAGTCCGCGTCGTGATCGATCCGGACGGTTATCGCCCTAATGTGGGCATCGTGCTCATGCGCACGGATGGCAGGTTGTTCTGGGCCCGCAGGGTGAACCGGGATGGCTGGCAGTTT
>JBOHYH010000101.1:0-9189 GCA_050737775.1 Arenimonas sp.
GCCTCCTACAGTTAACAAGCCAAACCAGATTAGCGCCAGCGTTATCGCGCCGGTGCCTGCGAGCGAGCCCCACATAATCCACTGGGCAATGCAGCCCCAATCCGTCCAGACAGACGTGGCCGCAGCAATCGCCAGCAAGATGCAAGCGCCGCCATTGCTGATAACGCCGACCCAAACCACCGCTCGCGGATAGTGGTTTCGCAAGGCATCTCGCAGGCCGAAACAATAGCCGACGACCAAAGCGCTATAAGCCATTCCAAGCAAGCGCAGAAACAAGAGAGGCTCGGGTACGGGAAAGCCCAGCCATTGCAGTATTGCTGCCGGAAAAAACAGAAGCGGAATGCACCAGACAGTCACCGTCAGTATTATTTTGGCAAACAGTATTCTTGATAATGCGTTTGTCTCCACCTTTTTCAATTCTCCAGGCTACGCAACACCGACACCGTGATTTTTATACTCGCCAGATTTTTATTCGTCGCGCCGGAGGGTTTTTCCGGTAATTTGATCGAGCCGCTGCAACTGTTCAGCACCAGATCTTTATTGGCGTACAAGATCCATTCTTCGCCCACATGGGGGAAAAAGGAACAGGAGCTGAAATTCACGTTTAACCAGAGGCGTTTCGGAATTTTTTCGCCCTTGAATACTTTCCTGACCAGCACCCGGTATTGTTTGGTCTCGTTTTTCAGGCTGAGCTCGGTTTCTTTTTCTACCCGCATGCGTACGATGATGTCTGCACGACTCGCGTAGTATTTGGTGGCTTCTGCAACCCACTCTGCTTCGGTTTGCGAAGCGGCCGGCGGTGGTGGCGAATAGCATGAGCAAGCAAGACTGGTGTTTATACCAGCGATAAAAAGTACTGCGGAAAAAATAATTCTCTTCTTCATGCAATGCCTTCCCCAGTTTGCAAGCGCCACAATGACGCGTAAATTTCATTACGCGCCAGTAATTGGTCATGGCGACCCTGCTCGATCAATTGCCCATTATCAATCACGAAAATGCAATCGGCATTGCGCACAGTCGATAAGCGATGCGCCACGATAATCGTGGTGCGATCTTTCGAGACGCGCACAAGCGATCGCTGAATCGCCGCTTCGGTTTCGTTATCGACTGCCGATGTGGCTTCATCGAGAATCAAGACTGACGGACTGCGATACAGGGCACGCGCAAGAGCGATGCGTTGTCGCTGGCCACCGGACAGCTGCGTGCCGCGTTCGCCGACTTCGCTATCGAAACCGTTTGGCAGGCTTGCAATAAACTCGCTGGCTTCGGCAGCATCGGCAGCGGCTTCAATTGCTTTTTTGTCCGCATCATGTTCGCCATAGGCAATATTGTCGGCAATGCTGCCGTCAGTCAGGAAGGGGTCTTGTGCGACATAGCCCAGTTGTTTGCGTAGCGCAGCTGAATTAAGGTCGGCAATATCCTGACCATCAAAAAGGATGCGGCCCTGATCGGGCGAAAGAAAACGCAGCAGCAATTTCAGCAAAGTGCTTTTGCCGCTGCCGGTACCTCCGACAAAAGCGACCGTGCTGCCAGCAGGAATATCGATAGTGATATTCTGCAAAGTCGGCGTGTCGGCATAGGCAAAAGAAATATTCTCGAATCTCAATTCGCCTTTCACGGCGCCGGAAAATTTTTTGCTGCTTTGCGCCGGCAATTTCGTTTCCAGTAAATCCATTACGCGATTCACTGACGCCATCGCGCGCTGATACAAATCGGTCATGTCGGCCAGTCGGGTCATCGGCCACAACAAGCGCTGTGTCAGATAAACCAAAACCGTATAGCTGCCGACGCCGAGCTTTCCATTCAGACAAAGGTAGCCGCCATACAATAAGGTGACGACGAAGCCTGCCATGACGGCCATGCGAATCACCGGCGTTATGGCAGCGGAAAAACGAATGGCATCGGAATTTCGCAATCGAAACGCATTCGATGCAACACGCACATGTTCGGATTCAAAAGCTTCGGCCGTGTAGGCCTGAATGGTAGCCATGCCTGCCAGATTGTTGTTGAGACGATTCGACACCGTTGCGGCAGCTTCACGTGCAGCGGCGTAACGCGGGTACAAACGTTTTTGAAACCAGAATGCGCCGAATAGAATCATCGGTATCGGCAGCAAGGCCAATACTGCCAAATCAGCAGTCAGTACAAAAAATACTGCGCCCACCAGCAAGGACGAAACAAACACCTGAATCAGATCGTTCGCACCAGTATTTAGGAAACGTTCGATTTGATTCACATCTTCATTCATCAAGGCCATCAAGCGGCCACTGCGTTCGTTGCTGATGAAATCCGGCGGCAATTTTTGCAAATGCGAATACGCCGCCTGTCGCAATTCATGTTGCATATCCTGAGCCAGTCCACGCCAACGCAGGGCATACAGATATTCAAACAGGGATTCAAACACCCACACCAATACCGTCAGGGCAGCCAATGCCCACAATTGCTGCATCGGATCAATAACGCCCAGTTTGGCAATAAACGAATCTTTCTGATTCACCACCACATCGACCGACACGCCAATCAGAATTTCCGGTAGCACATCAAACACCTTGTTGCAGACCGAGAAAATGCTGCCAAGAATGATGTTGTGCCGGTAGGGTTTGGCGAAATTGAGTAAACGGCGCAGCGGATGTTGGCTTAAAACGGCGTTATTCATCGAAATGACCAAAAAAGACCAGCAAGTATTCTCTCACGCCGTTACACTGGGGCAATGCTGATTGCTTTCAACAAGCCCTATAACGTGTTGTGCCAGTTCACGGACACCGAAACCCCCGCTCGCACCACGCTGGCAGATTTCGGTATGCCTGCCGATGTGTATGCTGCAGGGCGGCTGGATTTCGATTCCGAAGGCATGTTGTTGTTATCAGACGATGGCGCAAGAATTGCACAGATCAGTTCGCCCAAATTCAAATGGCCGAAAACCTACCTGGTGCAAGTCGAAGGCATTCCAACCGACGAGCAAATCAAGGCACTGGCGAAAGGCGTCAAATTGAATGACGGCATGACTTTGCCAGGCCAGGCGCGCGCGCTTGAAACCGCACCCGATTGGTTGTGGCCACGCGACCCGCCGGTTCGTCATCGCAAGACGGTGCCAGACAGTTTTATCGAAATCACCATCCGCGAAGGACGTAATCGTCAAGTGCGAAGAATGACGGCTGCGGTGGGTTTGCCGACATTGCGTTTGATCCGGATTTCGGTCGGTCCGCATAATCTAAAAGGCCTTGAGCCAGGCAAGTGGCGAGTCGAAGCCGAGAGCTGATAGCTTTTGAATGCTCGCGATGCCAAGAGCGTCTTGAGTGCGGAAAAGACACCCTAATCAGTTTTTGTAGGAGCGAGCTCTGCTCGCGATTTAACTTCATCGAGGTGGCTTTCGCGAGCAGAGCTCGCTCCTACATTTACAGCGCCAAAAAATCCAGAATCACCTTGCCGACTTCTTCGGCTTGTTCCATATGCAGATGATGTCCACCCGGAATCACTACAAGCTGGCCAATTTTTAAATCGGATAGCCGAGCAGCGCGTTGTTCCGGCGTGAAATACACCGGCGCCGGATCGGCAGCAATGATCAAGGTCTGTGCCTCGATCGCACGAATCCAGCTACGGATAAAACTTTCATCGGTACGCACATGGGTCGGCAACATCATGCGTGGATCGCTACGCCAGACAAAACCGTCTTTTACTTCCTGCAAATTTCTTTGCACGATCAGTCTGGCGGCATCGCGAGTCATATTGCTGGCGGCAAGCCGCGCATTGACGGCGGTTTCCAGATCGGGAATCACGCGAGCCACTTTATCGTTCATCAGATAACGTCTGGCCGCTACGGCTTGTCGCAGCCGTTGTCCGGCTTCTTCGGCCTTGCCGGAGATCGGACCGAGTGCTTCGATCAACAATAATTTATTGATGCGCTCGGGTGCCGAGGCCGCGACTACCGTGGCAATTGCGCCGCCCATTGAATGACCGAGCAAATGCGTCTGCTGCCAATCGAGTGAGTCCAGCACATCAAGTACATCGTGAATCCAGTCGACGAATACATAGTCATAACCGGGCATACGATGTTGCGAACCACCGTGTCCGGGCATGTCCAGTGCAACGACATGATATTTTTCCAGGATAGGCATCAGCGGAATAAAACTGGCCGCATTATCGAGCCAGCCATGCAGACAAAGAATTTTTTCACCGTCTGGATTGCCGCATTGCAATGCAGTCACCGTCCCGCGTGCAGTGCTTAATGAAATTTCGTGCATTTAGTGGCTCCATCCTTGGCAATGGCGTTTAATCAAATGCGCCAAGGCACAGGCGTGGCCGGGTGAATCGTTCAAGGCTGCTATGTAACGCAGTTTTTCACCGCCGGCCTTATGGAATATTTCCTGATTTTCCACTTTGATTTCTTCCAGTGTTTCCAGGCAATCGACGGCAAAGCCCGGGCAGATAATGTCGACGGTTTTGATGCCTTGTTTCGCCAAGGCTTCGAGTGTCTTGTCGGTCGCCGGTTCCAGCCAGGGCTCGCGACCAAAACGTGATTGGTAGGTCAGCGCCCATTGCTCTTCGCTCAAGCCAAGACGTGCGGCAATGGCTTTTGCGCTGGCTACGCATTGCGCGGCGTAGGGGTCGCCATCACGGATAAAGCGCTGTGGCAAGCCATGAAACGAAAACAGGATTTTCTCGGCACGGGCATGCAAGTCCCAATGATTTTCGATGCTCGCCTCAATCGCATCAAGCCACTCGTTGTTGTTGTGGTAGCCATTGATCAGTCGCAGCTCCGGCATTACGCGCCAGCGCTGTAATTCCTTCATCACCGCATCGTGGCTCGAAGCGGTAGTGCTGGCGGAATACTGCGGATACAAAGGCAGTACGATCAAGCGATGCATGCCCTTGGCCTGTGCCTCGCGCAGCACAGAGGAAATCGATGGGTTGCCATAGCGCATGGCCAATCGCACATCGCTATCGGGGCATTGTGCCTGCACGGCATCGCGTAATTTTTTGCTCAAGGCCAATAGCGGTGAGCCGTCGTCACGCCAGACGCTGGCATATTTTTTTGCCACGATGCCGGAGCGAATCGGCAGAATCACGAAATGCAGAATCGCGCACCAGAGCCAGCGTGTTAAATCGACGACGCGGTAATCATGCAAAAACTCGGCAAGATAACGCCGTACTGCCGAAGCCGTCGGTGCATCGGGGGTGCCCAAATTCACCAATAAAACGGTGGTGCGCTTTTTATCGCTAGCAACCGGGTTAAAAAAACGTGAGGCCATGGAACTATCCTTGTCTGATAGGCACAAAATACCATCCAACCGATGAAGATGAACTCATCTCTTATTCATTCGTTTGCGCCATAATTACCGAAATTCCGAGGAGAAGCCCATGCGCCGCCATTTCACATTGTTGCTTTCACTGTTTTTGTTGATGCCGTCGGCCGTTTTTGCAGGCCAGAAAGAAGACGACCGCGCCAATGATGCCAGTCGTGTTTTAAGTGAAATTCTACGCATCCCGGAAGACTCTATTCCCAGCAAATTATTGAACGAAGCCCAGGCCATTGCCGTTATTCCCGACGTGGTCAAGGCCGGTTTCGTGGTCGGTGGCCGTCGCGGCAAAGGTTTGATCGCCGTGCGTGGCAGTGATGGCACCTGGTCGAATCCGAGCTTTATTGTATTGACTGGCGGCAGTATCGGCTTTCAGGCCGGCATTCAATCAGCCGATGTGATTCTGGTTTTCCGCAATGCACGCGGTGTTGACTCCATCGTCAATGGCAAATTTACCCTCGGCGGTGATGCCAGCGTTGCTGCCGGCCCGGTAGGTCGCAGCGCACAGGCCTCGACCGACGAGCAATTGAAGGCTGAAATTTACAGCTATTCCCGCGCCCGCGGTTTGTTCGCCGGTATTTCGCTGGACGGCGCCGTGATGCAGATCGACAAGAAAGCCAATGCCGCCATTTATGGGCGTGACGCTACTTCCCGCATGATTCTTGAAGGTCGCGCCGACAAAGCTTCCGATGCGGTTGTCAGCTTCCGAGACAAGCTTGAAGAAAGCACCGCGAAAGCCGCCGAGACCGCCAAATAAGTTATCCTTAGGCATCGGAAAGGAGAGCGGTCATGCTAGGTTGGAAAGAATTACTGATCATTTTAGTGATCGTTATTTTAGTCTTCGGTACCAAGAAACTTACCAATATCGGTAAAGATTTGGGGGGTGCCGTCGGCAGCTTCAAGAAAGGCCTGAAAGACGGCAATGAAGACGCCGAGAAACTCAATAGCGACAAAGACCAGGATCAGGCCCCCAAGGCCTGATTACCGAAACTGTCAGGCTTGGAAACAAGCTTGAAAATAATCTCGATAAATAGGCCAACGAGCCATGTTTGATATTGGCCTGAGTGAAATTCTGATAGTCGCCATCGTGGCCCTGGTCGTACTGGGGCCCGAGCGTTTACCCAAAGCGGCGCGACTGGCGGGCTTCTGGGTACGCAAGGCACGGGCGCAGTGGTACACCGTGAAGGCCGAGCTGGAAAGCGAAATGGCCGATGAAGAACTGAAGCACAGTCTGAAAGCATCGATGACTGATTTACAGCAAACCCTCAATGCCCATCAGGAAAGCTTACAGCATGACATGCAGGCGCTCGATAGCGATTTGCAGCAAACCTTGAATACTCAAAAGCAAAACCTGCAGCATGATATGCAGGCACTGGATACCGATTTGTCTGGCGGAAGCGAAAAGACTGCCGACACGGGTACATCGATATCCGATAGCGGAAATACACCGCAACCATGACCGACGCCAGGCCCGCCGAAGAAAGTTTGATGAGTCACCTGCTCGAATTGCGGGCGAGACTGGTTAAGGCTTTGCTGACACTCGCCGTCGTTTTTGTTGCGCTGCTTCCCTTCGCCAACGATATTTATTCCCTGCTCGCCAAACCACTGCTGGATGATTTGCAGGGTGGACAGTTAATTGCCACCGCACCGCTCGGTGCATTCACCGTTCCACTGAAATGCGCATTCTTCGCCGCATTGATGATTTCAATGCCGATGATTCTTTACCAACTCTGGGCCTTCGTTGCTCCGGGCTTGTATAAAAACGAAAAACGGCTTGCACGCCCATTACTGGTGGTCGCAACGCTTTTATTTTATGCAGGTTGTGCCTTTACCTATTTCGGCTTGCTGCCAGTCATGTTTGGTTACCTGTTCAGCATCACGCCGGAAGGCGTCACGATGATGCCCGATATCGGCGAGTATCTTGATTTCGTGCTGGTCATGTTTCTGGCCGGTGGTGTCAGTTTTGAAGTGCCGATTGCCGTGATCATTGCGGTCTTGCTCGGCTGGGTAAAGCCAGCGCAATTAAGCGAATGGCGCGGTTATGTCATCGTAGCTATCTTCATCATTGCAGCGGTCATCACGCCACCGGACGGCTTGTCCCAATTGATGCTGGCAATTCCGATGTGCCTGCTTTACGAACTTGGCATTCTGGCCTCGCGTGTGCTGCTTAGAAACCGAAAGATAGATCTGACCGCACGATCATGAGCTACCTGCCATCGCCTGCCGGTTTCTGGAAGCGTTATGTCGCGTACTTTATCGATGCGGTTATTTTATATATTGTCGTCGAGTTGCTTTCGGCAGTCTTCTTCGCATTTCGTGCCCAATCGGAATTTGACAGCGTGATGGCTATGATTCGCTCGCTCCGGAGTTCGCAGGAGCTGGGCGAAGTGCCTGATTTGCAGGCCATGGTCCAGACACTGGAAAACGTGTTGCTGCCTTCGCTGGTTTTTTCCAGTACCGCTTATATCGTTCTGGCTGGTGTGTATTTTTCGGTCATGGAAAGCTCGCGTCACCAGGCGACATTAGGCAAGCGAATGCTGGGAATCAAGGTGACGAATGCAAATGGTGCGCCGATTGAACTGTCACAATCTATTGCACGTTTTGTGGCAGCCGGCCTGTCGTGGATTAGCCTGAACCTGGGCCATGCATTCGCGGCATGGACTCCGGAGCGACGCGCGCTGCATGATTACATTGCAGGTACCCGGGTAGAAAATGCAGATCCAAAAAATACCGCGATGCCCATTTGGGCATGGCTGATTATTGCAGCACATGCGTTGATCTTTATCGGCAGTATTTTTTTAATGGTGTTTCTGATGTGGTTTTTGATGCAGCAGATTTCGGCTATTTGAGAATCACAACGTAGGGGCGCCTGCTTGCTGCGCCCAAAGTTCTTCACAGACCACGGGCGCAGCAAGCAGGCGCCCCTACATCAAACTTCGATCTGTGTTTCCGGCAAATCTTTTGCTTCGTAAACCGGGGCAGTTGCATCAGGCATGAAAATATCGCGCCAGGCGATGTACATCGCGTTCAAATAAAGGGCCCAGCCAAGCGTGCTGATAAATACCAGCACGAAGGTTTGTAAAATACTCGCGAGAGCTCCGCCGGCGCCAGCAATCAAGGCCAACGGTATTGCCAATACGAAGCTGATGAATACGATGGCTGCTAATATGCATCCGCTGAATAAAATCAGCGCGCCCAGATTGGTGAATATCGCGCGCACCGCGTCGAACAAGGCCAGCAAGCCCAGACGCTTGTCCAGCATTGAGCGCGGTACCGCCAGAAATACAAGCCAGCCAGCCACGATGCCGATCGGCAAGAGTTTCAGTATGACCTCGAACAGGATCGGAAAAATCGCTTCTGCCATCTCCTTGCTCGGCGGTTGCGTGGCTTGTGAAAGGCTTTGCAGGGTATCGGCACCGATTGCATTGATCAGTACCGTGCCGGAAAAAATGGCGAACAGGACGGTCGGCAAGCCTGCCGTGAAAAGACTGAGAAAACGCGACAGCGATTTAAAGCCGTCGAAGAAATTGCCCAGTCCTGTCTGTTCGCCCTGATATTTCTTGTGCAGGCTTGAAATCATGCCGCCGTAGAACACGGTGATCAATATCGCCATGAATACATTCGGCCCCGGCAATAACATGCCTAGACTCAGCCACATTGCCATCGAAAATATCGGTTGTGGCGATGCTCTCAGATTTCGCCAGGCTTCAAGACACCAATACAAACCGCGAAGCGCGGGAATTTTTCGATGCGACATCAGGCGTGGCGTGATTGCGCATGCAAAACAAAATTTCTCAAAACGCGTCTTGCATCCGGTGCGGCGCTGACGGCCTTGCGCATGGCCTTCGGTTCGTTGCCTTCTTGAATCAATGCCATGCGGCGGACATGGATA
>JBOHYH010000102.1:0-33820 GCA_050737775.1 Arenimonas sp.
TCGCCCAGGCCAACCAATAACGGACAACCCATACGGGCCGCGATAAAACGTTCAGGATCATGCGAGCTGACAACGGCAATGGCGTACGCGCCTTGAAGGTCTTTCACCGCACGCTGGGTAGCACGCAATAAATCACCTTCGGTTTTCAGATAGTGGTGAATCAGATGTCCGATCACTTCGGTATCGGTTTGCGATTCGAAAACATAACCCAGTGCACGCAAACGATCACGTTGCTGCTCATGGTTTTCGATGATGCCGTTATGCACCAAAGCCAATTCGCCGGAACTGATATGCGGATGCGCGTTGCCTTCGGTAACGCCGCCGTGGGTTGCCCAGCGGGTATGGCCAATGCCGACATGGCCATGTAGATTTTCTTCTTTCGCGGCATTTTCCATTTCGGCAACTCGGCCGGTACGGCGCACGCGGCGCAGCTCGTCGGAAAGCACGGCAAGACCGGCGGAATCGTAACCGCGATATTCCAATCGCTTCAGGCCATCGACCAAAAAAGGAACCACATCGCGTTTAGCTACTGCACCGACAATTCCGCACATAGAAAGGCCTCTAGTTTGAACGCGTATTTTAGCGTGAATGCGGAAAAGGAGTCGGGTTCATTTTGATGTTGAGAAACAATCAAGAGGCTTCAGCGACATACCAACCCAGGCAGGGATGTCGGATGTTTTAACGGCCAGCCGGACAGTACGGACACCCCGGACATCGTACACATGAAATTTTAATTCAGTAAATTCAATGCGTTATCGCTGGCACGGAGCTTGCTCTAGCACTGTATCTTCATAAAAAGCCCTGACCATGATTCGTGACACCTCTGCCCAAGACCAAGTGATGTCCAGCCCGACTGGCGCAAAGCCTAAACGCACACTGCTTATAGTGATTGGCGTTGCTGTCTTTTTGGCGACGCTCTGGTGGCTATCAGCGTTTTTTTCGAGCGAACGCTCGATCAGTGCTGATCGTATTCGCATTGCCGAAGTCACCAAAGGCACCTTGGTGCGCGATGCCGCCGTAAATGGCCGCGTAGTGGCTGCCGTCAGCCCCACCTTGTATGCACCTGCGATGAGCACGGTGAGCTTGAAAATTCGCGCCGGCGACAGCGTCAAGAAAGGCGATGTGCTGGCGATTCTGGATTCACCGGAATTGAGCAATCAGCTGGCGCGCGAGCAATCCAGCCTGGATCAGCTTGAAGCCGAAGTGGCGCGTCAACGTATTTTGGCGCAAAAACAAAATCTCATTGCCCGCCGCGATTCCGACGAAGCCGATGTCAATAAAATCAGTGCTGAGCGCATTTTGCAGCGCACCGAAAAAGGCTACAAAGCCGGCGCGATTGCCGAAGTGGATTTTCTGAAAGCAAAAGATGCGCTCAGAACTGCGGAAATTCGCAGCAAGCAGGCTGGGCAGGCATCACAACTCGACATACAGGATGCCGACCTTGAATTGCAAACCAAGCAAAGCCAACTCATGCGTCAACGCTTGCAAGTTGCAGACATTCAACGTCGCGTCAATGAGCTGAATGTACGCGCACCTGTGGATGGCGTCATTGGTACGCTGTCGGTCACTGATCGCGCAGTGGTCGCCGCCAATACCGCCTTGATGACGGTTGTGGATTTGTCGCAACTGGAAGTCGAACTCGAAGTGCCGGAAACCTATGCCGATGATCTAGGGCTGGGCATGGGCACCGAAATCACTATCGGCACGGCCATCGCGAAAGGAAAACTTTCTGCCATCTCGCCGGAAGTCGTACGCAACCAGGTATTGGTGCGAGTGCGCTTTGATGGCAACCAACCCAAGGGCTTGCGCCAGAACCAGCGCCTGAATGCGCGCATCCTGATTGAAGAAAAACCCAACGTCGTGTTGGTGGCACGTGGACCTTTCGTCGAACAGGGGGGCGGCCGTTTCGTTTACGTCGCCAAAGACGGCATCGCCATCAAGACCCCAATCGAAATGGGGGCCGTCAGCATCAACGCCGTTGAAATTCTTTCCGGTCTGAAAATCGGCGACAAGATTGTGGTGTCAGGTGGCGACAGTTTTCAAAACGCAGAACGTGTAGAAATTAATTGATCTCAAATAAACAAGGAATCGTCATGATCAAGATGCAGCAACTGAGCAAAGTCTATCGCACCCATTTGATTGAAACCCACGCATTGCGCGGCTTCGATATTTCCGTGAAAGAAGGTGAATTCGTCGCCGTCACCGGGCCCTCTGGTTCGGGCAAAACCACGTTTCTCAATATCGCCGGTTTGCTGGAAGAATTTACTGGTGGTGAATTCTGGCTGGATGGTGTTTCGGTAAAGGGTCTTGACGACAACGCGCGTTCAAAACTGCGTAACGAAAAACTCGGCTTCATTTTCCAGGGTTTCAATCTGATTCCGGATTTGAATTTGTTCGACAATGTCGATGTGCCATTGCGCTATCGCGGCTTCAATACCGCCGAAAGAAAAAGGCGCATCGAAGATGCCCTTGGTCGCGTCGGTCTTTCCTCGCGCCTGAAACACTACCCGGCAGAATTGTCTGGTGGTCAGCAACAACGCGTCGCGATAGCCCGTGCATTGGCCGGCTCACCGAAAGTACTGCTGGCCGACGAACCGACCGGTAACCTGGATTCGCAAATGGCACGTGGCGTGATGGAGTTGCTGGAGGATATCAACGCACAAGGCACCACCATCCTGATGGTGACGCATGATCCTGAATTGGCAGCCCGTGCCCAGCGCAACGTGCACATCATGGACGGCACCGTGACCGATCTGACACATGAAACCCAGCACGCCCTGAAGCTTGCTACCGAAACCGCCTGAGGAATTCGCCATGTGGAATTATTATTTTTTACTCGGCTGGCGCAGCTTGAAGCGCAACCCCATTCTTACCGCTTTGATGATTCTTATCCTGGCAATCGGCATCGGTACCAGCATGACCAGTTTGACCATGTTGCTGGTGTTGTCTGGCGATCCGATGCCGCATAAAAGCGATCGTTTGTTCGTTCCGAAATTTCATATCGCCGATATGCGCGGGTATGAAGCGGGAGACAAGCCGGACTTTCAGTTCACTTATATCGACACCAAAAATCTATTGAGAGACAAGCGCGCCAAACGTCAGACCGCATTGTTTGGCTTGTCACTGACGATTGATAGCGGCCGAAAAGATTTGCCGGCTTTTTCCGAAAGAGGCATGGCGACTACGGCCGATATTTTCCCGATGTTCGAGATGCCTTTTCGTTACGGCAGCAGCTGGAGTACTGATTCCGATGAAAAAGCCTCCAATGTCGCGGTGATTGGTCCGGAGTTATCCGAAAAACTGTTCAAGAAAGAAAACCCGGTCGGTAAAACCATTCGCATCATAGATCGCGACTACACCATCAGCGGTGTACTGGAAGAATGGAAGCCGACACCAAAGTTTTATCGCCTGTATGGTAGCGACGCGACCAGCCGGCCCGAGCAAATCTGGCTTCCGTTCTCGAATGCCGTCAGTCGCGAATTCAGCAACAGCGGCTGGAATAACTGTTCCGGCGATGGTGCCGGCAACGGTTATGAAGGCTGGCTGAAATCCGAATGCACCTGGATTCAATATTGGGCCGAGCTTGACAGTGCCAGCGATGCTGCCGCTTATCACGATTATTTAAGCGCCTATGTGGCCGAACAGAAAAAACTCGGTCGGATGCCGCGCCCCGAGCCCTTTCAGTTGTTGAATTTGCGTGAATGGCTGGCAGATGCCGGAGTGGTAGGTCGCGACACCAAATTGTCGACCTGGATGGCGTTTGGATTCCTGCTGGTTTGTCTGGTAAATCTGGTGGCATTGATGTTGGCGAAATTCACTGCACGTTCCGGTGATATCGGTGTACGCCGTGCATTGGGTGCATCACGCAAGGAAATTTTTCGACAGTATCTGATTGAAGCCGGCGTTATCGGTTTGGTCGGTGCCGTTCTTGGATTGGCACTAAGCTGGTATGGCGTACACATCCTGAGCAGCCGACTGGCAGAGGCTAGCGATTTTTATCAAATCGATATCAGGATGCTCGCGATTACCCTGCTGATGTCGATTTTTTCCGCTTTGCTTGCGGGCTTGTTGCCTACCTGGCGGGCATGCCAGGTACGCCCGGCCATTCAGCTGAAAAGCCAGTAAGACTTTTTCTTTCTCGAGAGATACGACCATGGAAATCAGACCTATTTTTTCCGCCATGATGCGAAGCAAAACCGGCGTGATTCTAATTGCCGTCCAGATTGCTTTGACCTTGGCGATTTTGGCGAATGCCTTATACGTTGTGCGTGATCGCACCAATGAAGCCAACCGTGTCAGCGGCGTTGATGATGCCAATTTATTCATGATTGCGGTGCTGGACAAAAATGTCGACAACGTCTTTTCCAGACAAAAACGCGATGAGGAGGTCCTGCGGGCAATGCCGGGGGTTGCCAGTGCTGCATGGACATCGCAAATGCCACTGTCGCAATCAGGCTCGAGTACCGGCCTGCAAACCGATCCGAAACAAACGGACTCCATCGCCAGTCCTTCGGTTTATACCGGTAGTGAAACCCTGGTAAAAACTTTCAAGTTGAAACTGCTGGAAGGCAGGGATTTCACGTCCAATGACATGCAGGAAACCAATGATGCCTTGCCCGATCAACCCAAGCCCAAGATTGCGCTGGTCACGAAGGCGCTGGCAAAAAAACTTTACCCCAACGACGCTTCGGTACTGGGCAAGCTTTTTTATCAAGGCCGTGGTGATCCACCGATTGAAATCGTTGGTGTCGTCGAAGAACTGGTAACACCTTGGGGCCGTGCAAGCTGGAATACCGAGCAGACCGGCAACGAGTCTTTTATTCTGCCGGCCCGATTGACCCAAACTTATAATATCTATGCCGTGCGTACAGAACCTGGTCAACGCGAGCGCATCATGAAAGAGGCTGAAAAAGCATTATTGGGGTTGGTGTCAGGTCGTTTGGTGGTGGAAAATCGCAACATGGACGAGCTTCGCGAGGCGCGTTATCGCAGCGAACACACCATGGCAAACGGTTTGCTGATCGTGATTGGTCTGCTTTTATTGATGACCGCCAGCGGCATTATCGGTTTGGCCTCGTTATGGGTGAACCAGCGTCGCAAACAAATCGGAATCCGTCGCGCACTGGGCGCCCGCCGTTTCGATATTATTCGCTACTTCGTTACCGAAAACGTAATGATCTGTCTGCTCGGCATCGCGCTCGGCAGCGGCTTGGCGATTGCTCTGAATCGCGCGATGATGAGTGAACTGGAGTTGCAACGTTTGCCGCTGATTTATCTGGCATCTGGTGCCCTCGCATTGCTCTGCCTAGGTGTGCTGGCTGTTCTAGGACCGGCCTGGCGTGCGGCACAAATTGCACCGGCTACCGCAACGCGCAGTGCATAAGTTAATCTAGCGGCATGGCTACGGTTCTAATAATTGACGACAACACCTCGGTGATTACAGCACTCGAGGTGTTGTTTTCTCTGCATGACATCAGCACTTTGCGTGCAACAAGTCCGCAGGAAGGTTTATCTATCCTGCGCGACAATGCGATTGATCTGGTATTGCAGGACATGAACTTCACCGAAGACACCACCTCGGGCGAAGAAGGCATAGCACTGTTCAAACAGATTCGTGAACGCCACCAGGACTTGCCAGTGATTCTTTTGACTGCATGGACGCATCTGGATGCAGCCGTCAATCTGATTAAAAACGGTGCGGCCGATTATCTGGCCAAGCCCTGGGACGACAAAAAATTGTTGGCGACGGCCTTGAACTTGATAGAGCTGGGACAAACCCAACGCGAACTTGGTCGCCGCGTGCAACGCGAACGCAAACAGAAACATGCGCTGGAGACCAATTACGATCTTTGCGGGTTCATCTGGAACGATACGAGTACCGAACGCTTGTTATCGCTGGCCTGCCAGATCGCCAAAGCCGACGTGCCCGTTTTGATCACCGGGCCAAATGGTGTCGGCAAGGAACGCATTGCCGAAATCATCCAGAAGAATTCGTCCGTCAAAAACGGACCCTTCGTGACATTGAATTGCGGCGCATTACCAAGTGAATTGATCGAAGCCGAATTATTCGGTGCCGATGCCGGTGCTTACACCGGTGCCACCAAGGCGCGCGAAGGGAAATTCGAAGCAGCCGATGGCGGCACTTTGTTTCTCGATGAAATTGGCAATCTGCCCTTGGCCGGACAAATGAAATTGTTGCGCGTACTGGAAACCGGAAAATTCGAACGCCTGGGCTCCAACAAGGAACGCAGCGTCAAAGTCCGCGTGATCAGTGCGACCAATGCCGATATTGCCTCCATGATTCGCAATGGCCAATTTCGCGAAGATCTTCTGTATCGACTGAATTTGATCGAGCTGAAACTACCGCCGCTCAGTGAACGTACCGATGATATTCTTCCGCTGGCGAAACATTTTCTGGGCAATGGCAAGCGTCTTTCTTCCGGCGCCGAGCAGGCCTTATCGCAACACTTTTGGCCAGGCAATGTGCGCGAATTGAAGAACGTCATGCAACGTGTGCAGCTGCTCGTGGCACACGATGAAATCAGCGCGCTGGATTTGGGCCTGCCGGTCAAGGCCGCCACCGGTTCTGCCAATGAGGTTGAGCTTGATCGCGATATCATCGAACAGGCGATCGAAAAACATGGCGGCGTGATTGCTCAAGCCGCAGCCGAACTTGGCCTGAGCCGTCAGGCTTTGTATCGCCGCATGGAACGCCTCGGCATTGTCCGAAACGCATGAGCATGAAGTGGAATGTCTTCCGCTATTCGCTTTTCCTGCGCCTGAGCGCCTGCGTGATGGTGCTGCTTGCCGTTTCGATTGCCGCCGCCTTGTTCATTCGCGATCAATTCAAATCCGATTGGTTGGCGGCCTTGGTGGTCATCGGCATCATGACGCCGCTAGCGTTGCTGTTATTGCAGCGACAGCTCAGGAATTATTTTTCCCTGTTCCGTGCATTGGCCGGTACCGTCAGCAGTTATCGGGATGGCGATTATAGTTTTTCGCTACGCTGGAAAAGCGACGATGAACTCGGCGAACTGGTCAAAGCGCACAACGATCTTGGCGATACGCTGCGCGATCAGCGCCTGAATCTGGTGCAGCGCGAATTGCTGCTCGATACCATGGTGCAGAACACACCGGTCGCGATGTTTTTACGAGTGGAGACCGGGCCAATCGTGTATTCCAATCTGGCCGCACGCGGGCTGTTGAACGAAGGCAAGAAACTGGAAGGCTATTTGCTCGATTCACTGATTGGTAATCTGGCCATGCCTTTGCAGGAGGCTTTTCAACGCGGTGGCGATGGCCTGTTTTCCGTTGGTGAAGGCGACAATGAAGAGGTTTATCATCTGGCACGCCGTTCATTCCGTTTGAATGGCCGCAAACACGAACTCACCTTGTTACGGCAACTCACGACAGAATTACGACGTCAGGAAGTACAGACCTGGAAGAAAGTCATCCGCATTCTGAGCCATGAATTGAATAATTCGCTGGCACCGATTGCCTCACTCGCACACTCCGGCGCCGAACTGGTGCGTCGCGAACAATACCAGCGACTGGAAGAAATTTTCAAAACCGTGGAAGAACGCGCAAGACATCTTGAAGGTTTCATTCGCGACTACGCACACTTTGCGAAACTACCTGCCCCGCGTCTTGAAAGCGTAATGTGGCCTTCGTTTGTTTCACGCTTGAATTCACAGATGACTTTCGTGCTTGAAGGTAGCCTGCCTGAAAAATCGGCACAATTCGATAGTGCACAAATCGAACAGGCGCTGATCAATCTGCTGAAAAATGCCGCCGAATCGGATTCCGAAATTCAGGAGGTGAAGTTATCCATTCGCCATATCGCCGATTTCATCCGCATCGACGTGATGGACCGCGGTAAAGGCATGAGCGATGCCGTGCTGACCAATGCCCTGGTACCCTTCTATTCGACCAAGCGCAGCGGCACGGGCTTGGGACTGGCGTTAACCCGCGAAATCATCGAAGCCCATGGCGGTCGCATTGCGTTGACCAATCGCGAAGGTGGTGGTTTGATCGTGTCAATAACCTTGCCTGCCTAGTCGCCCGCAAGCCGCCTCTTACGGAATATATTTCATGCGAAACAACCTGTTCCTGCTGCTATTGGCTCCCTATCTGCTGTCGGGATGCACGAGCCATTCTTACCGTTCATCAGCCGTCGCTTCGTTGCGTTATGACGGCGTCTATCGCGCAGAAACACGTGTTGATGGTGATTTGTATTGCGAATATCTGCGCTTTTATCCCGCCGGCACCGTCATTACCGTGACCAGCGAATGCCCCGGAAACGATGTGCTGCAAGACATCCGGAAGTGGTTTTCATCGGAAAATGCCGGGCCCGAGGCCAACGGCATATCAAAAGGCAAAACGACCATCACAGGTAGTGGAATTACTTTCGATGCCATATCCCGCGAAGGCAATGTCGGCTACACCGGCAAAATAACAGGCGAACGAATAAGACTTTCTTCCTATTCCCACATCAATCAGCATCGCGATGATGAAGTTTATAAATTCCTCGCCTGGTAAAGAATGATGAAGCTGGAGCAATCGAAACTCAATCGGCCGCTTTCAAACCGAGTATCAAGGTATTCAATCGCGGCTGCATGAATTTCTTTCGCACCATTGATGTATCGGAAAACTCCATCAGCGTATCGTTTTTCACACTGTCTTTTGGCCAAGCCGGAAACTGCGGAATCTGCGGATTGCCACTGCGTGCAAACGCGACCCAACTATCGCCCATTTTTTTCGACAAGGCCTGGTCTGATCTCGTGAAAGGCGCCTTCAAGCAATTACATTGCGTTCCGGTATCGAGCACAAATGCTATTTCTCCGCCATGTGGCGTACCGATTTGCGACCCTCGCATAGCTTGCTGGATATAGCCGAAGTAATAACGCCACACCGGGGCACGTTGCGATTGCAGGTAGGAAATTCTTCTGGCGAATGCAGTAAATACACCGTCGCGCATGACTTGATTGCCGAGCTCAGCATCACTGGATACTTTGGGATACAGAGGTTTGACCAGAATTTTGGCTTTGCCAAGCTCGGCGATTATTTTTCCCGGATCAACACCGAATGCCGTTGCAACCGATGCTTCATTGCTGTTACTGCCGATAATCAAAGGCAAGGCGGCCTGTTGTTTTTTCTGGAATGCCTCAAGAATACCGATGGGCATTGCTGCATCGCCAATGATGAATGAGGGTGCCAGGGTTAATTCTCGCCCCGGCAATTTTCCGAATTGTTCTGCTGGTATGGCACGCAGTTGCGCAGCCGTGGCATTGGCCCCATCAAGACCCACTGCCGATGCCACCGCAATACTTACCGTGCGCGCTTTTTCAGGTGTATGGCCTGGCAGGCCGTAAGCACTTTGTGCAATGCCTTTATGAAACAAGCCGCGAGCCATCGGCGAGGCATACAAGGCGAGTACGCTTTGGGCACCGGCTGACTCACCGAAAATCGTCACGTTATCCGGATTGCCGCCAAACGCAGTGATATTTTTTCGTACCCATTTCAATGCCGCTATTTGATCGAGTAGCCCGAAATTCTTGGCATTGCCGTTTTTCTCTGCATCGATGGCCGGATGCGAAAAGAACCCCAAGGGTCCCATGCGATAGTTGATCGTTACCATCACCACACCGCGTCGCGCCAAAGCTGCGCCGTCATAACCGACCACGCTGCCGGAACCAAACACCAGAGCACCGCCATGAATCCACACCATGACCGGCAGCTTGGCCGCAGGTTTCAAATCGGGCGTCCAGACATTCAAATAAAGACAATCTTCGTTCAAGCCACCTGGATCACCGGCATCACTTAATTCCGAAAGCCCTGGCGCCTGAATACAGGAACTGCCGAATTGTTTTGCGTTGCGAATGTTTTTCCATTCGGCAACGGGTTGCGGTTCACGCCAGCGCCATTTTCCAATGGGTGCTGCAGCAAAAGGAATGCCCTTGAAAATCGATAAGGACTTTTCCTGCTGGCCTTCGAGTATTCCTGTATTAATGCGCACCTGCGCTGACGTTGCGGATGAAACGTCGAATGACATAAACAACAGGCCTGATAAAGCAGCCAGCCCAAACACTGTTTTTCCGGCTAATCCGACAGGCATGATTGGCTCCTTCCGATGAGCGGCGTTATAAATCTTTTTTAATGATCAGCCGCAGCCTTCCACATAGAACACTTGCGGCGGCAAACCGATACGCCATGTGCTCACTTTGCCATCTTCGCCGATTTCGAAAATCAGGCGCGCATCGGACTTATCTTCCGGCGTTACCGTGAAGGTAAATCCTTTCGGCAGGTATTTGTGTGGCGCCTCTTCAAGACGTCCGGCAAATGCAGTTTTAATATCGGCTGCATCATCACCCACCTTGAAATTGCCGGGGGCGATATGGGAGGCATCATCAATGTCGTATCGAACAAATTTGCCGTCTTCAAACATGAAACCGATTCCGCGTTTCGCATCAGCCATCACTTCGGGGTTGAGATACAGGCAACTGGAGCCTTCGACTGGCTTGGTAGCATTCAATGGGCGACCCCAGGACATTCTTACCGATTCTTCATTGCCGCCGAATTTTGCCGGACCAAAGCCCTGAAAATTGATAACTTCGGGATCATTGACTACTGTCGGTGTTTCGGTAGCGGCTGGAATCGTTTCGACTACCGGGACGGCAGGTTCGGAAACGGCAGTCTGCTCGGCGTTCGGCTTGCAAGCCGTCATCAAAACGAAACTTGCCGACAGCATGAACATTTTTGTTCCGGAATTAAGTATCATTTTTACAACCTCGGGGATGAGCTTTGCACATAGCACTCAACCCTATCCAGAAAGATGTTAATCCAACGTGATGGATTCCGCCCAGCAAGATTCAGTCGGCTTGCTATGTTTCACTACCAGGATGATGATAAACCAATGGGAATCTTGAAAACTCTGCAAAACAAACAGGTAAACAACGGCATCTTCATCGCCTTGTTGGTAATTTTTGCTGCCGGTATCGCTGCTTTGTGGTACGGCAACCGTGACAAGTCAGCCTCGACGGACACCAATGAACATCCCTTAACACAGGCAAGCACGGTGTCTCTATGCAAGCTAATGCCTAAATTTTCAGTCGCCAGCAGCTGCGAGGACGGCGATCAACAAACGAATGTTGCTGGTCATAGCGTCTGGATAAATGCAGACGGTGTTCCGGTGTTGCGGATGGACTTGATCAGCACGCTTAATTTGTCAGGCCGGGAGCCCATTAGCTCTGCCGCCTGGCTCAGCGGGGTACTGCCGGAAATAAAGGCATCGGGTCGACTGGATTGGGCGGAACCAAAAGGACCCTGGTCGCAGGCAGCAATAACACGCAAGGACAACGAACAGGAGTTGTTGTTTGAAGACCGAGGCATTGTGCTGGTAATGCAGAGTAATATTCTTGACCGTGCCACCCTGTTGACGTATGCCGATCAGGCATCAAGAACTTTGCGCAAGGCAAGCCCGGCTATTTCTTCACCGGACGACGCCACTCCGAAATGGACACCTGCCGGGCCCTCGAAACCGTAAGTTGCTCCGCAGGTGCATTTTTTGTAATGACGCTACCGGCACCGATCGTGGCGTCTTTTGCAATAGTCACCGGTGCTACCAGTGATGAATTTGATCCTACAAAAACACCGTCTTCAATGGTAGTAATCGATTTGTTGACGCCATCGTAATTGCAGGTAATGGTGCCGGCGCCGATGTTTACTTTTTCGCCGATGAGCGCATCGCCCAAATAGCTTAGATGGTTGGCCTTGCTGCCCTTGCCAAGCTTTGCTTTTTTTGTTTCGACAAAATTACCGATATTCACTGCTTCAGCCAATTCAGTGCCGGGACGCAAGCGGGCGAATGGACCAATCGTGCAATTCGCTGCGGCAACAACGCCTTCCAGATCACAGTGTGGAAGCACTTGCACACCATCGTCCAGCGACACATTTTTCAAACGGCAAAAGGGACCAATCCTGACGCCATTCCCCAAGCTTACCTTGCCCTCGATAATGACATTGACATCAATTTCCACATCATGGCCAACCGTTAATTCACCACGCAAATCGAATCGTGCCGCATCAATTAAACGTACGCCTTGCACAGCCAGTTTTTTTGCGGAGCGCGTCTGATAGGCGCGCTCAAGTTGCATTAATTGCCAGGGATCGTTGGCGCCTTCGGTTTCGATGACATCACCAACACGCACAACGGTTGCCGCCTGATATTCATGCGCAGCCGAAGCAAATACGTCGGTTAAATAATATTCGCCCTGTGCATTATTATTTTTCAAACCCGACAACCACTTCTTCAACTGGGTGGCGTGTGCCGCAATCATCCCGGTATTGACCAGATGAATCGCCCGCTGCTCCGCGCTTGCATCCTTTTGCTCGACGATTGCAGCAACATTTCCGACAGCATCCAAGACAACACGGCCATAGCCGCTTGGATTTTCAAGCTCGGCAGCCAACACGACCAGACTTGCATCAAAGGCAAGCATGGCTTGCAGGGTTTCCGTGCGAATCAGCGGTACATCACCGTACAGCACGAGCACACGTGCGTTATCGGGAATGCCTGGCATGGCCTGCTGCACGGCATGGCCGGTACCTTTTTGTTCGGCCTGCTCTACCCAATGCAAATCTTTCTGGTCGGAAAAAGCTTCGCGTACTTGCACGCCGCCATGGCCATAGACGATATGCAGACCCTGCGGTTCCAATGCCCGCGCTGCCTCCACGACATGCGTGAGCATCGGTTTGCCGGCAATTTTTTGCAGTACTTTCGGCAAAGCCGATTTCATGCGCTTGCCTTCACCGGCAGCGAGAATAACGATGTGCAGGGCCTGTGTCATGGATGCTCCTTTTTTGCCTATTGTAAGACCATCACGCTGTTGGGATAGTATGTTGTATCAAGACAGGTTCGTTTCTGTGAATAATTCTTCGCCCCGCATAGCTGTTGTCATCCCGTGCTTTCGAGTTTCCGGGCAAATACTGAGTCTGTTGTCTTCGATCGGCCCCGAAGCAAGCTGGATTTTCATCATCGATGATGCTTGCCCCGATGGCTCCGGCGAGCTGGTTGCACAGCAACCTATCGATGCCCGAATCACCCTCCTGAAACACGACATCAATGCCGGCGTCGGAGCCGCCGTATGCACCGGCTACGCTGCTGCATTGAAGACCGATGCCGATATCATCGTGAAGTGCGACGGCGACGGGCAGATGGACCCTGCTCTGATCAATGCCCTTTGCGCCCCGGTTCATGCGGGCCTTGCCGATTATGTCAAAGGCAATCGTTTCTATCGATTGCGGGACATCACCAGCATGCCGATGATGCGCGTCATCGGAAATGCAGCGCTTTCGTTTATGTGCAAGCTTTCCTCCGGCTACTGGCAATTATTCGATCCGACCAATGGCTTCACCGCCATACATCGCAATGTGCTCAAGGAAATTCCACTTGATCGTGTTGCAAAACGTTATTTCTTCGAATCGGACATGTTGTATTACCTGAACCAATCGCGTGCCGTCGTGCGCGAGTTGCCGATGCAGGCCCGCTATGGCGATGAAACATCCAGCTTGAATCCATTCTCGCAGTTATTCAGTTTTACTTTTGGACATGCAAGAAATTTCATGCGTCGCTGCATTTACAGTTACTTCATTCGCGGTTTTTCATTGGCATCGATACAATTTCTGCTCGGTATCGCGCTCTGCCTATTCGGTGTAATTTTTGGCAGCATTCACTGGTGGTATTCATTGCATACCGGAGTGACTGCCAGTGCCGGCACGGTCATGCTTGCGGCCTTGCCTCTGCTAATCGGCATGCAGCTGCTTTTGTCCTGGCTCAATTTCGATATTGCGTCCGAACCACGCCAGGTCATCCACACCACACTGCATTTGACAGGGCAATAAAAAACGCCGCATTGGCGGCGTTTTTCAGGAAGCTCATCAGTACCGACTTAGTGCTTCATGTTTTTGCGCAGACGTTCCAGAGCTTGCAACTGGGCGGTGGCTTGCATCAGTTGTTGTTGTGCCTCGGCCAAGTCTTGCGTTTCACCACGTCCTGCAAGAATGCGTTCTGCCTCTTCTTTCGCAGATTTGGCTTTAGCTTCATCCAGATCGGCGGCACGGATCGCGGTGTCGCTCAATACCGAAACCACTTGCGGCTGCACTTCCAGAATACCGCCGGAAATGTAGAACTCTTGTTGTTCGCCATTCGCCAACGTGACGCGAACATAACCGGGCTTCAAACGGGTGATCAGAGGCGCATGGCGCGGAGCAATGCCGAGCTCGCCCATTTCACCGGTCACCACGACCATTTGTACATCACCGTGAAAAATTTCGTTTTCAGCACTGACGATGTCGCAACGGATTGTAGAAGTCATATTGGTATCTCTTTTCGTGTGCGGCAAAAGGTGAGCGGTGAGCGGGTGCGAGTCATGCCGCTGACCGCTCACTTTTCACCGCTGACGTATCAGGCTTTTTCTGCCATTTTCTTGGCTTTCTCGATGGCTTCATCGATACCGCCCACCATGTAGAAAGCTTGTTCCGGCAGGTGATCGCATTCGCCATCGCAAATCATTTTGAAGCCACGAATGGTGTCTTTCAAAGTGACGTACTTGCCAGGCGAGCCGGTGAACACTTCGGCGACGTGGAAAGGCTGCGAGAAGAAGCGTTCGATTTTACGAGCGCGCGAAACGGCTTGGCGATCTTCTTCCGACAATTCGTCCATACCCAGAATGGCGATGATGTCTTTCAATTCTTTGTATTTTTGCAGCGTGGCTTGCACGCGACGGGCGGTGTCGTAATGTTCGTGGCCAATCACGTTAGGGTCGAGCTGACGTGAGGTCGAATCGAGTGGATCCACCGCAGGATAAATACCCAGCGATGCGATGTTACGCGACAACACCACGGTCGCATCCAAGTGGGCGAAGGTGGTAGCTGGCGATGGATCGGTCAAGTCGTCGGCTGGAACGTAAACGGCTTGGATCGACGTAATCGAACCGGTTTTGGTCGAAGTGATGCGTTCTTGCAGAACGCCCATTTCTTCGGCCAACGTCGGCTGATAACCCACAGCAGACGGCATACGACCCAACAGCGCGGATACTTCGGTACCGGCCAGGGTGTAACGATAGATATTGTCGACGAACAACAGAACGTCCTTACCTTTGCCGGACGCGTCTTTTTCGTCACGGAAATATTCGGCCATGGTCAGACCGGTCAGCGCAACGCGCAGACGGTTGCCCGGCGGCTCATTCATTTGACCGTACACCATCGCCACTTTATCAAGCACGTTGGAGTCTTTCATTTCGTGATAGAAATCGTTGCCTTCGCGGGTACGTTCACCGACGCCTGCAAATACCGACAGACCAGCATGCGCTTTTGCGATATTGTTGATCAGTTCCATCATGTTGACGGTCTTGCCAACGCCGGCGCCGCCGAACAGGCCGACTTTACCGCCCTTGGCAAACGGACACATCAAATCGATAACTTTAATTCCGGTTTCGAGCAATTCATTGGCCGAAGATTGATCTTCATACGAAGGCGCGAGACGGTGAATTTCCCAATGGTCTTTGGTCGCCACCGGGCCGGCTTCATCGATAGGATTGCCGAGTACGTCCATGATGCGGCCCAAGGTGCCGGCACCGACTGGAACGGAAATGGCTTTGCCGGTATTGGTCGCAATCAGGTTGCGTTTCAAACCGTCGGTTGAGCCAAGCGCAATCGTACGCACAACGCCGTCGCCGAGCTGTTGCTGCACTTCAAGCGTAATCTCGGTGCCGCCAACTTTCAGCGCATCGTAGATTTTCGGCACTTCATCGCGATTGAACTCAACGTCCACCACCGCGCCGATGATTTGTACAATCTTGCCCTGGCTCATTTTTGTTTCCTCAAATAAATCGATTTGTTTATGCACGCTGTTTTTACTGCCGCAAAATACTTTTTTGTGAAAGTGATGAAATTAGCAATTCGTTCGATTCGCCACTTCAATCAATTCGGCAGCTGTCTTGCATTGATCTGCCGACATCGCACCGGAACCGGATTGGTCTTTCCAACCTTCCACGAGATTTTTGTACATTTCGTCAGCTTCCTGCTGACTGGCTTTGCCGCCATTGATGCTGCAAACGGACATGGCCTTGAAGTAACGATCGCATTCGGCCGGAACATCTGCCGATGCCGTAGCACCGCCACCGTTGTTCGAGCACGAAGCAAGCAGCAAGGTGGTGAATGCAAGTGCGACAACATTAAGGTTTTTATTGGTCTTCATGATTGCTACTCCTGGTTAAACCGCTGCGGCGCCGCCGACGATCTCGGAAATTTCCTGAGTAATCGCTGCTTGACGTGCTTTGTTGTAAATCAATTGCAATGTTTCAATCAGCTTGCTGGCATTGTCGGAAGCCGACTTCATGGCTACCATGCGGGCTGCCTGTTCCGAAGCCAGATTTTCCAATACCGCTTGATACACCAATGATTCGACATAACGGGTCATCACGTGATCCAGTACTGTTTCGGCATTGGGCTCATAGATGTAATCCCAATCGTGTTTGCTTTGCAGACTTTCTGATGCCGGCAAAGGCAGCAATTGGTCTTGCGTCGGTTTTTGCGTCATCGTGTTGACGAAATCGCTGTAATTCAGGAACACGCGATCAAGCTTGCCTGCACTGAATGCATCCAGCATGACCTTGATCACGCCAACGAGTTTTTCCAGCTGCGGCTTTTCACCGAGATGGGTAACGGTGCCGGTGACATTCACTTTCAGGCGACGGAAAAAGGTCGCCGCTTTCTGGCCAACGCAAACCACATCGATTTCCACGCCTTTCGCTTGCCACTCACGCATGTCAGCCAAAATACGGCGGAACATTTGCGAGTTCAGGCCGCCGCACAAACCGCGGTCGGTCGAAACAACGATATAGCCGATACGTTTGATATCGGAACGATCGACCATGAACGGATGCGTGTATTCCGAATTGGCTTTCGCGATATGACCGATCATTTGCTTGATCAAACGTGCATAAGGACGCGAGGCTTTCATGCGTTCCTGGGCTTTACGAATTTTTGAAGCCGAGACCATTTCGAGCGCGCGCGTCACCTTGCGGGTGTTCTGCACGCTCTTGATCTTGGTTTTAATTTCTCTGCCGCCTGCCATTTTCTTCTCCGTGAACAGTGATTGGTGAGCCGTGAGCGGAATTTACAACCGCTCACCTTTCACCGCTCACCGCTGACTTAATTACCAAGAACCAGTCGTTTTGAATTCGGAAATGATTTTCTTGAATTCAGCTTCGATGTCTTTGTCCCATGCGCCGGTTTCGATGATCTTCTTTTGCAGATCGCCGTAACTGTTAGCCATATGGGCATGCAAACCGGCTTCGAAAGCCTGGATCTTGTTCAATGGAACTTCGTCCATATCGCCTTCGTTGACGGCATAAATGGACAATGCCATTTGTGCAATCGACATCGGCGCGTATTGTTTTTGTTTCATCAATTCGGTCACGCGTTGACCGCGTTCCAATTGTTTGCGGGTCGCTTCGTCAAGATCGGAAGCAAACTGGGCGAACGCCGCCAATTCACGGTACTGCGCGAGCGAGATACGAATACCGCCCGACAGTTTTTTCATGATATTGGTTTGCGCTGCACCACCGACGCGGGACACCGAAATACCAGCGTTGACCGCTGGACGGATACCGGCGTTGAACAGATCGGTTTCCAAAAAGATTTGACCGTCGGTGATCGAAATCACGTTGGTTGGAACGAACGCGGAAACGTCACCCGCTTGCGTTTCAATGATCGGCAATGCGGTCAATGAACCGGTCTTGCCTTTGACGGCACCGTTGGTGAATTTTTCTACGTATTCTTCGTTGACGCGGGCTGCGCGTTCGAGGAGGCGTGAATGCAAATAGAACACGTCGCCGGGATACGCTTCGCGACCTGGTGGGCGACGCAGCAACAGAGAGATTTGACGATAAGCCACGGCTTGCTTGGACAGATCGTCATACACGATCAATGCGTCTTCGCCGATGTCGCGGAAATATTCACCCATGGTGCAACCAGCATAGGCGCTGATGTATTGCATGGCAGGCGATTCGGAAGCGGTAGCGGCTACAACAATCGTATGAGCCAACGCACCATTGTCTTCGAGTTTGCGAACCACGTTGGCAACGGTCGATGCTTTCTGGCCAATCGCCACGTACACGCACTTAACGCCGGTACCTTTCTGATTGATGATGGCATCGATGGCCATGGCGGTTTTACCGGTTTGGCGATCGCCGATGATCAGTTCGCGTTGACCGCGACCGACTGGAATCATGGCATCGACCGATTTGTAACCGGTTTGTACAGGTTGCGATACCGACTTACGCCAGATCACGCCCGGAGCTACTTTTTCCACTGGCGCGGAAGAAGTTGCGTTCAATGGGCCCTTACCGTCGATTGGCTCGCCGAGTGCATTCAATACGCGACCGAGCAATTCGGGACCGGTTGGAACTTCAAGAATGCGGCCAGTGGTTTTCGCAATATCGCCTTCGCGGATATTTTTGTAATCACCCAGCACCACCGAACCGACCGAATCACGCTCGAGGTTCAGAGCCAGTGCGTAGGTGTTGTTCGGCAATTCAATCATTTCGCCTTGCATCACATCGGCCAGGCCGTGGATACGCACGATACCGTCGGAGACGGAAGTGACAGTGCCTTCATTACGCGCTTCGGCGGCCAGTTTGACCTTTTCGATGCGGGTCTTGATCAGTTCGCTGATTTCGGACGGATTGAGCGTTTGCATGGGTGAGTCCTCAGCCGGTGTAACCCGGTGTTTCAATTTAGTTCGTTAAGCTCGCTTGCAAGCGAGCCAGTTTGGTTTTGATCGAGCCATCAATTACTACGTCGCCGGTGTTGATCACCACGCCGCCGATCAGGCTTTCATCGACTTGCGCGGTGATTTCCACTTCGCGGTCGAAACGCTTTTTCAGGGCATTACGCAGTTGGGTTAGCTCGGCGGCATCCAGCGTTTTCGCGGACGTTACGGTCGCTTTCACCACACGTTCGGCATCGGCTTTCAATTCGTCGAACAAGGCGGCAATTTCAGGCAGCAAAGGCAGACGATGATTGTCGGCCAGCACGGTCAAAAATTGCTGATAGCTCGCATCGGCATCACCGGGCGGGCTGAGCAGTTCGTTGATGACGGCCACACCTACACGCGGATCGCCGAGTGCATTTTTCACCGAGGGAATTTCAGCGGCAACCGCCGAAAAACCGAGTGCCTGCGACCATTGTGCGAGACGGCTTTGTTCGCGTGCAATTGAAAAAGCGGCACGTGCGTAAGGGCGGGCAAGAGTAAGGGCTTCGCTCATGATCTAGCTCAGATTTCAGCAGCGAGTTCGTCGAGCAAGGCCTTGTGGGCATTGCCGTCGATTTCACGCTTGATCAGTTTTTCAGCGCCCTTGACAGCCAGGGCCGACACTTGCTTGCGCAGATCTTCCTTTGCTTTCGTGGTGGCAGCGATGATGTCGGCTTGTGCTGCTGCTTTCTGGCGATTGCCTTCAACAATAGCTTCCTGCTTGGCGTCGTCGATGATCTGATTTCTGCGAGCTTCTGCCTGGGCGATGATTTCCGCTGCCTTGCCGCGAGCTTCACGCAATTGTTCATTGACGCGTTCTTCGGCTTGCGCGAGCTCTGACTTGCTGCGATCCGCAGCGGCCAGACCTTCGGCAATTTTGGCTTGACGTTCTTCAATCGCCGCCATGATGTGCGGCCAACCGAATTTCATCACCAACCAAGCGACCGAGAAAAACGCGGCGCATTGGATGATCAGTGTGATATTGGGATCCATAACCTACTCCTATTGGCCGACAGCACCATGCCGTCGGCTGCATACCTTTGGCTACAACTTAAACAGCGCCGGCAGCTTTGAGTGCGTTGATGAATGGATTTGCGAAGATCAGCAACAATGCAATCGCGACGCCAATCATTGGAATCGCATCGAGCAAGCCAGCCACGATGAACAATTTGGTTTGCAGCATTGGGGTCAGTTCTGGTTGACGAGCTGCGCCTTCCAGGAATTTACCGCCAAGGATGGCGAAGCCGATAGCGGTGCCGAGTGCGCCCAAGCCAATCAACAGGGCGGCTGCGATAACGGTCATGCCCATTACGTCAGCGATAAGATTGATGTTTTCCATGTTGCTCTCCGTTGTGTTGCAAAGTTAAGTTGAAAAATGTGAATCGAAAAAATGAAACAAAAACGTTTAGTGCTTTTCAGACGCCATGCTCAGATAGACCACCGTCAGCATCATGAAGATGAAGGCTTGCAGGGTGATGACCAGAATGTGGAAACCGGTCCAGATGAAGCTGGCGAAAAATTGCATAGGCATCATCGCGTAGGTCATGCCACTCGAAAGCGAGGAGCCCAGGGTCATGACGGCAATCAGGATGAAGATTAATTCACCGGCATACATGTTGCCGAACAGTCGCAGACTGAGGGAAATCGGACGCACCATTTCTTCGATCAGACGCAGCCCGAAATTGGCTGGCGCCAGCAGAATCATGCCGGCCGTGCTGTTTGCATGGAAAGGCGCAGTAAAGGCTTCCTTTACAAACAGGCCAATACCCTTGTGTTTGATACCGAAATAATGGATCAGCATGAATACGCCGATCGACATGCCCAGCGTGGTGTTCATGTCGGCGGTCGGCACGACGCGCAGATAGGCGTGCTGCGGATCATGGCCGGCAGCACCGGCGGCCTTGGCCCAGAGCCAAGGCAATAAATCAACTGGCACCATGTCCATGAAGTTCATCAGGAACACGAGTCCGAAAATGGTGACTGCAAGCGGTGCAATATATTTGCTCTGGCCGTGGAAGGTTTCGCGAACCAGACCATCAATGCCGGTCACCATCATTTCGAGAGCGCATTGCAGCTTGCCCGGAACGCCTGCCGTTGCACGGCGGGAAACATACAGGAACACGCCGAGAAAAATACCGCACATCAACAGCAGAAAAATCACACTGTCGATATTGATGGTCATGAATGCGCCATCGCCCACCTTGATTTGCCAGTGATGCAAATGGTGTTGGATATATTCTGTTGTACCGCCGCTTTCAGCTTCAGTGCTCACGTTTCACCTTACCGCCAGACATTGCCACGAGTGGAAACACTACCAGGGCCAGAATAACTCCGGTCGCAATCGCCAGCGGCGCAAGCGCCTTCATGCGAAACGACAGGAATAGGACCAACCCCACGATTAACCATTTCAAACACAGACCCAGCCAGAACCGGGAATACACGCGACCAGCAGGCTGAATTCCGCCACCGAGCGAAAGCTGCGCCATTGCCAGGCTTCCCAGCAATATCGACAGCACCCCTGCCATCAACCCAAGACCAGCGGCTCGGCCAAATAAAGCCCAGCCAAGCAACATTGCCGTAACACCCACCAAGACCTGCCACTTCGCTACCTGCAAGGCCAACTTTTGGCCTTCGGCAAGATGTTTTTGCATGGCAGACACCTCGGCAGCCCAAGGCCACAGCAATTCCCAACTTAGTTCAAAATTATAACAGTCAGCCCCGCCCAGCGACAACCCGTTTATGACTTTGTTTTAAGAGCCGCGACTCTAGAAATTAGGCATACTGCGGCCTTCATCACATGGAAAACCCGACTATGACGATTGCTCTTTATTGCGTGCTGGCCGCAGGATTAATGCCCTTTCTGTGGACCGGCGTCGCCAAAGTGCGCGGCCCCCGCTACAACAACTTCAATGTCCGGCTTTGGCAGGGCAAACTTGAAGGCGCGGCGCAGCGCGCCCATGCTGCCCACCTGAACAGTTTTGAAGCATTCCCCTTATTCGCCGCGGCCGTTATCGTGGCGCAGATGGCCGCCGCCAATCAGGCCCGCATTGATATGCTGGCCCTGAGTTTCATTGGCTTGCGGGTTTTGTACGGCATTTTGTACCTCGCCAACAAGGCGCCTTTGCGTAGTCTGGTCTGGATGGCAGCACTCGTATGCAACGTAATGATTTTCGTGGCCGGAAAATAAGCCGATGAAAGAAGTCTGCGTGACTCATGATTTCAATTTCGACATCGAGAAAGTTTTTGCCGGCATTAGTGACCATGTCGCTTTTTTGAGTACCTCGACTATCCGATGCCGCATGCTTCGCTCCGGCGAAACAGACCCCAATGGCCTCGGTGCGTTACGCGAAGTACGCAAGGGCAGCATTCTTTTTGAAGAAACGATCAATGTGTTCGATCCGCCGCATGCATATGAATACCGGATACTTTCCCTGCGCGGGCCCTTCAAGCTGAAGCTTCCCTTTCATCATGAACTTGGTCGACTGGAGCTGCATGGCGTCGAGAGAAAAACACGGCTTGTATGGGTATCACGATTTCGGTTTGCAGTACCGTTGATTGGCGGTTGGATCGAACGGAGACTCGCAAACTCGATTGGCGCGTCATTCGCCTTTTTCCTGAGCCGACTGGACGCGCGGCTACAAAGATCATCAGGCAGCGCCTGAGCCAACCCGTTTTAGAATAGGTGCTTCCAGCCAATGCCAGGACAGGAACGCTAATGTTATTGAGATCAGAAAACCCGAGATAAAGAAGTTTGCGAAATCATCTCTTGTCGCCTGCATGCCACCCATGGTTTCACGCAATATCACCAGCACCGGGTAATGCCATAGATAGACGCCGTAACTGATGCGACCAAGCCATTGCAAAGGCATGGACTGCAGAATGATATCGAAGAAATTTTGTCCAGAGCTGACTCCGATCAAAATCACCGCAACGCAGATTGACGCGTACAGATGCCAAAATGCCAACACCGGATGTCTTGACGGCGCACCGTGATAAATATCGCCGCCCTGTAACCAACCAAGCGCTGGCAACGAAAGAAAAATGAGGGTCGAGAACACGATCATCAAATTTCTCGAGCTTTGCCCCGGCAATTTTTTTTGCTCGCGTAATCGCACGAAGAAATAGGCAGCTAGCATGCCGATCAAAAATTGAAACAGCCGGCCCGGCAAATGATCGACCCAATACACTTCCTCTGCTCGGCTTAACCCAAGGCCAAGCAATAGATGGCGATACAGCAGACTGAACGCGATCCCCAGCAACAGCCAATACCAGCGACGGTCGGTCAAACATTTTGCCAACCACGGCAGCAGCAAATAAAAACCGAATTCGACCGGCAAGGTCCACCACGTCGGAACATAGGCCGGTATCAGCGGCCAGGCATTAATCCACAAGACTGCGTGCGCCGCCATGCCACCCATAGTGGGCGAACTCCAAGGCATCCCCACTCCGACGCCCAAGGCTGCCAAGCACATGACCAGCAAAACCTGGGAGTAATAAGCGGGAAAAATCCGGAAAAAACGTCGTCTCGCATACCCACCCAAATCTGGGTGTGGCTGATTTTGCCGAATCGCTTCGGCAAACGGCATGCTGAGCAGAAAAGCTGACAGCGTGAAGAAGATGTCAACGCCCATACCTCCCATCGCCATTACCCAAGCGAACGGAGGCCAAACCCCACCACCATTACCGGCAATCAGATAGGTGTGCAACAGCAGCACCCAAATTGCCGCCAGTCCACGAATTCCTGTCAGACTAGGCCAGGATGTTTGCGTTTTTGCATTGAGCGCTTCAGTTGGTGCGGCAATCAGATTTTTTTTGTTTGGCCGAGAGTTCATTTGCCGTAGTATGCGTTTTACGGTTCAGGCTCGCCACTTAAGCGACAAAGGACATGTTGCCTATTGTCCATTTAGCGTTCTGAATTGCGTTTGTCATTATGCTTCCACACAAAAATGTTTAGGGGAATACGTTTATGCATTCATCGAATTTGAGCATTCGGAACACTTTCTTGGGTGCCCGCACTGCCCTTGTTAAACGATTAGTTCTGGCAGCATTTTTATTGATGCTCGGCTGGGCACCCCAGGTATTCGCGACCACCGGCTGCGAAATTTTCATCAGTGGCGCACCCTCTGCCACTGTTAACGTTTCAACGGTTCAAGGGTTTTCGGTGCTTCTGCAGGATACCGGCGCCGGTTCATGCACACCGACCGACCTTACCTTCACAGCTATTGGTGATACTACCGGCGGCGTAACGTTGCCGGCCACCATCACGGGCTCCACTTTCAGTCCTACCGGCAATCTGGTGAGCTTCAATGTGACCGCCGGACCTACCGGTGGCGGTTCCGTAGGCATTCAAGTCAATTGCACCACTTGCTTCAATGGCTCCACTTCCGTGACATTCGGTTTAAACACCAATAATGTCTACGCGTTTACGCCAACATCTCCAAGCAGTGTCACTACCAACCAATTAAGGTCGTTCACGCTAAGCACCAATCTTCTGGTTAACGGCGCCGGTTCTGGTGCTACGTATTCAACAGATTTTTTCACGCTGCCTAGCGGCCCTTCACTGGCCACCGTGGCCAATAATGCTGCGGGCAATGCGAGTACCACCAACCAATTGTTTACAGCCGGTACTCGAAATATCGAAGCACGAGTTGGTTGTCCAACAGCGCTGCCGGGTTGCCCGCCAGCACCCGTTCCTTTCACTGTTCTTGTCGAAGCGGCTGCGTTGACTCCCGTTTCCGGGGCTACCAGCATTCCCGCAAGCACCACTACGAACGTCGTTGCCAGATACGGCAGCGCCAGCCTTGCTGCACCGATCGGCACTGTGGTTACCTGGGGTGTAACGACCAATCCTGGCGATGGAGCGCTGAGCGCAATAACAACCACGGACGGATTAGGAAATACGCAAGCTACTTTTACCGCTACAGTGCCGGGCGTTTATATTGTGACTGCCTCACGGCCTGCGGACACCTTCGTTGCTGATACCACAGAGAGTTTCACGATCACTGTTACCGCGATTGTGCGGACACTGACGGTTTTTTCAGGCAACGGACAAAATGCGGCTACCAGCACTGCCTTGCCCGCACCTCTGGTTGCATTGGCACAGGACAACGGCGTCAATGCGCCGGGCATTACGGTTAACTGGACAAGCACCGGCGGCACCCTGAGTGCTGCGACATCGGTCACCAATGCCGCGGGCCAGGCGAGTATCGGACTGACCATGCCTGCGACCCCGGGGCCGGTAACCATTACCGGTGTCCGCGCCGACGATGGAACCGCAATCGCAACGTTTACTGCCACCGCAACTCTGGTAAGAACCTTGACGGTATTTTCCGGTAACGGACAAACCGCGCCTACCAGCACGACCCTACCGTTACCGTTGGTAGCACTTGCTCAAAACAACGGCATTTTCGCGCCAGGCGTCACCATCAACTGGGCGGTCGTGTCAGGTAGCGCTACGTTGAGTGCACCTACCAGTGTGACCAACGCCGCCGCCGGCCAGGCAAGCATCACCGTCAATCTCGGCCCAATACCCGGACCTATCGTCATTACCGGTACGCGCGCAGATGATGCCACCGCAGTGGCGACCTTCACTGCCACATCGACATTGACCAGGACTTTGACCATTGTCTCGGGCAATAGTCAGAACGCCACACCGGGCTCGCCTCTCGCATCTGCATTAGTCGTGAATGCGAAAAATAATGGAATTTCCACTGCCGGTGTAACGATCAACTGGAGCATTACCGCAGGATCAACATTGGGGGTAGCCAGCAATGTAACCTCCGGTACCGGTGCCGCTTCCAATACGGCGACGCTCAGTAACACACCCGGCACGGTGACAATCACGGCAACGCGACAAGATGACCCAACCGTATTTGTAAGCTTCACTGCCAATGGTGTGAAGCTGGCGGGCATTCCGAACTTAAGTCGCAATCAATTTGAACTAGCGACCGCACTCGACAGCATTTGCACGAGCTTGAACACGTTGAATAGCCCGACGTCGGAACAAATTGACTTTAGGGCACGTTGCCGGGAACTAGCCAACAATGCCGCATCGAATCCGGCTGATGTCGTAGAGGCGTTGGACGCTTTGTTGCCAGACACACAGGCAGCTCAGGCGCGTGCATCGATGTTGACCGCTTCCCGTCAATTCGAAACGCTCAATGCCCGCATTGCCGCCCTTCGCAGTGGCACGCAAGGCAGCAGCTTCGATGGCCTTGCACTGAACGGAAAAAATGGCAACGTCTCACTCGGTGGCCTGGTCAAGAGTTTGACCGGTGAATCTTCTGCCACCGAGGTGGGTGGCGACTTCCAGCGCTGGGGCTTTTTCGCCAGCGGCACGATCGGAAGTGGCGATGCCGATGCTGCAGGCATAACACCAGATTTCGACTTCGACATTCATGGCCTCACGCTCGGTGTCGATTACCGTTACAGCGATAAATTCATTTTCGGTGCCGCACTTGGCTATAACAACCAAGACACCGATCTGGCGCCCGGCCAAGGCGGCGTGGATGCTCACGGCTACACATTGTCGGCTTACGGCACCTACTTTAGAAACAATAGCTGGTATACCGACGGCGTGATAACGCTCGGCAAGAATAATTACGACATGGTGCGACAAATCAATTACACCATTCCCGACGGAATCGGCGGATTTACGACTGTGAATCAAACCGCACGTTCGGATTCTGGCGGTGATTTGCTCAGCATTGGCGCCACCTTCGGACGTGATTTCCAAAAAGGCGGCTGGAGCATTGGCCCGTATGGTCGCCTGCTCTATACCAAACTGGACTTCGACCGTATCGAGGAAACGCTGGTGTCCTCCGGACCTGGCGCCGGATTGGGGCTGATTGTGGAAGAACGCAGTCTGGACTCCCTGGCCAGCATTCTGGGTGGAAAGTTTACCCGTGCTATCAGTACAAATTGGGGCGTGTTAACGCCACACTTCCAGCTTGAATGGGAACACGAGTACAACTCGGACCCGGGCGCAGCGACTGCCCGCTTTATCAACGATCCGACCGGCACTGAAATCACGCTCAGCGATGCGCCGTACGACGCCGACTTCTACCGCATAGGCTTGGGTCTTTCGGCCATCATGAGCAAGGGACGTTCCGGCTTTATGTATTATGAAAAAACATTCGGCCGCGATGGCGTCAACCAACAAAATCTGGCACTCGGATTGCGCATAGAGTTTTAATTTCCAGATCATCCATCGCAGCATTAAAAAGGCCCGCATTGCGGGCCTTTTTATTTGATGAATATCCTTACTTCGAAGTGCTATTCGCACGCTCACTTTCAATGACGGTGAATATTTCTTTTGCGGCAGGCGTCCATACTACCCAGGCATGCCCACCTTCCCGGACAAAAATATGCTCCGGTTTGAGAAGCTTCTGCAAGGGTGGCATGACTGCACTTAGACGGTCACCTTCACCGTAAGCAAGCCAAACATGATTGCTACGTGCCTTGTTTTGGTTCTGCCAGGTTTTTAGATAACGCCATAATTCGCGATCAAAATTATTGCCATCTACGGCGGCTGGCACCGGGCCGGCATCCCAATTAGCTAGTCCGCCGGCTTCATTGATTTGCTTAAGCACTTTGCGCCCGCCGAGATAGGGCGCTAAAAGCACCAGGCCGGTGGCATCGCCAGGATATTCACGGTCATACATAAGCACGCCCATGCCGCCCATGGACGCACCCGCCAGCCATATCTCTTTGTAGCCACGCGCGCGCGCCGGCGCGATAATCTCTTCGTGCAGTCTCGCCGGCATGCGTCCTTCCATGTAGTAAGCCAGACTGATGCCGGTCAACACAACGTCTGCTTCCGGCATGGCATTTTGAATCGCATCCGCAATACCACTCGCCTTTAAATTGGCGACATCGTCACCGCGACCGGGGAGTACGACGACTAGCACTTTTTCTGAATTGTTTTTTGATGCGAGCTTTTGTTCGAATGGAATTTTCGTTGCGGCCCCTCCACCCGGAACACAGGCCGTCGATAGCAGCAAAATCACTGCGCATGCGATCCGCAATAAAGGTGTCATTTGTTTAGCGTTGAGTTTGACTGGCATGGTCCGCCCTTGATTTGTGGAGTTTCAAAAAAGCTCAAGAAGAAATCTCGCATTACCATGCCAGAGCGCCAGTCTTTTCTGGATGAAAATCCGCCAGTCGCTCGTCCTTGCTCGATGAGACTGCATCAAATGTGCAAAAAAATGCCGGCCCATGATGGTCCGGCATTTCCAAACAAGCTCCGGTATTACACCGGGCCCTGATACGCGGCTGTAAATGCCGCGTATCGCTGCCTTATTTCTTGTCAGCACCGATATGCTTGTCGAAGAAGGCGAGCATCTTGGTATATAAATTCAAATTATTCTTTTCCTCATAGAAGCCATGCATTTCACCGGATTGGATAATGACTTCCTCCGGCGAATTGCCTGCCTTGATCAAGGCATCGCGCATCGCTTCGGTATGTTCTGGTGGCGCCCGAACATCGCGTGCGCCGGCCGCCAGAAACACCGGTACTTTAATTTTAAAGGCCAGCTCTGAAGGCGAACGAGCTTTGAGAATCGCGGGGTCTTTGCCAATGGTGTGGTTTAAATAACGACGCCCCGATTCCCGCTCTGGAATATCACCCTTTGTGTACATCATTGCCAAGTCATAAACACCGACATAACCGACCGCACACTGATACAAGCCTTGTTCTTTGGCGACCCCCATAAGTGAGGCGTAACCACCGTAACTGCCGCCATAAATGCAAATGCGCTTGGCATCGGCATGGCCTTCCTTAATAGCCCACTGAGTAGCGTCCGTCAGGTCATTTTGCATTTTCTCGCCCCACTCGCCATGGCCCATGTCTTGAAAGGCCTTTCCATAGCCACCAGAGCCGCGAAAATTCAATTGCAGCACCATATAACCACGACTTGCAAATAATTGGGCTTCCCAGTTAAAGCCCCAGTTATCTCTGGGGCCAATAGGGCCGCCGTGCGGATTTACAATTAAGGGCAAATTGCTTTTTAGTGACTTGCCTTTTGGAATGGTGAGATAGCCGTATAAATCAATACCGTCTCGTGATTTGATTTTGACCGGCTTTACCTCTGCCATTTTTTCCGAAGCCAGCCATTGGCGATTTCGCAACAAAAACCGTGCCTTGCCAGTGTCACGATCATACAAATAAAGCTCACCGGGGTTACGGTCGCTACTGACGGAAAAGAGAATTTTCTTGCCGTCCAATGTTGCGCCGGAAAAATCGACGTACTGTTTGGGAAATGCTTGCGAGTGTGACAAATACAATTGTGCATCCGGCGATGCCTCGTCAAACATCTGTACTTTTGGACCGCCCGCTTCGGTAACGACACCAAGCACCGTATTGCGATCAGTCGCCACGATAAATTTGGATATATCGGCGACAGGATCTTGAAATGTTGACTCAAAAGCACCCGTGTCCTTATTCAAATAACCGAACGCAGCAGGTTTTTTCCTGTCATCGGCAGTCGCATAAATTTTCCCATCCGGAGAAGTGCCGACTACCGAAATTCGTTGACCCGTGGATTTTGATTTATTTACCAGTGACCATGCGCCATCATCACTGAGCTTGTATAACGCGGAATGCTCTTCAAAACGTCCATCATCTCCCTTGCTCTCGCTACAAATCGCAAAGCGGGGTTGGTTTTCGGCATTCAGCGTAATACTACAGTTTTCCACCGGGGCTTTCGCCAACACGGTTCTTTGGCCCCTGAGCGTATCCATCAACACGACGGCAGTTCCGACACCTTCGGTTGTTTTCGGCGAGATAACCTCCATGATTACTTTTGAATCGTCTTCCGGCAGGGTTTCGAGCAAACTATACCTTTCCGAACGCGGAATGGATTTATTAGGATTTAACGGGTCCCACACACCATACGCAATCAGCGTTCTTGCACGTCTGCCATCTGCATCTACGGCATACCATTGTCCTGAACTGAAAGGTTGTGCAAACCTTCCGATTTTTCTAACGTCGGAAAACATCAGTCGTCGAGGACCTACCCAATAAAAGGAGCCGACACTGACCTTGTCAGGCAAAACATTAATGCTGCTCGTTTTTAATGTCTTGATATCCAGTACGACAAGCACATCTTGTTCGTCTTTCTCAACCGTAATCGCCAAGTAATCGCCCTTCGGCGAAATTTTGGCACTGCTGTAGGCCGGGTGTTTGACAAAGTCCTGGATTGAAATTTGATCGTTGGCGAGCAAGCTTCCAGGCAACAACAATAAAACAATAAGCAGTGTTTTCAGTAAATTCATCTTGTACTCGATATGGCTTTAGAAAAACTCCAAGTGGCCCAGAATTATATGCCAGCTTTCAAGTTCACAGACACACCAATTCTGTCGGCAAAAAAAAGCCCGGCATAAGCCGGGCTTAAAAACAAAAATCAGATTATTACCACTTGATTGTAATATCGGCACCGATTTCACGGCCGATAGGACTATACGCACGCCAGAAGTAAGGGTAGGCATTGAACGTCGTGTCGGTCGGGGATGTCTTGTCGGAAACATTGTTGACATAGCCGCGTACAGACAGATTTTCAGTTACCTCTTTACCGATATTCAGATTCCATGTCGTGAAAGTTCCGATGCGGGAATCCAGACCACGAGCCGTTGCTGCAGCTGGCTGCCAAACCGGGAAGCTGCCCAGTTGGGTTACCAGAATCGTTGCATCCCAATCGTTTTTCGACCAGCCGAGGTTCAGACGGGTACGGCTGCGGAAATCCGCATTCGCATTGTCGTCACGATAGCTTCTCAAAGGATCTGTCGGAGTTGCACGATCTGTTTGTTCCAATACATGCGACCAGGACAGGCTTGAGCTGAAGTTGCCATAACGATCGGTATCCCAACGATAAGTCAACGACCCATCGATACCTTTTGTTCCCAGGAACGCCTGATTGATTGGTCCACTACGAATTTCCGAAATCGCACCAAGCGAATCGCGGTCGATACGTGCATTGATATTATTGCAATATTCAGAACCTGCAGCGTACGGATAAGGCGCTCCGGTGGTCGGATACACGCCTGTCAAACAACCGGAAGAAGCCGTCAGGATATCGGCACCCGATTGGACAATAACCACGTCTTTCAAATCAACGCGATAATAATCCAACGAAAGTGCGAGTGAATCGGTGATATCCCAGACGAAACCAGCCGTAAATGATTTACCGGTTTCTTCTTTCAGGCCAGGTTGACCTTGCGATGTAATAAATGCCGAGTAGTTGTAGGTTCCGCCAGCTGAAGCACACACGTTGGTGGCAATACCGTTCGCCGTACAACGATTGTAGTCAACGATGCCCTGAAACGCGCCGCTGCGTTCCGAAAATACGTAGTGCATATCCGGTGCTTTGAAGCTGGTGGAATAGTTACCACGAACCAGCAAGTTATCAAAAGGCCTGAATTCCAGACCTGCACCCCAGGTTTTAGCATCGTCTACATCGGTGATGTCGTCATATTTATCAAGACGGCCCGCCAAACTCAATGTCAGCATATCGAAAAGGGGAATCTTGAATTCCGTGCCGAGCGCATAACGCGAACGCTCACCACCACCACCGGTACCCGTCAGATTGTAGACGGTACGCACGGACGGGAAAATTCGAGCATCGGTTTCCAGATCATAGGATTGCTGGGTTGCTTCCACTACTGCAGCAAAACCAACCGGACCGGCCGGCATGTCAAAAAGATCGCCGGTAACCACAAAACTCATCGCAGCATTTTTCGACTCGCCGTCGTAATGCACCATCGTTGACATCGAGGCATAGTCAGCAGGCGAAATAGCTCCGTAGAAACGATTCAGGTTAAGTTGATAAATCGGCACACCGGCAGGAACGCCGGGGGCTGTGGCGCCCGTGGTGACACCGAGCTGAGGGCCCATGAAGTAAGCGGTTGCGCCAGCGACGGTTAAACGTGGACGATCGCGAATTGCATTGTATTTAGCCGTACTCAGCGTCAAATCCCAATCAAAGCGATCAGCAATCGTTCCTTTCAAACCAAAGGCAAGATCAAACGACTTTTCTTTGAATTTCTGGTCCGTACCGCTGATACCGCCATAGCTTTCTGGCGTCAAGGTGCGGATCGGCAAAATTCTGACACCGAACTGCGGGTCATAGAAGGTGGCATTAGGCTGCGGGCCGCCAAACCATTGTTCAACACCGCCGGACAGGTCCGACTTGGAGTTAAATCCGGACAAGCTTGCCCACGCAGATAAATTTTCATTGATTGCAAAGGTGCCATAGACATATGCGGACAACGCATTATTGCCGTTGGAAATCGATTGTTGGGCAGGCGAGGCATCGTAGCCACAACCTGGGCCCAACGTTGTACCACTAACACTGCTGGTATAGGTATGTGGACGGAAACCCGGCACATTCGAACAATCACGACCGGCAGGTTGCAAGTAGGAGTTAAGCGTTGCGCCACCGACCCGGCGAATCTGGATGCCGATAGGTGGTTGGTATCCGCCAACACCGGCAGAACCATTAACACCCGGAGGCGCTGGATTGTCTTGTGCAGAGTCCATGAATTCGCGTTGGAATGCATATACCGGATTGACGTTGAAACTTTCAACGGCATATATCCAGCTCCAATCGTCGGTCGATCCACCGCCTACCCATTGCAGATCAAACAGACTGCGACCACCCTGAGTTGAGCTTTGTGCCTTGAGCTTTACGCTGTTGCCTTCATAAGACTCTTTCATCACAACGTTGACAACACCAGCGACGGCATCGGAACCATAAATGGCAGATGCACCACCCGCCAATATTTCAATGCGATCTACTGCCGCAATCGGAATATTATTGAAGTTCTGAAAGTTGCTTCTTCCGTTATAAGGAAATGGATAATCGTTTGCACGACGACCGTTGATAAGCAGCAAGGTGCGGCCTGGGCCTAAACCACGCAAGTTGATGACTGCGGCATTCGGGGTAAAACCACCGGCCGAGTTAAGGTCGTTTTGTGCTGCACCGGTATTTTGGCTAAGCGACTCGATGACATCTGCGATTGAGCTGAAGCCTTCTTTTACCAGCTGCTCGCTGCGAATCACAGTGACAGGCGACGGTCCTTCAACTTCGGAGCGCTTGATTCGCGATCCGATAACCTGCACTGCTTCGAGTTCTTTCGATTCTTCTTTTGTTTCTTCTGTCGCATCAGGCTTGCTTGCCTCTTGCGCCATTAGACCACCGGCGAATTGCATGCTGAGTACGAGCGCCAAAGATTGGGCCAACCGATTGCGCTGCAATCGGGAATTATTACTTGATTTCATACCTACCCCGTATTAATTGCTAGAGATTTAGTCTTAGTTTTTGCCGGAAGATCCTCGACGAAAGCGAGCCCCGATAATCCAACCTCGCGACTATAACATTGAATTAACAAGTTTTAGGCCCCTTTTCTAGGTAAAAAACTGTTAACTGATGTGAATTTATTGCTATCGAAACCCAGGCCTGTCGCGGGCAATAGTTCGAGTTCTGAGATGTTAATCACACTTTGCGACATTAAATAATTTCCTCCGAACATTTTTAAGTGTGAAAAACAAGTTATATTCTGCTTTCCAAGCCGGGGGATCGCGCTGGGAATCGAGCCGGGGGGCACGCGGGGGAAGGATCTAACGCGGGCAGCTCGGCATCTTCAAATACTAGGAAACCTAGAAATCAACTCTATATAGAGGCACATCATCATGACTCAGAAAACAAAGCTGTCTGGTGCTATCAAATTCGCATTGTTTGTTTGCGCAGCATCATCTATCACATCGGTTTCGGCCTTCGCTCAAGATAAGGAAGAAGAGGGCGATGTCAAAACCCTGGAGCGCATGGAAGTTACTGGTTCCCGCATCCGCCAAGTGGATAAAGAAACGGCGCAGCCCGTTCTCGTGATTTCCCGTGCCGATATCGAGAAACAAGGCTTCCAGTCAGTAGCCGATATCCTGCAGAACGTCACCGCAACCGGTACACCACCACTTAGCCGCGCTTCGCCATTGTCTGCCGGCGAAAACGCAGG